>NZ_JBIRGP010000013.1:0-355091 GCF_044328075.1 Streptomyces sp. NPDC017991 | reverse complement strand
CTGGCGTTGATTTTTGGCACGCTGTTGAGTTCTCAAGGAACGGACGCTTCCTTTGTACTCACCCTCTCGGGCTTTCCTCCGGGCGCTTCCCTTCGTGTTTCCAACCTTACCAGATCCGTTTTCCGTTCCGTTTCCGGTCGGAATTCATTTCCAGTGGCCAGTTGGGACGCCTTTGCCCATTTGATTGCCTTGCGGCTCTCTTTCGGCGAGTCCGACTTTATCAGAAGTTTTCGACCGGCCTGACCGGCCGCTCAATTTCCGAATTATCGGGAGGTGCTCCACCGAAATTGAATTCCAGGGAGCTGACAGATGCTAACTGCCACCGCCGAGCTTGTCCAGCTCTAGGCAACTGTTCGAATCTACCTCCCCACACGTCCCGTGTCAACGGTTTTTGTGGGGCGAAGAGGAGACTAGCAGCCTGATCGGTGTGCCTGCACATCAGGCCGCGGTCGGTACCGAGGCGCTGCGCTCGGCTTCCTCGACGTCACCCGTCTCGCCGGCCCGCACGGCTCGCCCGCCCAGGACGTAGACGTAAGCGAGGAAGAGCAGTTCGGCGGCTATGCCTATGCCGATGCGGGCCCAGGTCGGGAGGCCGGAGGGGGTGACGAAGCCTTCGATGGCGCCGGAGACGAAGAGGACCAGGGCAAGGCCTATCGCCATGCCCAGGGCGGCACGGCCCTCCTCGGCGAGGGCCGCACGACGCGTGCGCGGGCCCGGGTCGATGACGGTCCAGCCGAGGCGCAGTCCGGTGCCGGCCGCCACGAAGACGGCGGTCAGTTCCAGGAGGCCGTGCGGGAGTATCAGGCCGAGGAAGGTGTCGAGGCGGCCCGCGGAGGACATCAGGCCGATGCCGACGCCCACGTTGAGCATGTTTTGGAAGAGGATCCAGACGACCGGCAGGCACAGGAAGGCGCCGAGTACCAGGCACATCGCGGCTGCCTGGGCGTTGTTCGTCCATACCTGGGCGGCGAAGGACGCCGCTGGATGGCTTGAGTAGTACGTCTCGTACTGGCCGCCGGGGCGGGTGAGCTCCCGTAGTTCGGCGGGGGCCGCGATCGAGGACTGGACCTCGGGGTGGGTGCCGATCCACCAGCCCAGGACGACCGCCAGCGCGGTGGACAGGAGCGCCGTCGGGACCCACCAGTGGCGTGCCCTGTACACCGCCGCCGGGAAGCCCTGGGTGAGGAAGCGGGTGACGTCTCGCCAGGAGGCTCGGCGGGTGCCTGTCACGGCACTGCGCGCGCGGGCGACCAGTTGGCTGAGGCGGCCGGTGAGCTGGGGGTCCGGGGCGCTGGACTGGATCAGGGAGAGATGGGTCGCCGTGCGCTGGTAGAGGGCGACGAGTTCGTCGGCCTCCGCTCCGGTGAGACGGCGCCGGCGTCGCAGGAGTGCGTCGAGCCGGTCCCACTCCGCCCGGTGGGCGGACACGAAGACATCGAGGTCCATCGGGTTGGCTGCTCCTCGGCTGCTCGTCTTGTGCTCGTCGTGTGGTCAGCTTGTCGCACTGCGGCGCGATGTGCCTCAGCTTGGCAGACTGGCTGTTCTCAGGGCAGTTCGGGGAAGGACGGCGGGCGTGAGTGAGCTTGTGACGGGCGAGGCGGTGGCGCTGGAGCTGCGCCCCGCGAAGCTGCCGAGCCGGGTACTGGCCGTGGTGCTCGACCTGGTGGTGGCGGTGACCGCCTATGTGGTCGTGATGATCGTCCTGGCCCTGTCCACGGCCGCGCTCGACGAGGCGGCGCAGATGGCCGCGGCGATCGCCGCGTTCCTTCTTCTGCTGGTGGGCGGGCCGATCGCCGTGGAGACGCTCAGTCATGGGCGCTCTCTGGGGAAGATGGCGTGCGGGCTGCGCGTGGTGCGGGACGACGGCGGGCCCATCCGGTTCCGGCACGCGCTGGTGCGTGGGGCGGTCGGAGTGGTCGAGATCCTGATGACGTTCGGGGTCGTGGCGTGCATCGCGTCGCTCGTGTCGGCGCGGGGGCGGCGGCTCGGGGACGTGTTCGCCGGAACCCTCGTCGTACGGGAACGGATTCCCACCGGGCGTACGTCCTTCGTCCCTCCTCCGCCGCCATGGCTGTCGGGGCGGTTCTCCGGACTTGATCTGTCCGGGGTTCCGGACGGGCTGTGGCTGGCAGTCCGGCAGTACCTGACGCGGATGCAGCAGCTGGACCCGCAGGTCGGGTGGGCGATGGCGGAGCGGCTCGCAAACGATGTGGCCGAGCGCACCGGGACTCCGGCGCCGCACGGTGTTCCACCGGCGGCGTTCCTGGCGGCCGTGATGCAGGAGCGCCAGGCGCGGGAGGCACGGCGGGCGTTCGGCGGCGGCACCGCTGGTGGGGCTGCCGGTGGCGGCTTCGCTGGTGGCGGCTTCGTCGGCGGCCCGGCCGGGCAGGTGGCTGGCGTACCGGGCTGGGGCGCGCCGAACATGCCGTACGGCACAGCCCATGGGGTGCCCTACGGCACCCCACAGGGCCCGGGATACGGCGCAAGTCAGCCCCAGGGGCCGGTCGGGAACCCGATGCAGGGCACGGTGGGGGGTCCGGCGCAGTGTCCTGTGCAGGACGCTGTCCGCCCGGCCGCCGCCTCTCTCGCTGCCCCTCCCCCGGCGCCCGCAGCGGCCCCGGCGAACGCCTGGGCTCAGCCGGTGACGCAGGAGGCCGACGCGGACCGCCCCGCGACCGGGTTCGCCCCTCCCGCCTGATGGGCGGGCTCGCTCGGCACCGGTGTCAGGCGAAGACCGACGGCGGTGTTTCGAGGTCTTCGAGTTCGATGCCGGGCGCCGAGAGCACCACGTCGCCGGAGAGGTGCACGGTGTGCTGCTCACCGGTGTCCAGGGCGGTGACCTGGTATTCCTCCACGGTCAGGGGGCCGTTGTCAGTGGCGTGTGCTTCTCTCGTGATCAGGGCCCAGGACTGGTCGAGGGTGCGCGGGGCGAGGACCGGGTCCGTGAAGGCGACGAGGCGTACACGCGTGGCGGAGGCATCGGGGGTGAGGCGCAGCAGACGTGCGGTGGCGACGAGGAAGGCGGGGGACGAGCCGGTGAAGGCGTGGGCGCGGACATTGCCTTCGGTGGCGTGATCTCCCGTGGGGTCGGTACGGACCCAGGTGACACCGTCGAGGGCGGCGGCGCGGACCTGCCAGCCCGACGCGTGGAGTTCGAGACGGATGGGGCGGCCGCGGTCGTCGAGGGCGAGGTCGACGGAACCGGCGGGGGTGCCTTGCCGTGCGGCTCCCTCGGGCCCGGTGCCGGAAGGGGTGGTCAGTTGGGATACGTAGCGCCAGCCGGAGGGGCCGGGCGCGCAGTGGAACCGTTCGTCGGCGAGGGGGGTGTGATCGTGCGGGTCATGGAGCGAATATCGGCCGCGGGGCATGGTGGCTCGGGTCCTCGTAGGGGGCAGGCCCCCGCCGGTGAGGGCGAGGGCCTGCTGACAACCGTCTGGTGAGCGCCGGGCTCAGTAGCGGTAGTGGTCCGACTTGTACGGGCCCTCGACCTCGACACCGATGTACGAGGCCTGCTCGGGGCGGAGCGTCGTGAGCTTCACGCCGAGCGCGTCCAGGTGGAGGCGGGCGACCTTCTCGTCGAGGTGCTTGGGCAGCACATAGACGTCGGTCGGGTACTCCTCGGGCTTGGTGAACAGTTCGATCTGGGCCAGCGTCTGGTCCGCGAACGAGTTGGACATCACGAACGACGGGTGGCCGGTCGCGTTGCCCAGGTTCAGCAGGCGGCCCTCGGAGAGGACGATGAGCACCTTGCCGTCGGGGAACTTCCAGGTGTGGACCTGCGGCTTGACCTCGTCCTTGACGATGCCGGGGATCTGCGCGAGGCCGGCCATGTCGATCTCGTTGTCGAAGTGGCCGATGTTGCCCACGATCGCCTGGTGCTTCATCTTGGCCATGTCCGCGGCCATGATGATGTCCTTGTTGCCGGTCGTGGTGACGAAGATGTCGGCCTTGTCGACGACCTCGTCGAGGGTGGTGACCTGGAAGCCGTCCATCGCCGCCTGCAGTGCGCAGATCGGGTCGATCTCGGTGACGATCACACGGGCGCCTTGACCGCGCAGGGACTCCGCGCAGCCCTTGCCCACGTCGCCGTAGCCGAGGACGACGGCGGTCTTGCCGCCGATGAGGACGTCGGTGGCGCGGTTGATGCCGTCGATCAGGGAGTGGCGGCAGCCGTACTTGTTGTCGAACTTCGACTTGGTGACGGCGTCGTTCACGTTGATCGCCGGGAACAGGAGCGTGCCGTCGCGGTGCATCTCGTACAGGCGGTGGACGCCGGTGGTGGTCTCCTCGGTCACGCCGCGGATCTCCGAGGCGAGCTGGGTCCACTTCTGCGAGCCGCCCGAGATGGTGCGGTTGAGGAGCTCCAGGACCACCCGGTGCTCTTCGTTCTCGGCGGTGTCGGCGGAGGGGACCTTGCCGTCCTTCTCGTACTGGACGCCGTTGTGGACGAGCATCGTGGCGTCGCCGCCGTCGTCCAGGATCATGTTCGGGCCGCCGGTGGGGGTGTTCGGCCAGGTCAGCGCCTGCTCCGTGCACCACCAGTACTCCTCCAGGGTCTCGCCCTTCCAGGCGAAGACCGGGATGCCCTGGGGGTTGTCGGGCGTGCCGTTCGGGCCGACCGCGATGGCGGCCGCCGCGTGGTCCTGGGTGGAGAAGATGTTGCAGGAGGCCCAGCGGACCTCGGCGCCCAGGGCGGCCAGGGTCTCGATGAGTACGGCGGTCTGCACGGTCATGTGCAGGGAGCCGGTGACCCGGGCGCCGGCGAGGGGCTGCGCCTCGGCGTACTCCTTGCGGATCGACATCAGGCCGGGCATCTCGTGCTCGGCGAGGGTGATCTCCTTGCGACCGAAGTCGGCCAGGGAAAGGTCGGCGACCTTGAAGTCCTGTCGGTTGGCGACAGTGGTCATGCGAGCTGCTCCTCGGGTTGGGGCGAGGTCGGTTTCGGCTGGTCTGCGCGGCGGCGGGCACGGTGAGCGCCCACGGGGCACACGAATGCCCGGTGCCTTGCGCAGCGCAGTCCGTCGGAGGCCCTCTCTCCCTCGGCCGGCCCGTGGGGCCGCCCGACCGCCATCAGCAGCGACGTCTGGCTCGGTTACGAATCTACACCGATCGGCGCAGTGGGCCCCAGTCCGCCTGCGAACAGTTCAAGCGGATTTCGAGCGTCCGGCGGGTCGGGAACAGAGGTAACAGCCCTGGACAATAAGGGACTTCTGAACTTTTGGCCCCGCCCAGGGGTCTGTTGCAGGATGCCGGGGATCGGGAACATGTGCGCGACCTCGCGGACCGCGAGCTGCGCGAGATCCGGTAGCTATAGCCGTAGCCCCGGTCATGTATCCGACGGGTCGTACGGGCGTCAGTGTGCGGCGGTCGGTGCCGGGCCGCCCGGCGAGGCCTCCGGGTCGGCGCCCTTCACGGCCTCGGACGCGTTGTAGATGTCGGGTTCGAGGTAGATGACGCGGGCGATCGGGACGGCCTCGCGGATACGGGACTCGGCGGCGTTGATCGCGGAGGCGACCTCGGCGGCCGTGTCGTCGTGCTGCACGGCGATCTTGGCGGCGACCAGCAGCTCCTCGGGACCGAGGTGGAGCGTGCGCATGTGGATGATGCCGGTGACCGTGTCGCCGTCGACGATCGCGGCCTCGATCTTCTGGACCGCCTCGATGCCGGCGGCCTCGCCCAGGAGCAGCGACTTGGTCTCGACGGCCAGGACGATCGCGATGACGATGAGCAGGATGCCGATGCAGAGGGTGCCGATGCCGTCCCAGACGCCGTCACCGGTGGCCAGGGCGATGCCCACGCCGCCGAGCGCGAGGATCAGACCGACCAGTGCGCCGAGGTCCTCCAGGAGGACGACCGGCAGCTCGGGCGCCTTGGCGTGGCGTACGAAGTCCTTCCAGGACTGCTTGCCGCGCGTCTGGTTGGACTCCTTGATGGCCGTCCGGAAGGAGAAGGACTCGGCGATGATCGCGAAGACGAGGACGCCCACCGGCCAGTACCAGTGCTCGATCTCGTGCGGGTGCTTGATCTTCTCGTAGCCCTCGTAGATCGCGAACATGCCGCCGACCGAGAAGAGGACGATCGAGACGAGGAAGGCGTAGATGTACCGCTCGCGGCCGTAGCCGAAGGGGTGTTGCGGGGTCGCCTCGCGTTTGGCCTTCTTGCCGCCGAGGAGCAGCAGTCCCTGGTTGCCGGAGTCGGCGAGCGAGTGCACGGACTCGGCGAGCATCGACGACGAACCACTGAAGAGGAACGCCACGAACTTCGCTACCGCGATGGCGAGGTTGGCGGCGAGTGCCGCCACGATCGCCTTGGTGCCGCCTGACGCGCTCATGTGTTCCCGATGTCCCTTCGTCTGCCAGTCGTCTGCCGCTCGACTGGCACTCGTCTGTCACCCGGCTGCCCCGGTCGGCCGCCGCCAGGCTGCCGTCCCGCATTTTGCCTGCCCTTTGCGGTGGGCCATTGTTGCAGCCCGGACCGGCCCCGGAGCGCCGGGCCGCCACAGTGGTGCCTGGTGATTCCCTCAGACGACGACCGTGGCCCGGAAAATCGTCCCGCTTCCGGAGACTTCCACCTTTTCGTCCGCCGGTACGAACACGGATCCACCCGGAATGAGCGTGACGTCGCCCGTCCGTACGGAGCCCGCGGTGCACAGCAGGATCTGCGGGGTGCGGCGGGTGAGGTCGCGGCCGGGTCCGCCCGCCGGGAGGACGTACCGGGAGAGGCGGAACTCGTCGATGGGGGTCTCGTAGACCTCCTCGCCGTCCGGGGAGGCCTCGGGGCGCAGTACGCCCGGGTCGCCCGCCTCGAAGCGGACGATGCGCAGGAGTTCGGGGACGTCGACGTGCTTGGGGGTGAGTCCGCAGCGCAGCACGTTGTCGGAGTTGGCCATGATCTCGACGCCGAGGCCGTTCAGATACGCGTGCGGCACACCGGCGCCGAGGAACAGGGCCTCGCCGGGCTGCAGTTGTACGTAGTTGAGCAGCATCGCGGCGATGACACCCGGGTCACCGGGGTAGTGGTGGGCGATCGAGGCGTACGGGGCGTGGGCACCGCCGAGCCGGGCGCAGGCCGCGGCGGCATCGGCGACCGTGGTGGCCATCAGCTCGGGGTCGGCGGTGAGTACTGCGGTCAGCACCTCGCGGAGCGCGGCCTCTTCGGGGTGCGCGTGCAGCAGGTCGACGTACGGCTTGAGGGAGTCGACCTCCAGGGCCGACAGCAGCTCGGCGGCCTCCAGCGGGGCGCGGAAGCCGCACAGGCCGTCGAACTCCGTGAGCGCGCAGATCAGTTCGGGCTTGTGGTTGGCGTCCTTGTAGTTGCGGTGCGGTGCGTCGATCGGGACGCCGCGGCGCTCCTCGTCCTCGTATCCCTCCTCGGCCTGCGTCAGGTCGGGGTGCACCTGGAGGGAGAGGGGGGCGCCCGCGGCGAGGATCTTGAGCAGGAAGGGGAGGCGCGGGCCGAATTTCGCGACCGCCCCGGTGCCCAGTTCACGCTCGGGGGCCGCGGTGATCACCTCGGTGAGGGGGCCGCGGGGGGTGCGTGAGGGGGCGCCCGAGTGGGCGCCCATCCACATCTCCGCCTGCGGTTCGCCGGTCGGCTCGGTGCCGAGGAGCCGCGGGATGGCCGTGGTGGAGCCCCAGGCGTAGGGGCGGACGGTGTTGTCGAGGCGGTCCATGCTCTGTCTTCTTCTCCGTACGTGCGCTGGTACGCGTGCTCCGGTCAGGAGGCGTGGCTCAAGGTCAGGCCGTCGAGGCGAGTGCCAGGTAGACGGCGGCGAAATCCGTGACGGCGATCAGTTCGGCGAGTGTTTCCAGGTCGCCGCCCTCCTCCGGTTCGAGTTCGCTGATCGCCGTGTCGTGGCTGAGGGCCAGCTCGCGGGCGGCCGGGGCGGCGGTGCGTCCGCCGGCCGGGCGGTCGCGCAGCAGGACCACGCGCGCGTGGATGACCTGCGCCTCCTCGACGCGGTCGCGGAAGAAGTCGTCGGGGTCCGCGCCCGCCGCCAAGGTGCCCGCGAGGAGGACGCTGTGCGCGGCCAGTGCCTCGGGCAGTTCGGCGGTGAGGGCGGGACGCCCCGCGAGTTCGGCCAGGGCCGCGACGAAACGGCGGCCCGCGGGGCCCGCGGAATCGCCCTCGGTCCAGATCACCGGGAGCGCCTCGGCGAGTTCGGACGCGAGCGTCTTGGCGGGGTTGCTGTACGTCGCGATGGCCGGTCCGCAGCGCTCGGCCACCTGGTCGAGACGGTCGGCGACCTTCTGCAGGGCGTCGGGCGGCGCGGACAGCAGGCCGGTGCGGTCGAGCAGTGCGAGCAGCGGGGTGAGCAGCGCCCAGAGGGAGCCCGGGGCGGAGGCGGCGGCGGGGGCCTGCGGCTCGTAGGGGGCGGTCGCCATCGGCACGTACAGGCCGTGGGCGCCGGCGACCGTGTCCGTGAGCGGGGTGCGGGGCGGGCAGACGGCGACGACGGTGAGGCCGCGCCGGTAGGCCTGCTCGACGAGGAGCGAGAGGCCGGGTTCGCTGCCGTCGGGGGTGGCGATCAGGAGCAGGTCCACGGGGCCCGCCCAGCCCGGGAGTTCCCAGAGCAGGGCGCCCGCGGCCGGGGCCACCCCGCGGGGGGTGAGCCGGGTGACGGGGCAGGCGGCGCCGGCGAGCGAGCCGAGCAGGTCGGCGACGCAGGTGGCGGCGAGGCCGGGGCCCGCGGTCAGGATGGCGCGCGGGCGGCCGTCGGGCTTCAGCTCGGCGATGCCGGCCTCGGTGGCGTGCCGGACGGCGGTGCGGACGCGGGCGCCCGCCTCGGCTGCGCCGCGGAGCAGGTCCCGCCGGTCCGCGCGGGCCAGCGCCTCCGGGTCGTCGAGGAGTGATTCGTCGAACATGGTGGGCAGCCTCCGGACGCCGGGCGGGGTCGCTTCTGCGGGTTGCTTCTGCAGGTCGCTTCTGCAGGTCGCTTCTCTGTGACGGCGACGGCGGGGGTTACGCGGGGCGGCGGGCCTCGTCCACCAGGAGGACCGGGATGTCGTCTCGGACGGGGTAGGCCAGACCGCAGTCCTTGCCCGTGCAGATCAACTCGGCCTCCTGCTGTTCGGAGGAGGCCTCCTTGAGGGGGGCGTGGCAGGCCGGGCAGGCGAGGATCTCCAGGAGGCCGGCTTCTAGCGGCATGTCAGGTCCCTTCGGGGGTGAATTCCGGGGTGAATTCCGGGTGGGTTCGGGGGTGGGTGTGTGCTGGGATGTGGCCTGGTCAGGGTACCGCCGCGTGGGGGTGAGCGCGGGGGGTCTTCGCCCCCGCCGCCCCTACCCTTCCCGTCACTGCATGGGGCTGCGCCCCTCTCCCCCGTGATCGCGCTGCGCGCTCGTCCTCAAACGCCGGACGGGCTGAGTGGGGTGACGGGGGTCGCTCAGGCTCTGATGATCGCCAGTGCCTCGTCCCGCACCCTCGCCATCGTCTCCTCGTCCCGCGCCTCCGCGTTCAGGCGCAGGAGCGGTTCCGTGTTGGAGGGGCGGACGTTGAACCACCAGTCCGCGGCGGTGACGGTGAGGCCGTCGAGTTCGTCGAGGGTGACGTCCTCCCGGCCCTCGTACGCCGTCCGGATCGCGGCGAGGCGGGCCGTCTGGTCGTCGACCGTGGAGTTGATCTCGCCCGAGCCGGCGTAGCGGTCGTACTGGGCGACGAGGGCGGAGAGGGTGCCCTCCTGGCCGCCGAGGGCCGCGAGGACGTGGAGGGCGGCGAGCATGCCGGTGTCCGCGTTCCAGAAGTCCTTGAAGTAGTAGTGCGCGGAGTGCTCGCCGCCGAAGATCGCTCCGGAGGCGGCCATCTCGGCCTTGATGAAGGAGTGGCCCACGCGGGTGCGTGCCGGTGTCCCGCCGTTCTCGCGGACGACCTCCGGGACCGACCAGGAGGTGATCAGGTTGTGGATGACCGTGCCCTTGCCGCCGTTCCTGGCCAGCTCCCGGGCGGCGACCAGGGCCGTGATCGCGGACGGGGAGACCGGCTCGCCGCGCTCGTCGACGACGAAGCAGCGGTCGGCGTCGCCGTCGAAGGCGATACCGAGGTCGGCCGCCTCCTCGCGGACGCGCTTCTGGAGGTCGACGATGTTCGCCGGGTCCAGCGGGTTCGCCTCGTGGTTCGGGAACGTGCCGTCCAGCTCGAAGTACATCGGAACGAGGGTCAGGGGCAGGCCGGCGAAGACGGTCGGGACCGTGTGTCCGCCCATGCCGTTGCCCGCGTCCACCACGACCTTCAGGGGGCGGATCGAGGTCAGGTCGACCAGGCCGCGCAGGTGCGCCGCGTAGTCCTCCAACGTGTCGCGCCGCGTGATCGTGCCAGGCGTCGCACCGGAGACCGGGGCTTGCGGGGTCGGGGCTTGCGGGGTCGGGGCTTGCGAGGTCAAGGCTTGGGAGGTCGGGGGTTGCGCGTCGAGCCAGGACTCGACCAGCTCGCGGATCTTCGTGAGGCCGGTGTCCTGGCCGACAGGGGCCGCGCCCGCCCGGCACATCTTGATGCCGTTGTACCGGGCCGGGTTGTGCGAGGCCGTGAACATCGCGCCCGCGAGGCCGAACGCCCCCGACGCGTAGTACAGCTGGTCCGTGGAGCAGAGCCCGATCTCGGTGACGTCGACGCCGCGCGCCGCCGCCCCGCGCGCGAAGGCCCGGGACAGACCCGGTGACGAGGGGCGCATGTCGTGACCGGTCACGATCGCGTCCGCTCCCGTCACCTGCACGAAGGCGGCACCGAACAGCTCGGCCAGCGTCTCGTCCCACTGGTCCGGGACCACCCCGCGTACGTCGTACGCCTTAACGAGCTGCGACAGATCAGCGGTCACGGCCAGCCTTCCTTGAGCCTTGAGTCCTCGACGGAGATCCCAAAACTACCCGCACGCCCACGCGGTCCCCAGCCGGTCCCCGGCCGGACCCGGGGCGGACCCGGGGCGGACGTCGGTTGGGTCTACGGAAGCATCCATTCCAGGACGGGTGAGCTCTGCCCGACGACGATCAGGCACATGACCAGCAGGAGTCCGAGGCTCCACGGCAGCACCTTGCGCAGCAGGTCGCCCTCGCGGCCCGCGAGCCCGACCGCCGCGCAGGCGATGGTGAGGTTCTGCGGCGAGATCATCTTGCCCAGGACACCGCCCGAGCTGTTGGCGGCGGCAAGGAGTTCCGGGGACAGGCCGGACTCCCTCGCCGCGGTCACCTGGAGGGCGCCGAAGAGCGCGTTGGCCGAGGTGTCCGAACCGGAGACGGCCACTCCGAACCAGCCGAGGACGGGTGACAGGAAGGCGAGCCCCGCGCCGGCCGCCGCCACGAAGTGGCCGATCGTGGCCGCCTGCCCGGACAGGTTCATGACGTAGGCGAGCGCCAGGACGGAGGTGACGGTGAGGATCGCGAACCTCAACTCGTGCACGGTGGCCGCCCATTCCTTGAGCGCCACGCGCGCGTGCACCCCGAGAACGACTGCCGTGCACACGCCGGCGAGCAGCACCAGCGTGCCTCCGGTGGACACGATCGGCCAGGTGAAGACATTGCCGCCGACGGGGTCGCCGTCCGGATTCACGACATTCAGGAAGGGCCAGTCGAAGATCCGGGTCGCCTTCGCCAACTGGTCCTTGACGGGCGGGATCTGGGCGATGGAGAAGATCACCACGATCAGTACGTACGGGGCGTACGCGCGCAGCACTTCGCGGCGCGGGTCCTCCTCGTCCAGGTCCTCGCTGCGGGTGCCCGTCAGCACGGCGGCCCGTACGGGTTCGGCGGCGGGCCTGCGCGCCTGCGGCACCGCCATCAGCGCGCCCGCGCCGGCCAGGGCGGCCCCGATGTCGGCGAGTTGCGCGGAGACGTAGTTGGAGGCGGCGAACTGGGCGATGGCGAAGGCGACTCCGCACGCCAGCGCCGGTACCCAGGTCTCGCGCAGGCCGCGTCGGCCGTCCACCAGGAAGACGAGCACCAGGGGCACCACCAGGGCGAGCAGCGGGGTCTGGCGGCCCACCACGGAGGCGACGGTGTCCAGCGGCAGGTCGGTCACCTGGGCGAGCGTCACGACCGGTGTGCCCATCGCCCCGAAAGCGACCGGCGCGGTGTTGGCGACGAGCGCGACCACCGCGGCGCGGACGGGGTCGAAGCCGAGCGCGACGAGCATCACCGAGCAGATCGCGACGGGCGCGCCGAAGCCCGCGAGGGCCTCCAGGAGCGCGCCGAAGCAGAAGGCGACGACGAGCGCCTGGATGCGGGGGTCGTCGGAGAGCCGTCCGAAGGAGCGCCGCAGGATGTCGAAGTGCCGGGTACGGACGGTCATCCGGTAGACCCAGAGGGCGTTGACGACGATCCACAGGATGGGGAAGAGGCCGAACACCGCTCCCTGGGCGGCGCTGGAGAGGGTCTGGCCCACCGGCATGCCGTACGCGAGCGTGGCGACCAGGGCCGCGGCCGCGAGACCGATGAGGCCGGCCAGGTGCGCCTTCATGCGGACCCCGCCGAGCAGGACGAGGACGAGGACGAGGGGCAGGGTCGCGACGAGCGCGGACAGGCCGAGCGAGTCGGCCAAGGGCTCAAGTTCCTGGACGTACACGGAGCCTCCCCCGATTCCACCAGGCGGAAATCAATTTCTCATGGGCCGGGGAAAATGGTCGTGTCCGCGACAAGCGCACGTCAATGGTCATGCACCACTGAGCGAAACGCGCACCGAATGCACACGGGACACAGGGGATACAGAGGGCACGGAGGACTCACGGGATGAAGTCCCCTGCCAAGAGGGAGGGTTCAGGAGTCCGGTGAGCGCAGGACCCGCAGATGGCCGCGGCGGGCGACCTCCATCGGGTCGGCACCGCGGGTGGTGGTGCCTCCCGCGCGGGTGGGCCGCTCCTGCGGGCGGGCCGCCTCGCGGACCGCGTTGGCAAGCGCTTCCAGGTCGTCACCGCTGGGGCGGGAGGGAGCGGAGCCGCCGGCGAGCCGGACGACCTCCCAGCCACGCGGCGCGGTGAGACGCTCGGAGTGCTCGGCGCACAGGTCGTAGCAGTGTGGTTCGGCGTAGGTGGCGAGCGGGCCGAGGACCGCGGTCGAGTCGGCGTAGACGTACGTCAGCGTCGCTACGGCGGGACGGCCGCAAGCGGTGCGCGAACAGCGACGTACAGGGCTCACGATGTTGGACGGTACCGCACTCTTGAGCGGGCCGCGACGACTCTCCCTCGGGTCACTCCACCGTGTCGTGCTGTGACGCCTGACACAAGGGGGTCCGGACGGGCCTGTTCGGCCTGCTGGTACGGGTGTTGACGAGGTGACGGGCCGACCCGGGAGTGGTCACGATCCGGCACAAAGGCTGTCAATTTTCGCTATTCATGCGGTCCTGGAGGATACGGAAACCAGCCCGACCTTGGCCGGAATGCGCATCCTGCGACATGCCGGATGCGGGGTCCCTGCGGGCGTACGGAGCGGCGGTCCGTAGCCGCAGGCGGGACGCGTGCCGTGTGCGGGCGGCGGCAGGGCGCGGGGACTACTCTTCGTCAGTGATGGACAACCCCGTACCGCCCCGTCCCGCCGAACCCAGGCCCCGTCGTCGTGATCGGCACGGGCGCGGGATGCGTGGGCCCGTGGCGCCGCCGCAGGTGCCCCTCTCGGCCAGTCGCTCCGAGGTGTTCGCGGATCTGGTGCAGGACTCCGTGGAGCGGCTGGAGCGGCGGTGGCCGCAGCTCTCCGACATCGAGTTCATGGTGCTGGAGGTACCCCGGTTCGATCCGGCCGGTGACGAGGGCTGGGGCGACGAGGCCGTGCCCCTGGGCGGCACCACTCCGGCCCATGAGGGCCACCCCGCCCGGGTCATCGTCTACCGGCGCCCCGTCGAGATCCGTACGAAGAGCCGCGACGAGCGGGCCGCGCTGGTGCACGAGGTCGTGGTGGAACAGGTCGCCGAGGTACTGGGCCTGACACCGGAGACCGTCGATCCCCGGTACGGCGAGGACTGAGACCCGGACGGATCGAACCCCGGACCTGACCGAGCCCCGGACCTGACCGAGCCCCGGACGGATCGAACCCCCGGTCAGGTCCGGGGCTCCTCCTGAGTGCTGGTACCGCCCTACTTCTGCAGCACCGAGAGGTCCTGCTCGGCGTCCGGTACCTTCACCGTCCCCCGGTCGTCCGGGAGGGTCTGCACGGTGAACATGGGCACGCCTCCCTCGGCCGCTTCGAGCATGCGCGACGCGTGGACGGGCCCGCCGGACAGCGGCTCCACCGTGAGCGCGTAGGTGCCCTTGAGGCCGGCGGGTACGGACAGCTCGACGTTCTGCGTGGTGCCGGCCTTGACCGTGTACGTCTTCGAGGCGGCCGTTCCGCCGTCGCTGCCCGCGGAGGCCGTGACCTTGACCTTCGCGCCGCGGCCGGGGGCGACCAGGGAGAGCGTGGATCCCTTGGCACGGTTGTCGGCGGCCGTCGCGCGCGCGCCGACCGGGCCCGTGGCCGGGATGAACGCCGTCTCCTGGTTGTCGCCCTTGCCGCGTACGACTCTCAGGGCCGCGACGACGGGGGTGGACTTCCCGGTCGGCGTCAGCAAGAGGGAACCCGCCTCGCCGCGCGTGACGTCGCCGAGGTCGACGGCGGCCGTCATACCGGCCTTCACGTGCAGCGTCTCGTGCCCGGCGGGGGTGATCGTGCCGGTCGGCGAGGCGAGCCGCACCTTCAGGTCGGCGTCGGCCTCACCGGGCGCGAACGCGACCAGTCGTACGGAGGTGGCGTCCTTCGGGATGCCCGGCAGGACGACGCTGCCCGCCGGCGCGGCCGAGGGGGCGAGCCAGTCGCCGCCGAGCGTGTCGTCGAGAGCCTGGACGGCGGCGGCCACCCGGCCGCTGCGGACCGTGACGTGCACGGTCAGGTTGGTCTCCGGCTCGTCGATGAGGGTCGACAGGAGCACCGACTCGCTGGAGTGCGGCGGGATCTTGATGCCCTCGCCGACCGTCGACTTCAGGACGCCGTCCTTGCCGTACAGCTCGATGTCGGCGACGGCGGCGGAGTCGTCGGGGTTGGTCAGGTGCGCGTAGTCCGTGCGCTCCTTGGCGGTGCTGGCGCCCGGGAACCAGAAGTCGGTGTCCGGGGCCGAGCAGCTGGTGCCGAGCAGGCCGCGGCCGGTGCCCGCCTCGACCTCGGTGGTCTGCTGGACGGCCCAGCCGGGTGCGAACCTGCCCTCGGCCGTGCCGACCAGCGCGGGCGACTCCGCGCCGGAGGCCTTGGCCGTGACCGGCTTCCCGGGCTCCTTCGGCGCCAGGACGGGCTTCTCCTTCTTGCCGTCCTTGTCGCCGTCCTTCTTGTCGTTCTGCTCGCCGTCCTGCTTCTCGTCCTCGTCGCCGTCCTCGTCGGCCGACTGCGCGCCTGCGGCCACCAGCTCGGCCTTGCCGCTCGCACCGGTGCCCTTGGTGACGGGTGTGAAGGACGTGTACGCGGTCTCGGCGAGGTCCGAGGTGCTCGGAGCCGGACAGAGCAGGCTGGTGCGCTCCACGGGCAGCTGGGCGGCCGCCTTGGCCGTGTCCTCCCCGGCGGCCTGCGGCTCGGACATGGAGGCGAAGCCGGTGACGGCGGCGAGCGCGGCCACACCGGCGATCAGGGACACGGTGGTGCGGTTCACTGCTGGCTCCCGTCGGGGCGCTCACTGTCGGTGCCGTGCGGCGGTTGCTGCTGTTGTTGTTGCTGTTGCTGCTGTTGTTGTTGCTGCTGCTGCTGTTGCTGCTGTTGCTGCGCCGCGTCGTACGACGGGTCGTAACCCTGCTCGTAGGAGGTCTGCGACGGGTCGTACCCCGCGTTCCCCGTGCCGTACGCCGCGTACGGGTCGTAGTGGTCCGCCTGGTACGGGTCCGTCTGGTACTGCTGCTGCTCGTACGTGCCCGCGGGGTACTGCGGGGTGCCCTGGTACTGCTGCTGGTCATAGGTGCCGTACTCGGCGCCGTACGTCGTCGCGTCCCACTCGTCGTAGGACTGCTGCTGCGGGATGGGGGCGACCGCGGGCGCCTCCCCCGGAGCGGGCGGGGCGTCGGGCGGGAACGGGGCGGACCGCTCCGACTCCCCGGCCTGCCCGGCCTGTGCGGCCTCCTCGGTCTGTTCGGCCTCCGCCTGCGCGCGCAGACGGCGGGCCCTGCGACCCTCGCCGGACGCGGACTCGACGGGTACGACGGCCTCCTCGGGGAGGTCGTCGTCGACATCGCGGCGGCGTCCCGGCAGCGCGAGCACCACGAGGACGACGGCGAGCGCGCCCTGGGCCCACAGCCAGCCGGTGTGACCGAACGGCGCCTCGAAGGTGACGTCGAGGCGGCCCCCGGTGGCGGGCAGTTCGAAGCCCTGGGCCCAGCCGTCGACCGTGGTCCTGGTGAGCGGCTGCCCGTCGAGGGTGGCCGTCCAGCCCTCGTCGGCGGTGTCCGCGAGGCGCAGGACGCGGCCCTCGGCACCGGCGGAGATCTTGGTGTGCAGTTCGACGGGGCCGGCCGCGATGGGCTGCGGGTCACCGGAGGCGGGCACGATGGCCGCGCGCGCGACCTGCCGGTCGACGCGCCACAGGGCGCTGCCGTCCTGCTGGCTGAGCCGGCTCAGGCCCGGTGTGGCGTCCAGGACACGGCCGACCTCGCGGGGCGCGCCGTCGCGCACCAGGACGTACCGCACGGCGAAGCCGCCGAGCTGGTCGGCCTGGTCGGCGCCGGAGCCCGCCACGAGGTTGGCGACGACCTTGTCGAGCGTCTTGTTCTCGCCGTCCGCAGCGGCCAGTTCGGCGTCGCCGAGGCGGGCGCCGGAGCCGCGGACGAGGGTGTAGCCGACCTTGGACGCCGTGTCGCTGCCGAGGACGAGCGTGCGGGCCTGGTCGCGGGTGCCGCTCTCCTCGGCCACGAACGCGGGCACCTGGACGGGATCGCGTCGCTCCAGGGGACCGTCCGCGCCGCGGATCATCCAGCCGGCGGCGATGAGCAGGGGCCCGGCGGCCGAGGCGAAGGCGATGAGGACGGCGACCGGCTGACGCCAGCCGAAGCTCTGCTCGGCCACGCGCGAGCGTGCCCCGTCGGCGCCGAGCGCGGCGGCGGCGAGGAAGGCGAGGCCGTAGACGAGGGTGGCGGGTCCCGCCCAGGTGGAGCCGTTCGAGAGGGCGGCGAAGACGAGCGCCACCAGGGCGGCCGTCCAGGCGGCCCAGATGCCCAGTTGCCGTTCCGCGCGCATCAGGGCGGCCACGGCGGCGCACACGATGCCGATGAGCATCAGCCCGCTGACCGTGCCGGGTCCGCCGGGGCTCGCGCCCAGCAGGTCGAGCGCGGAGGCCGCCCCCGACTCGTACTCCATGCCGGCCTCCTGGAAGAAGCCGAACGGGAGCAGGGTGAGCGACCAGGGGGCCAGGGCCAGCAGCGGGATGCCGAGCTGGACCAGGAAGCGCAGCCCGTAGGCGGCGATGTCACCGCGGCGCACGACCGCCAGGGCGACACCGAGCACCAGCGCGATGGGCCACACGATCGGCGTGAACGCGGTGGCGAGGGTCAGCAGGAGCGCGTACGCCCAGGTGGCACGCCAGCTGCCGCGGCCGGACTCCGAGGCGAGGCCGCTCGCCGCGATGCCCGCGCGCGCGATGAGGGGCAGCAGGACGGCGAGCACGGCGGTGCCGAGACGGCCGCCCGCAAGCGCGCCGGTGGCGGCGGGCAGGAAGGCGTACGCGACGGACGCCCAGGCGCGCAGCAGGCGCGACTCGACGAGCGGCCGGGAGACGAAGTAGGCGGCGAAGCCGGCCAGCGGTACCGAGCCGATCAGCAGGACGGTGACCGCGAGGCCGGCGGAGCCGAACAGCACGCTCGCGAGCATGGCGACGAGCGCGAGGTAGGGCGGCGCCGACTGCGTGCCCCCGGCTCCGACGGGGTGCCAGCCGTCCAGGTAGCGCGACCACAGTTCGGAGGAGTCCCCGGGGGCGGGCAGCAGCGCGCCGCCCGAGAGCGCACCGCCGCCGAGGAGTTCACGGCAGGCGATGAGGGTGAAGAAGAGCAGCACCACGAAGACCATCGGCCCGGGCTTGCGGGCGACGCGCTTGAGGCGGGCGAACTGCTCGACCTGGAGGAAGTCGGCGTCGTCGCCGCCCGGTCCGGACTCGACCGCGCTGCCGTGGCGTCCCGCCGCGTTCAGCTCGGGGTCGGAGCGGCCCACGAGGTTGCCGGCGGCCTGTTCGACGGTGGCCCGGACGGTGGCTCCGGGGGGCGGGAACAGCGCCCGCAGTTCGTCCTTGTCGATCTGCGGGCTGCCGCGCCTGCGCCGGCCCGCGATGATGCGCTCCGGGCGCAGCAGGGTGCCCAGGAGCCCGCGGATCTCGTCGACCGCCTGCCCGGGGACCTTGCCGACGAGGTACGCGACCGTGCGCAGCAGGGTGCCGAGCACGAGCCGCACGAGGATCCAGGGCAGGACCGCGGTGCGGGCGTTGACGAGGAGGGTGTAGGTGGCGCCCGCCTTGTCGACCTTGTGCGGGGAGGCGGAGGTGCGGCCCACGCAGTCGACGGTGCGGCGCTCGCGGGAGGACGCCTCGGCGTGCCGTACGACCGCCTCGGGGGCGACCAGGACGCGGTGGCCCGCGGACTGGGCGCGCCAGCAGAGGTCGATGTCGTCGCGCATCAGGGGCAGCCTGCGGTCGAAGCCGCCCAGCTCTTCGTAGATCTCGCGGCGGATCAGCATGCCGGCGGTGGAGACGGCCAGCACGGGAGTCACGTGGTCGTGCTGGCCCTGGTCCTGCTCGCGCCGGTCGAGGCCGGTCCAGCGGCGGCCGCTGTGGGCGATGGTCACGCCGACTTCGAGGAGTTGTCTGCGGTCGTACCAACCGCGGAGCTTGGGGCCGATGACGGCGACGTCCTTGCCGAGCTCCTGCTCGTTCTCCACGACGCGCAGCAGCTGGGCCAGGGCGTCGGGCTCCGGGGCGCAGTCGTCGTGCAGGAGCCACAGCCACTGCACGGGCTCGCCGTGCGGCAGCTCCGGCAGGTCGTACGTGTCGTCGCGCCAGGTGCGGGTGACGGGGTCCCAGCCGCTGGGGCGCTTCAGGTACGGAAGGTCGTCCGGGGTCAGCACGCCCGCGATGCGGACGGCCTCCTCGACGGCCTGGCCGAAGCCCGTGCGCCGGGCGAGGTGGAGCACCCGGTCGGCGCCGAGGGCGTCGGTGACCAGCTGCGCGGAGGCGTCCGCGCTGCCGGTGTCGGCCGCCACGGCGTTCTGCACGGGGCGCTCCTGGCCGAGCAGCCCGGACAGGGCGTCGGGCAGCCAGCGGGCACCGTCGTGCGAGACGAGCACGGCGGTGACCACGTGCCTCGGGAACTCCGGCGGGCGACCGGGGTCGGACACCATCGGGCCGGCCGGGTCGAACGCTGCGGGGGCAGTGTCGTACTGACCTGCCGAATGGCTGTGCACGGACATCGAGGTACGGGCCCCGGTTCGCTGGACTGCGGTGGACGCCTGTGCCCACGGGGGATCACGGGGCGTCTCGGACGGAGGCCCACACTAACGGCTGCACAACGGCGCGGCCCGCCGCCTGTGGACAACCCACCCGCGACGGGCCGTGCGTTACGTATCACTACGTAGGGGTGTGCGCCGTTCGATCGGAACCCGATCAGAGTGTGACCGAAGTGCGACCGGATGCGATCAGGTCACTTCTGGTCTCTGTCGAGCCACGATCAGACGGCGGCCTTCTTCAGGCGGCGCCGCTCACGCTCGGACAGACCGCCCCAGATACCGAAGCGCTCGTCGTTGGCGAGGGCGTATTCAAGGCATTCCGAGCGGACCTCACAGGCGAGGCAGACCTTCTTCGCCTCGCGGGTGGAGCCGCCCTTCTCGGGGAAAAAGGACTCGGGGTCGGTCTGCGCGCAGAGCGCCCGCTCCTGCCAGCCGATCTCCTCTTCGGCCTCGTCGACCAGCAGTTCCTGAAACAGCTCGGTCATGTGCGCCCCTCGTCCGTCTCGCGTCCCCGTGATACTGCCGCTACCGATTTCGGCTGAACGACACGAGTGAAATTACAATTGCGCTGCTCCGGCCCAGTCAAGCCGAGATCTGCTATTGGGCCCCTTATTCACTCTGCGGAACCAAGGCTATGCGGAAAGTGTTCAAATCGGCATAAACCCTGACAGCCGAAAGAGAGCCAGCGGGACACCGACTCCGCACAGGACTTGTACAGAGGAAGACGCCCAGGAGTTCGATCTCGTTCCGACACGATCGACGAAGCGAACCGGATCACACTGAGGATCACTGGGATCACACAGGGATCACGGGGTCGCGCCGAGTTTCGTGCGCCCGGTTGTGCGCCATGTGTCCCGGCAACCTCCTGCACAAACCTTTCACCTCCGAGATCGCCCGGATGAGGTGAAAGATCTCCCACATATCGGACGTCAAGTTGACAGTCCGGGTGTGAACCGGTGTGCTGGTGGGCATGCTCGCGAACTCGACATTCACCTCGACCCGCATCGCCGGGTCCCTCGGTGCTGTCCACGCTCGCTGTAGCTGTTGCTGTCGCAGCTGTTGAGCACACCGCGCTCCCGCTGCCGCCGAGTCCACTGAGACCGGCCGCTGGTCCCTCCCGCCCGTACCAGGGCCCGCCCTCACCGGGGCACACCTCACGCCCGCGATCCGGGCGGCCGGTACGTGACATCCCAGACCTCCAGCACTCTCTTCCGCCGAGGAAACCACCGCACTCCATGAACAGCGACAGCGACCTCCAGATCGCCGGCGACATCCTCGAAGTACCGCACCTCCTCCAGCCGCCGCGCGAACACCCGGCCACCGTGGCCGAGTTCGTCGGCCTCGCCCGCTCCCTCGCCGCCGACCGCTCCCAGTGGGAACACCTCGTCCGCTACGACGCCGCCTCCCGCTGGTACCACCGGCTGCGCACCGGCCCCGGCTACGAGGTGTGGCTGCTGTCCTGGGTCCCCGGGCAGGGCAGCGGGCTGCACGACCACGGCCCGTCCTCCGGTGTGCTGACCGTCCTGGAGGGGACGCTGACCGAGCGCACCGAACGAGGCACGCGCGCGCTGGCCGCGGGAACGCAGCGGGTGTTCGCGCCCGGCTACGCGCACGAGGTGGTCAACGACTCGCTCGAACCGGCCATAAGCCTGCACGTCTACCACCCCGGCCTGACGGAGATGCCGATGCTCCCCGAGTCGTACCTCCGTTCGACCGCGGGGACGCCCAACGCCCGGTGCTCGATGGCCGAGGTCTCGTAACCGGCTGACACGTTGTCGTAGCCGCCTGCAAGACTGCATGCCATGCGCATTGTGGTTCTGGCAGGCGGCATCGGCGGTGCCCGGTTCCTGCGTGGTCTCCAGCAGACCGCGCCGGACGCGGACATCACCGTCATCGGCAACACCGGGGACGACATCCACCTCTTCGGGCTGAAGGTCTGCCCGGACCTCGACACGGTGATGTACACGCTCGGCGGCGGTATCAACGAGGAACAGGGCTGGGGGCGGGCCGAGGAGACGTTCCACCTCAAGGAGGAGCTGGCGGCCTACGGGGCCGGTCCCTCCTGGTTCGGACTGGGCGACCGGGACTTCGCGACGCACATCGTGCGCACGCAGATGCTGAGCGCCGGATATCCGCTCAGCGCCGTCACCGAGGCGCTGTGCGACCGGTGGAAGCCGGGTGTCCGGCTGATCCCCATGTCCGACGACCGCGTCGAGACGCATGTGGCCGTCGAGATCGACGGCGAGCGCAAGGCCGTCCACTTCCAGGAGTACTGGGTGCGGCTGCGGGCCTCCGTGGAGGCGCACGCGGTGGTGCCCGTGGGAGCCGACCAGGCCAAGCCGGCCCCCGGGGTGCTGGAGGCCATCGCCTCCGCGGACGTGATCCTCTTCCCGCCGTCCAACCCCGTCGTGTCCATCGGCACGATCCTCGCCGTGCCGGGCATCCGGGAGGCGATCGCCGAGGCCGGGGTGCCGGTGGTCGGCCTCTCCCCCATCGTCGGGGACGCGCCCGTGCGCGGCATGGCCGACAAGGTGCTCGCGGCCGTCGGCGTCGAGT
Source organism: Streptomyces sp. NPDC017991 (assembly GCF_044328075.1). NCBI lineage: Bacteria > Bacillati > Actinomycetota > Actinomycetes > Kitasatosporales > Streptomycetaceae > Streptomyces > Streptomyces sp. NPDC017991. Next base: position 333,128 of record NZ_JBIRGP010000013.1, on the reverse strand, counting down.
CCACCGCGGCGGCGGTCGCCGAGCACTACGGCTCCGGGCTCCTCGACGGCTGGCTGGTCGACACGGTGGACGCCGCGGTCGTCGAGCGGGTCACGGAGGCGGGCATCCGGTGCCGGGCCGTCCCGCTGATGATGACCGACCTCGACGCGACGGCCGAGATGGCCCGCGAGGCACTGACGCTGGCCGAGGAGGTGCGGGGCGCTTGAGCGACAGCGACAACGAGAATGAGAATGAGAATGAGAATGAGAATGAGAGCGGCAGCGAGAACGGCGGCAACCCCGATGCGCCCGGCTATCGCGTCTGGGCGCTGCCTGGGCTGCCCGAGGTACGGCCGGGGGACGACCTCGCCAAGCTGATCGCCAGTGCCGGTGCAGGCACCGGTGCCGGTGCCGGTGCAGGCGCCGGGCCGGGGCTCGTGGACGGGGACGTGCTGCTGGTCACGTCCAAGATCGTGTCCAAGGCCGAGGGCCGCGTCGTCGAGGCCATGGACCGCGAGGCCGCCATCGACGCCGAGACCGTACGGGTCGTGGCCCGGCGCGGTCCGCTGCGGATCGTGGAGAACCGGCAGGGGCTCGTGATGGCCGCCGCCGGGGTCGACGCCTCCAACACACCCGCCGGGACCGTACTGCTGCTGCCCGAGGACCCCGACGCCTCCGCCCGCACGATCCGGGACGGCCTGCGGGACGCGCTCGGTGTCGAGGTCGGCGTCCTCGTCACGGACACCTTCGGCCGGCCCTGGCGGACCGGGCTCACCGATGTCGCGATCGGGGCCGCCGGAGTGCGGGTGCTCGACGATCTGCGGGGCGGCACGGACGCGCACGGGAATCCGCTGGGCGCCACCGTCGTCGCCACCGCCGACGAGCTGGCCGCCGCCGGTGACCTGGTCAAGGGCAAGGCCGCCGGGCTGCCCGTCGCCGTCGTGCGCGGGCTGTCCCACGTGGTCGGCACGGACGGCGGCGCGGAGGAAGGGACACGGGGCATGGTCCGGGGCGCGCGCGACGACATGTTCCGGCTCGGCACCTCCGAGGCCGTACGGGAGGCCGTCACCCAGCGGCGTACCGTACGGGCCTTCACCGACGAGCCCGTCGACCCCGGTGCCGTACGGCGTGCGGTGGCCGCGGCGGTGACCGCGCCTGCCCCGCACCACACGACACCGTGGCGATTCGTCCTCCTGGAGACGGCCGGGGCGCGTACGCGGCTGCTGGACGCCATGCGCGATGCCTGGATCGCCGATCTGGAGCGGGACGGGAAGAGCGCGGAGTCCATCGCCAAGCGGGTGCGCCGCGGGGACGTGCTGCGCCGGGCTCCGTATCTCGTCGTGCCGTGTCTCGTCATGGACGGGTCCCACACGTACGGCGACGCCCGGCGCGACGGGGCCGAGCGGGAGATGTTCGTGGTCGCCACCGGCGCCGGGGTACAGAACTTCCTGGTCGCGCTCGCCGGGGAGCGGCTCGGTTCCGCGTGGGTGTCGTCCACGATGTTCTGCCGGGACGTCGTCCGGGACGTGCTCGCGCTGCCGGAGAACTGGGATCCCATGGGGGCCGTCGCCGTCGGGCACGCGGCGGAGGAGCCGAAGGCCCGGGCCGCACGGGATGCGGGGGCCTTCATCGAGGTGCGATGACCTGATGGCTGGTGATCGGTGACTGGTGGCTGCCGCCCAGCCCTGTGTGTGCATCAGCCCGAGCAGCCCATGCAGCACAAGCAGCTGAGCGGCTTCCTACCGAAGGAACTCATCCGTGGCCGGACGCTTCGAACAGCGGCCCACGCGTACGACCGTGCGCGGCGGGCATGTCGTCGTGCCTGCGCCCCGGTCGGCTGCGGCCGAGGAAACAGGGCGGACGCGGGAATGGGTGCCGCCGTGGCCGCTCGATCTGGGGCTCGTGCTCGGGCCGTTGCGGCGGGGGCCCGCCGATCCCACCTTCCGCGCGACGCCGGACGGATCCGTGTGGCGGGCCAGCCTCACCCCTGTCGGGCCCGGGACCCTGCGGGTGTCCGCCCGCGCGGGTGTGGTGCGGGGACAGGCGTGGGGGCCCGGGGCCGAGTGGCTGCTCGACCGGCTTCCCCAGCTGCTCGGGGAAGCCGACGATCCCGACGCCTTCGAGCCCCGGCACCGGCTGGTCGCGATGACCCGGCATCGGCGGCCCGGGCTGCGGCTGACGCGTACCGGGCTGGTCCTGGAGTCGCTGATTCCGTCGGTCCTGGAGCAGAAGGTCACCACCGACGAGGCGTACCGGGCGTGGCGGCTGCTCGTGCGGAAGTACGGCGTGCCCGCGCCCGGGCCCGTGGAAGGGCGCATGTTCGTCATGCCCGAGCCGCGGGTCTGGTCGCTGATTCCCTCGTGGGAGTGGCATCGGGCCGGCGTCGACAACAAGCGGGCGTCGACGATTCTGCGGGCCGTGCGGGTGGCTCGGCGGATGGAGGAGGCTGTGGCGTTCGCTCCGGTCGCGGCTCAGGAGCGGCTTGAGGTGGTGGCCGGGGTGGGGCCGTGGACCTCGGCGGAGGTGGTGCAGCGGAGCCATGGGGCGGCGGACGCGGTGACGGTCGGTGACCTTCATCTGCCGGGGATCGTGGGATATGCGTTGGCCGGGGACCGGGATGCGGACGACTCCGTGATGCTGGAGTTGCTGGAGCCTTACGCGGGGCAGCGGCATCGGGCTGCCCGGCTGATCCTGTTGAGCGGGCGTACGCCGGCTCGGCGGCATCCGAAGATGCCCCGCGGGGACATCGGGTTGCTGTGAGGTTCTCCCGCCCCCGCCCCTCGGTGCGCAGTTCCCCGCGCCCCTGAGGGGCGGGGCCGAAGGCGATCCGCTACTGGTCCGACGAGAAGCGGAGGGACGCCCCCGGGATGCGGGCGTCGCACCAGACGCGTACGCCGGATCGGAGTTCGTTGTCCGGGCCCACCGTCGCTCCGTCGCCGACGACCACGCCTGTGAGGACCGAGCGGGCGCCCACCCGGGCGCGGGCGCCGATCAGGGAGTCCGTGACGACCGCGCCCGGTTCGACCACGGCGTCCGCCAGGATCGCGCTGCCGGAGACGCGCGCCCCCTCGCCCACGGTCGCGCCGCTGCCGACGACCGTGCCACCGGTGAGTTTGGCGCCCGGCGCGACGGTGGCCTCCGGCAGGACCAGGCGGTCCCCGCAGCGGCCCGGGACGGCCGGGGACGGCGCCCTGCCGAGGACCAGGTCGGCGGAGCCGCGGACGAAGGCCTGGGGAGTGCCCAGGTCCAGCCAGTACGTGGAGTCGACCATGCCCTGGAGGTGGGCCCCGGCGGCCAGCAGGTCCGGGAAGGTCTCCCGTTCGACCGATACGGGACGGCCGACGGGGATCGAGTCGATGACCGACCGGCGGAAGACGTACGCGCCCGCGTTGATCTGGTCGGTGACGATCTCCTCGGGGGTCTGGGGTTTTTCGAGGAACGCCTGTACGCGGCCCGAGGCGTCGGTCGGGACCAGCCCGTACGCCCGCGGGTCCGTCACCCGTGTCAGGTGCAGCGAGACGTCCGCGCCCGAGGACCGGTGGGTGTCGACCAGGGCCGGGATGTCCAGGCCGGTCAGGATGTCCCCGTTGAAGATCAGTACGGGGTCGTCGGGGGCGGATCGCAGATGGGAGGCCACGTTCCGGATCGCGCCGCCGGTGTCGAGGGGTTCGTCCTCGGTGACGTACTCGATGTGGAGTCCCAGCGACGAGCCGTCGCCGAAGTAGGGCTCGAAGACCTCGGCCAGGTAGGACGTGGCGAGCACTATGTGCTCGACCCCCGCCGCTCTCGCCCGTGCCAGCTGGTGCGTGAGGAACGGTACGCCCGCCGCCGGAACCATCGGTTTCGGCGTGTGCACCGTGAGGGGGCGCAGCCGTGTGCCCTTGCCGCCGACCAGGAGGATCGCTTCTGTCACCTGTCGTCTCTGCTTCCTGCTGGGGCCGGTCGAACGGTCATTCGACCGGCCAGTGTATGCAGACCGTCGCGATGGCTGTGGGGCACCTCTGGAAGGTGGCCGTGGGGAGCCGCCGGGTTCGGGCGACCGGGCTTGCCGGGCCTCACCGTTCCCACCGGCCGGACGTCATCGCCCCTGGTAGCGGGCCGAAGTGGCACGGGCTTTGCCGAGCTTCGCGTAGAGCCGCCCGCCCGGGCATGCGGTGGCGAATCCGTCCCGGTGACCGGAGATTACATTGAGTCGTACGTTCTTTCCTTTTCGGTACAGATTTCCGCCTCCCGACTTGAGATAGGTCTTGCCGCGCGGGTTCGCCCCGTAGAGGCCGAGCTTCCATGCCGTGAGCTTCGCGACGGCCTTGACCGAGGCGGCGGGCGGGTTCGCGGTGCCGAAACTTCCGAGGACGGCGATCCCCATGCTCTTGCTGTTGAAACCGAGCGTGTGTGCGCCCATCACCGGCTTGGCCACGCCACCGGCCCTGCCCTCGTAGATGTTTCCGCACTTGTCGACGAGGAAGTTGTAGCCGATGTCGCGCCAGCCACTGCTCTTCACGTGGTAGCGGTAGATACTGCGGATGACTGAAGGCGCTTGCGCACAGCGGTAGTTGTTGCCCGAGGCGCTGTGGTGGACGAAGACGGCCTTCACGGTCTTCGTGTAGCTGAAGTTCGACTCCCGCAGCCCCTCGTCGGCGCCCCAGCCCCGGCGGGTGACGATGCGCGGACGGGCGCCGATGTACGGCTTCGCACGCTGGTTCGCGTTCGCGGCGACGGTGTCCGCCGTACCCCCGGCACCAGTGGCAGTACCCGTCGTAACCGTCGCGTCCGTCTCCTCGCCACGGGTCGCCAGCAGGTCGGCCCGGGTCTCCTTCCGGCTCAGGGCCGGGATCTCGGTGGCACCGATGGGCGCGAGCTCGGCGTTGACGGCGGAGGCCGCCGCCGCGGACTCGGCGGTCAGGACGCCGGGGGGCGGGGCGTTCAGTTCGGGGCCCTGGGGCGGGGGTTCCGCGCCGGGGTCGACCAGTTCGACGTGCAGGCCCTTGGGGAGGGGCTCGGCGGTGAGGGCTCTTCCGTCGGCGCCCGCCCGGCCGTCGGCCTCGCCCTGGACCCTGACCTCCACACCGTCCGAGTCGCCCACCCACAGGGGTGCCGTGGCGCCCCGTACCCGGCCGGAGGCGCGCTCCGCGGTGTCCGGGTCGGCCGCGTGCTCGTGGTTGTGGGTGTCCACGTCCTGCCAGGCGGACCACTTCAGGGTGCCGGTCGCGCGGGTACGGACCTGGACCCGGCCGTGGAGTTCGCTGTCCGGGTCGTCCCATACGACGCCCACGAGGGAGAAGTGCCGGACGTCCCGGCGGGCCAGTCCCTGGGCCGGGGCGAGCGCCGGCGGCGGCACGGTGCGGTCTCCCGGGGACGGGGACGAGGGCGAGGAGGAGGGCGAGGAGGAGGGCGGGGTGCTGGGAGTGAGAGGGGTGAGCGGGAGGGACTGGGTGCTGCCGGGGGTCGTGCCGCCCGGGGTCGAATTGCCGGTGGTCCGTCTCTCGGCCGCCGAGGGCGTGGCCGCGGCATCCGAGGACAGGGTCAGCGGGAGGGCCAGGGCGGCCGCACAGGTGACGGCGATCGAGGAAGCTAGATGTCCGCGCATGCCCCTGATCCTGGACATAGTCAGACTTATCTGTCCATCCGGGATGTGACGGACCGTCGGTCGTACTCCGCCGAACCGGTGCCCCTGACTCCCCCGCCCGGGCGGTCGCCCGCGTACGCTTGCGTCCCGTGACCGCCATCGACCGCACCCCTGCCGACCTGCTGCGATCCGCGCTCGCCGCGGATCCCGCGCGCCCCCTGGTGACCTTCTACGACGACGCCACGGGCGAACGTGTCGAACTGTCCGTGGCCACCTTCGCCAATTGGGTGGCCAAGACCGCCAATCTGCTCCAGGGCGAACTGGGCGCCGAGCCCGGCGAGCGGGTGGCGCTGCTGCTGCCCGCGCACTGGCAGTCGGCGGTGTGGCTGCTCGCGTGTTCCTCGGTGGGTGTCGTGGCGCAGGTCGGGGGTGACGCGGGGGACGCCGATCATGTGGTCGCCGGGCCCGGGCAGTTCGAGGCCGGGCTCGCCTGCTCCGGGGAGCGGGTGGCGCTGTCGCTCGCGCCGCTGGGGCGCCGCTTCGCGCAGGTGCCGGCGGGATACGCCGACTACGCGGTCGAGGTGCCCGGGCAGGGGGACGTGTTCCGGCCGTACGGGCCGGTGGACCCGGAGTCCGCCGCGCTGGTCGTCGCCGGGGCGGAGCTTTCGGGGGCGGAGGTGGTCGAGCGGGCCCGGGGGGACGCGGGGGCGCTCGATCTGACGGGGCCCGGGGGGCGGTTGTTGTCCGCGTTGTCCTATGACACGTGGGAGGGGTTGAGCGCCGGGCTGTACGCCCCGCTGGGTGCCGGGGGGTCCGTGGTGCTGTGCCGGAACCTCGACCGGCTCGGGGAGGACGCGCTCGCGAAGCGCATCGAGAGTGAACGGGTCACGTCGACGGCCCGCTGAGGCGTTTCCTCGCCCTCGCCGCCCCTAACCCGCCCCCAGTCTCGGCTTCGTTCGACCGGGGGGACCCCCATCGTCACCGCATGGGGGCTTCGCCCCCTCGCCCCCCTTCGCGCAGTTCCCCGCGCCCCTGGGTGCCTAGTTTTGGGCACGCCCTCACTCGCCCGCATCCCCCGTTCGGCCCACCACCCGAGGCCCCCCGCCCCCAAAGCGCGTCATGGTCGTAGGGGGCACGGCACGGCCAGTGGGAGGAGGCGTCAGCGTGGTGAGCCGGACCGGTGGGACGCGTGGTGACGGGGCGGTCGGGCCCGGCATGGGCTCCGCCGCCACCGGAACCGGTGTCGCCCGGCGCCGCAGACGGTGGCTGCGGTGGACGGGAATCGGCGTCGCCGTGACCCTCGTCGGCGCCGCGGGAGCCGGCTGGGCGGTGTACGAGAAGCTGAACGCCAACATCACCTCGGACGACGACACGGCCGCCGAACTCGCCCGTTACGAGCGGGAGCGGCCCACCGCACTGGTACGCGCCGCGCAGAACATCCTGCTGATCGGGTCGGACTCGCGGTCCGGGGACGGGAACCGCAAGTACGGCAGGGACTCCGGCACCGAGCGTTCGGACACCACGATCCTGCTGCACCTCGCGGCGAACCGGCGCAGCGCGACCGCCGTCTCGCTCCCCCGCGACCTCATGGTCGACATACCGAGCTGCCGGGGTCCGGACGGCGCCCGCGCCGCGCCCGTGTTCTCGATGTTCAACTACGCCTTCCAGAGCGGCGGTCCGGCCTGCACGATCCGTACCGTCGAGAAGCTGACCGGCGTGCGCGTGGACCATCACATGGTGGTGGACTTCCACGGGTTCAAGGACATGGTCGAGGCGGTCGACGGCGTCGAGGTGTGCCTGAAGGAGCCGATCGACGACCCCGCCGCGAAACTGCGGCTGCCCGCGGGCAAGGTGCGGCTCGACGGCGAGCAGGCCCTCGGTTACGTGCGGGCCCGCAAGACCATCGGCGACGGCAGCGACACCGACCGTATGGACCGCCAGCAGCGTTTCCTGGGCGCGCTCGTCAACAAGGTGCGCAGCAATGACGTACTGCTGAATCCCGCGAAGCTCTATCCCGTGCTGGACGCGGCGACGTCGTCCCTCACGACCGACCCCGGACTGGCGAATCTGCGGGGGCTGTACGACCTGGTGCGCGGTATGCGCAACATCCCCACCGAACGGGTGCAGTTCCTTACCGTGCCGAGGGAGTCGTACGCCCTCGACGCCAATCGCGACCAGCTCGTGGAACCCGAGGCGGAGAAACTCTTCGAGCGGCTGCGCAGGGACGCGCCGTTGGAGGTCGCGAAGGAGGTTCCGGAGGATTCCGGGGCGAAGAGGAGCACTCCGGAGCCCGTCGACAGCCAGGACAGGCGGGGTTATTCATACGACTTCGAGCGCTATCGACCGGATGGTGGGGGCCAGGAGGAGGCTCCCGGATCCGGGTCGGGCGCGGACGACGGCAAATCGGGCGGAAAGCGGGCCGACAGGACCTCGGTGACGCCGGACCCCGCACCGACTCCCGCGCCGACTTTCCGGGGCAACACGGCCGCCGAGGACGTGTGCGGTTAATGCCCGAACAGCCCTCCGAGTAAAGGGCATACCAAGAGCGGGAACGTACGTTCAAAGAATTGGGCGGATTGCCCGGTTGTAGGGACGTGGAATGCGTCACCGTCGTCGCTCGACGCCGATCCGGCCGGATAGTGTGAGCGATCCGGTGCACCCGGCCCGAGGTATGTCCTGGGAGCCGCGCACTGGTTGGACCGACTGACCGAGCGTCTTTCTGAGGGGGAAAAGACGCCGCGTGGCCCCGACGGAGGACTCAAGCAACCGTGGACGCGCAAGGCCGTGGGCGGGCGGACGATATCGACCCCGCAGACCAGTGGGTACTCAACCCGAACACAGGCGACTACGAACTGCGACTGCAGAGTTCCGCACCGCAGTCGGCGGTCCCGGGTCCCCGTTCCCGCAGAACGGCGGGCGCCGCCGCGCCACCGCGCGGGCGCACCGCTCCGGGCCGGGAGCGGAAGGGGACACCGGAGGAGGCACCGGCGGAACCCGCGGTGCCCGGCCCGCGCAGACGGCGTGCGCCCGAGGGCCCGCCGCCCGGGCGGCGCAAGGGCCGGCCCAAGAAGTCGCGGGGCAAGAAGATACTGCTCTGGACGGGCGGCACGATGGCCTTCCTGCTCGTCGGTACGAGTGCCGCCGGGTACCTCTACTGGAGGCATCTAAACGGCAACATCACGTCCGTCTCCGACGACGGCGCGGGTACCGGCGGCTTCAGCAAGGACCGGGCGATCAACGTCCTGGTGGTGGGCACGGACAAACGCACCGGCGACGGGAACGACGGCTACGGCGACTCGGACAGCCCCGGTCACGCCGACACCACGGTGTTGCTGCATGTGTCCAAGGACCGTACGAACGCCACCGCGATGAGCATCCCGCGTGACCTGATCACCGACATCCCGGACTGTCCGACGGAGCAGGAGGACGGCTCCACCAAGGTCATCCCGGGCACGCTGGCCACGCGTTTCAACGAGAGCCTGGGCCAGGAGGGCCGGACGCCGAGCTGCACGATGCGGACCGTCACCGCGCTCACCGGCGTCAAGATGGACCACTTCATGATCGCCGACTTCAACGCGGTCAAGACACTGACCACGGCGGTCGGCGGTGTCGACGTCTGTCTCGCCAAGGACATCGACGACCCGGACTCCAAGCTCAAGCTGTCCAAGGGCGAGCACAGCATCCAGGGCGAGACCGCGCTCGCCTACGTCCGCACCCGCCACTCCGTGGGCTTCGGCGGCGACCTCAGCCGGATCGAGCTCCAGCAGCAGTTCCTCAGCGCCCTGATGCGCAAGCTGAAGTCGAACGACACGCTCACCAGCCCCACCAAGCTGCTCAAGCTGGCGGAGGCGGGTACCGAGGCGCTGACCGTCGACTCGAAGATCAGCAGCATCACCAAGCTCCGCGACCTGGGCACCGAGCTGGGCAAGTTCCCCACCAAGAACCTGTCCTTCACCACCGTGCCGGTGGCCGACAACCCCGCCGAGAAGGTCAAGGCCACGGTGGTCCTCCAGGAGGCCAAGGCCAAGGAGATGTTCGCCCTGATCAAGGACGACGTCTCGCTCACCGCGGTCAAGCAGGAGAAGAAGAAGGAGAAGGCCGCCGAGGCCGCCCGCCTCAAGGGCAGCAAGGCCGACCCCGCCGATGTCCGCGTGCGGGTCCTCAACGGCGGCGCGGTCGCCGGTTCCGCGCAGGAGACCCTCAACTGGCTGCAGCTCGAAGAGGGCATCACGAAGTCCGAGAACGCGGGCAACGCCGGGGCGGCGCTGAAGAAGACAACCGTCGAGTACGCTCCCGACCAGGCCGATCAGGCACGCAGGCTCGCCGGTCTCATGGGCCTGTCCGGATCGGCCATGAAGCCGGGCAAGAGCGTGACCAACTCCCAGGGTCTCCCTGCGATCACGCTGACCCTCGGTGAGGACTTCAAGGGGGCCGGGGTCTCTCTGACCACTCCGTCGACGGCGCCGGAGGACGTCGAGAAGTCCACGGCGGACAAGGTCGAGTGCGCCAAGTGACCTAACAGGTCCGTCCTACGTCTGACAGGGCGTAGGACGGACCTGTGTCAGGCGCAGGGTGGGGAGGCAGGAACATGGCGCAGAGCAGTGTGCGTGGGGAGGGGGCTCGCCCACGCGACTCGCACGCGGGGGAACGAAGCCGGAGTGACGGTTCCTCGGATACGGGTGAATCGAGCGGCGGCGACTCCACGCAGGCGCGGCAGGTACCGGCGGCGCGGACCGCGCCGGGCGGGAACGGCGGCGACGACGGCGGGGACGGCGGCAGACGGGCGAGCCGGCGGGGCGGCAAACCCCGGCGCATACTCCGGTGGTTCGCGCTGGTCCTGGCGGTACTGATACTCGGGACGGCCGGCGCCGGATACCTCTACTACCGCCATCTGAACGGCAACATAGCCAAGGGCAAGCGCAACAACGGTGAGTCGGACGTCAAGAGGACGGAGCCCAACGCGGCCGGTCAGACGCCGCTGAACATCCTGTTGCTCGGCTCCGACAGCCGCAACTCGAAAGAGAACGTGAAGCTCGGCGGCAGCAAGGACCAGGTGGGCAGCAAGCCGCTGGCCGACGTCCAGATGCTGGTTCATGTCTCCGCGGACCGCAAGAGCGCCTCCGTCGTGAGCATCCCGCGGGACACCCGGGTGAAGATCCCCGAGTGCGAGGATCCCGAGACCGGGGAGAAGTACCCCGAGACGAACAACATCATCAACATGTCGCTGCAGCGCGGCGGGGCCGGCTGCACGCTGGCCACCTGGCAGAACCTCACGGGTGTCTACATCGACCACTGGATGATGGTCGACTTCGGCGGCGTGGTGAAGATGGCGGACGCCATCGGCGGCGTCGAGGTCTGTGTGCGGCAGAACGTGTGGGACCGCTCGCTGCCGGGCGTCTCCGGCGGTTCCGGTCTGAAGCTGAAGGCGGGCAGCCACAAGATCAAGGGGAAGCAGGCCCTGCAGTGGCTGCGCACCCGGCACGCCTTCGAGAGCGACCTGGGCCGCGCCAAGGCCCAGCACATGTACATGAACTCGATGATCCGCACGCTGAAGGGCCAGAACGCCTTCACCGACAGCGGCAGGCTGATGGGGCTGGCCGAGGCGGCCACCGACTCCCTTGAGGTCTCCGAGGAGATCGGCACGGTCAAGAAGCTGTACGACCTGGCGATGAAGCTCAAGTCCGTGCCGATGGACCGGTTCACCATGACGACCATGCCCACGGTGCCGGACCCGCTGGACCCCAACCACCTGGTTCCCAAGCCCGCGGACGCGGACAAGGTGTGGTCGATGGTCCGGGGCGACGTGTCCTTCGACAAGGGCGGCAAGAGCGGCAAGGGCGAGAGCGGCGCGTCCGCGAGCCCGACGGCGACCGGGCCGGCGGCGGCACCCGCGGAGGGGCTGGCCGTCACGGTCGTCAACGGCACGGCCGGCGACGACAGCGAGCTGGCGCCGGTGGGCAGCCGGGCTACGGCGATCGCGGGCGCCCTGCAGGGCAAGGGGTTCGCCAGGGCCACCGCGAACGCGCAGGCCGATCCCAGCTCGCGGACGCAGGTCACGTACCCGAAGAGCTCGGGGGCGCAGGGCAGGGCGAACGCGCTGTCCGTGGCCGAGGCCGTCGGTGTGCCGAGCAGTCAGGTACGCGCCACGGCCGACGCCGTCACCACCACCCTGACCGTCGGCAGTGACTGGCGGGAGGGCACGTCCTATCCGAAGCAGGACACTCCCGACGCGGGTGACCTGCCCGCGAGCGCGGACGCCCTCAACGGCTCCGAGAAGGACGCCTGCATGCCCGTGTACAAGCCGTACCAGTACTGAGCTCAGTACTGGGTCCGGTACCGAGTTCGGCGCCGGAGCGGCGAGGGGCCGGGACCACTGTCACGACGACAGCGGTTCCGGCCCCTCGGCAGTTCGGGTTCCCGGCGCTCAGGTCTCGCTCAGTACCGCGGGACGGCGGGACGCGATGACCTTCTTGGCCAGCGCCTTGGGGCTGGTGAGGAAGCCCCAGCCCCACGACATGTGCATGGTCGCCAACGCCACCGGGATCCGCAGCCGTGCCTTCAGACTGAGTCCCTTGCCCGCGGGCAGCGAGCCGGCCGCGATCGCGACCAGGTAGCCGAGGGGGACCAGGAAGCCCCAGGGGGTCACCGCCGCGCCCACCACGAGGCCGAGGATGATCGCGACGACCGCCGTCGGCGGCGCCAGGTAGCGCAGGTTGATGGAGCCGGAGTGGTAGCGCGCCACGACATGGCGCCAACGGCCGTAGTCCTTGTACTGCTTGGCCAGGGCCTGCATCGAGGGGCGCGGACGGTACGAGACCCGCAGCTCGGGCGAGAACCAGATCAGGCCGCCCGCCTCCCTGATCCGGAAGTTCAGCTCCCAGTCCTGGGCGCGGACGAACTCCTCGTTGTAGCCGCCCTGTTGCTCCAGCGCCGCCCGCCGGAAGACACCGAGGTAGACCGTGTCCGCGGGACCCGCCTGGCCGCCCGTGTGGAAGGCCGCGTTGCCCACGCCGATCTTCGAGGTCATGGCGGCGGCGACCGCGTGCTCCCAGTCGTTCTCGCCCTCGGCGTGCATGATGCCGCCGACGTTCTGCGCGCCGGTCTCCTCCAGGAGCCGCACGGCGGTCGCGATGTAGTTCGGCGAGAGCATGCCGTGCCCGTCGACGCGGACGACGATCGGGTGGCGGGACGCCTTGATCGCGGCGTTCAGCGCGGCGGGGGTGCGGCCGGTCGGGTTCGGGACCGTGTGCACCCGGGGGTCCTCGCGTACGAGTTCGGCCGCGATCTCCTCCGTACGGTCCGTGGAGGGACCGATGGCGATCACGACCTCCATCTCGCCCGCGTACTGCTGGGCGAGGATCGCTTGGACGGCTCCGCGCAGATGCCGTTCCTCGTTGAGGACGGGCATGATCACGGATACGGCGGGAAGCTGCACGGCGGGTTCGGCGTTCATCGCGGATTACGTTACCGCGAACGGGGGACACCGACGCGCGCCGCCCGGTCCCTGCACCGGGCAGCAGATCGTATGGGCCTACGGTGCTCACGGACCCCCACACCCGGCCGACGCGGAGGTGTCCGCCTTGCCCACCCCGCCCAGCTCCCCCGCTCCTCCCCCGCGACAGCGCCCGGTACGGCAGCCCGTACGGGCCGGCCGGCCGCAGTGGGCCACGCGGGTGGCGACCGCGCTGTCCGTGGCGGTGCTCGCGGCGGCCGGCGTCGGACACGCGGTGGTCACCGGTCTCGACTCCGACATCCACCGGATCGACCCCTTCAAGGACATGAAGAACCGGCCCGCCCGCGGCCACGGCATGAACGTGCTCCTGGTCGGCACCGACGGCCGGGACCGGATCACCGCGCGGGAGAGGGAGGAGTACCGGCTCGGCGGCGCCCCCTGCCACTGCACGGACACGGTCATGATCGTGCACCTGTCCGAGGACCGGCGGCGGGCCAGCGTGGTGAGCCTGCCGCGCGACTCGTACGCCGAGACGCCCGCGCACATCGACCGGACCACCGGCGACCGGCACAAGGCGCACCCGGTCAAGCTGAACGCGGCGTACGCGGAGGGCGGGCCGCAGCTGACCGTGCGCACGGTCGAGAAGATGACCGACGTGAAGATCGACCACTATCTGGAGGTCGACTTCATCAGCTTCATGAAGACCGTGGACGTGCTGGGCGGGGTGCGGATCTGCACGGTCCGTCCGCTCAAGGACACGGTCACCGGTCTCGACCTCGGGACCGGCACGCACGATCTGAACGGCGGACAGGCACTGCAGTACGTGCGTTCGCGGCACGTGGACGGGGCCTCCGACCTCGGCCGGATGCAGCGTCAGCAGCGGTTCCTGGCAGCGCTGATCGCGCGGGCCACGTCGTCCGGGGTGCTGCTCAACCCGATCAGGTTCCGCGACGTGACGCAGTCCGTGCTCGGTTCCGTGCGGGCGGACAAGGGCTTCGGGACGAACGAACTCATCGCCCTGGGGCGGGCGATGCGGGGCTTCTCGCCGTCGTCCTCGGAGTTCACGACCGTGCCGATCGGGCAGATGGGGTACGCCGTGAAGGGCATCGGCTCGACGCTGAAGTGGGACGCGAAGAAGGCGGGGCGGCTCTTCGGGACCCTGCGCGACGACAAGCCGCTCGCTCCGCACCGGGTGCGGTCCAAGGTGCACGGCGTCGAGGTGGCTCCGCAGCAGATCCGGGTGCAGGTCGAGAACGGGACCATGACCTCCGGGCTGGGGCGGCGGGTCGACAGTGGGCTGGCCGGGACGGGGTTCCGTACGACGCGGGCGCCGGTGAACGCGCAGGACCGGACGTTGCGGCGGACCGTCGTGCGGTACGACCCCCGCTGGGACCGGTCCGCGAAGTCGCTCGCGGCGGCGCTGCCGGGCAGTGAGCTGCACGCGGTCACCGGGCAGGGGCCGGTGATGAAGGTGCTCGCGGGGGCGGACTTCTCGGGGGTCCGCAAGGTCCGGGCGGACGATCCGGGGCGGGGGGAGTTCGACACGGTCACCGGCGACGAGGTGATCTGCCCGTAGCCGGACACCACCGGGTAGCACCCGCCCCTAAAGGGGCGCGGGGAACTGCGCGGCCAGCCACGGTGGACCCGCGGGTGCAGGACGGCCTGCTTTCAGGGGCGCGGGGAACGGCGCAATCTCTCTGGGGGCGCGGGGAACGGCGCAGTCATTTGGGGGCGCGGGGAACGGCGCAGTCTTTTGGGGTGGCTCCGCCGGGCCGCAGGCGGGGGTGGGCTAGTCCAGGCCCTCCGCCGCGCGGCGCTCGCGCAGGTCCAGAATGGCCCGACGGCGGGCCAGACGATGCCGGCGCCGGATCTGCGCCTCCTGGTACCGCCGCTCGTCCCGCTCGGTCTCCGGACACACAGGCGGCACCCGCCGCGGCTTCCCGTCCGCGTCCACCGCCGCGAAGACGAGATACGCCGACCCCACCTGCTGCGGCGGCGTCGACTCGTTCCACCGCTCGGCGAGCACCCGGACACCGACCTCCATGGACGTCCGCCCGGTCCAGTTGACCTGCGCCTTCACATGGACCAGGTCACCCACGCGTACGGGTTCCAGGAACGCCATCTCGTCCATGGACGCGGTGACGGCGGGCCCGCCCGAGTGCCGCCCCGCCACAGCCCCCGCCGCGTCGTCGACCAGCTTCATGATCACTCCACCGTGCACCGTCCCCAGGAGGTTGGTGTCGTTGTGGCTCATGATGTGGCTGAGGGTGGTCCGGGACGCCGAAGTCGGCTTGCCCGGAATATCGGATTCCGGGTTGGTGGCCTGGTCTGTCATGTCGCCACCCTATGCCGGGGCGCGCGGGACCCGCTTTGCATCAGCTTGGCAACAGCCCTGATCCGATTTTCCGAAGACCCTTGTATGCCACACCCTCGGGCACTGCACACTGGGTCGCATGAACGATTGGCCCCAGGGATGGTCCGGAAACAACGGCGGCGACCGCCAAGGCCGTGGCAGCGCGAGCGCCCAGCCCGAGGGTGCCCGCGTGATGCGACAGGTGCAGCGCGGCCCGGGCGGCGCCCCGCACTCCTCGGCGCCTCCCCAGGGGGTCCCGCCGCAGCAGTCGTACACCGACGGTCACGGTGACAACGGCTACGGCGGATACAACACGGGGCAGGTCTACGGGGGCGGCGGCGGTACGCAGGGCCCCGACGGCGGACCCGGCCGCCCCGCGCCGAACTGGCGCCGGCGGATCAAGTGGATCTCGATCACCGTGGTCACGCTGTTCGTCGTGGTCTCCGTCGGCACGTACTTCTGGGCCGACTCCAAGCTCAACCGGGACGTCGACCTGTCGAAGGTCATCGACCGTCCCGACGCGGGCGAGGGCACGAACTACCTGATCGTCGGCTCCGACAGCCGCGAGGGCATGTCCGCCGAGGAGAAGAAGAAGCTCCACACGGGCTCCGCCGACGGCAAGCGCACGGACTCGATGATGATCCTGCACGTCGGTGACAACGGGAACACGATGGTCTCCCTGCCCCGCGACTCGAACGTGACAATCCCCACCTTCAAGGGCTCCGAGTCCGGCAAGACCTTCCAGGGCACCGGCCGCCAGGTGAAGCTGAACGCGGCGTACGCGGAGGACGGCCCCGAGCTGCTCGTACGGACCGTCGAGGCCAACACGGGACTGCGCATCGACCACTACGCGGAGATCGGCTTCGCCGGCTTCGCGAAGATCGTCGACTCCGTCGGCGGCGTGGAGATCGAGATCCCCAAGGGCGGCATGAAGGACACCAAGTCCGGCGCCGACTTCGAGGCGGGCAAGCAGACCCTCAACGGCGAGCAGTCCCTGGCCTTCGTCCGCACCCGGTACGCGCTCGCGGGCAGCGACCTGGACCGTACGAAGAACCAGCAGAAGTTCCTCTCGGCGCTCGCCAACCAGACGGCGACCCCCTCCACGGTCCTCAACCCCTTCAAGCTGTACCCGACCCTGAGCTCCGGCCTCGACACCCTCACCGTCGACAAGGACATGTCCCTGTGGGACCTCGGCTCGATGTTCCTGGCCATGAAGGGCGTCACCAGCGGCGACGGCAAGTCCATGAACATGCCGATCTCGGGCAACACCGGCAACGGCAACCTCCAGTGGGACACCGCCAAGGTCAAGCAGCTGGTCGAGCAGCTGAAGAACGACGAGAAGGTCACGGTGACGAGCAGCCGGTAGGCAGTACCGGTCCCCGCCGTCACGGCATGCGAGAGGCCCCCGGAACCAGTGGTTCGGTTCCGGGGGCCTCTCGCATGCCGCGCAAGGTGCCTTACGGCAGGTGTCCTACAGCAGGTGTCCTACGGCAGGTGTCCTACGGCAGGTTGCGGGCCATCACGATCCGCTGGACCTGGTTGGTGCCCTCATAGATCTACGTGCTTCACGACTCATACGGCTCTGACCTGCACAGACACCCCTCTTGATAGGGCCCCTCCCCAGCATTTCCCCATGATCGTCAAAAGTCTGCCCAGGTCGGCGCGGTACTGGCGACAGCCTCCCCGACCGGACGGAGGAGCGGCAGGCTTCGGGGAGGTTACGCGGTTTCCCGTTCCGTCAACCGTGATCGCTTGACCCGCGCGGCCTGGCCTCGGGAGCATCAACCCAGATGCTGGGAACTGGCAGCAGCATGGGAGAGGGGAACCCGGACTATGAAAGTCACCAAGCTGGTCAGCACGTGCGACATCAAGGACTGTCCGACGATCTACGCGACGGATCGCGGCACGCTCTTGGTCCAGGGCGAGACTCCGGCGGACCACGGGCTTCGGATTCCCGCTCATGAAACCCTGGTCGAGATCCCGTTGGAACTGATCCAGAAGGCCATCCGTGACAACCTCATCTAGGACTCTCGGCAACCTCTTCGACGTGTTCGAGCGTGAGGCATTCCGACTGGAAACCCTGGACGACTACAGCCAATCCGGGAACGTTGACGCGTATCACGCGTTCCTGGCCGGAGAGTCGCAGCCGGACGACTACAACGCGGGCTGGGTCGAAGAACTCCGCTCACACACCGACAAGGGGAAGCGGGTCTACCGGGTGCACATTCTGTCCCGCCCGCTCACGGACTACCTTAAGTTCGAACTCGGCTGGGGCTACCAGAAGAACACAGCCGGGGGCGAGGAGTTCTTCATCCTGGACATCACCCACAAACCCAACCCCTTGCAGAACGTTCCGGATTTCTGGTTCTTCGACTCCGATTCCGTGGCCGTGATGAACTACGACGGAACGGGGAAGTATCTGGGTTCGGAAGTACTTTCTCCGAAACGAACGGCGGAATTCAGGCGGTATCGTGACGCGGCACTCGCGCACGCGGAACCGTTCGCCGAGTGGTGGGCTAAGCACGGGACGTGAACAGAGCACAGCTTGGAGCCGCGCTGCGGGCGCTGCGAGTGGCATCCGGTAAGGAAGCCAAAGCGGTAGCCCGTAGCGCTCTCATGTCCCCGTCCAAGCTGTCCAAGATCGAGAATGCGAAGCTGGCACCCAGTTCGACAGACGTAGAGCGCATTCTGACCGCCATCGGCGTCTCGGACCAGGTCAAGGCGGAGTACTCAGAGGCCGCACGCGCATCGGCGACAGAGGCGACAGCGTGGCGCCTGCTCAAGCGGATCGGGGTCCACAAAGGCCAGCAGGCTGCCAAGGCCCTGGAAGCCCAGATGTCGACGCTGCGACTGTTTCAGCCCGCACTGGTGCCGGGTCTGCTCCAGACTCCGGAGTACATCCGGGCCATTCTGCAACGCCATAACCTGAGTGAAGATGCGCTCACTCGGACGATCAATGGTCGACTTGAACGGCAAGCAATCCTCTACGACAACACGAAATCACTGCAGTTTATCATCACGGAACCCGTTCTTCACTGGCGAATCGTGTCGCCACAGATGATGGCTGCACAGCTTGACCGCATCGTCTCCATTTCGCGACTCTCCCACGTGGACATTCGCATAGTTCCCCTGAAAGTTCAGCAACGAGATATTGCGAATCACGCGTTCGTAATCCGCGACGACCGCATGGTGACGGTGGAAACGGTTCACGCGGAGGTCGTCGTCACTGATCCACGGGACGTGGGTCTTTACGTCGACAAATTTGATGGATTTCAACGAATAGCACTGACCGGCGAAGATATGCGGAATCTGATTGAAGACATCCGCGACGATTTTTTGCGGGAACAGGAAACAGGCTAGAGACTCAACCGTGGCCCGCAGAAAATAGGCGCCATGGTGAGCGACAGCAGGGCACACGGGACCGGAGCGGCTGATCATCTGGGCAGCAGTGAGGCCCGACAGTTCCTCTCCCGTCTCTCCGGAGCATTCGGCGTCGGCGGCGTACTCACGATGCACAGGAGCACCCCCGGCCCCGAGGGCGCCGACCTGGCGCCCGGTTCGGCCTTGCGCTGGCCCCGCTGCGAGTGCGGAAGCGCGAAGTGCCCTGACTACAAACCCCCACCGAACCGCCCGACAGAGGGACTGAGCACCCGAGTTGCTGAGTCCAACGCGCGGAGCCGTAGGGGTGGGCTGTGAGCATCAGAGCGACCATGCGTCACGTGATGCACCGGATCACTGAGCATCCCGACACGGGCGTCACCTTCGAGGCCGAGTGCCTGCACTGCAAGTGGAAGGCGACACCTTCCGATGACTCGGCATCCGTTGACGTGGAGTGCCTAAGCCATACCGGCCGGTCTGGGCACGCGAGTTTCCGGCGCATTCGTACGTCGTTCGCGATGGTCGTTCGCGCCGAGTAGAGCCCCTACCGCATGTGCGGGGGTGTGAACTTCCGTCCGACATGGGCGGCGGCGGTCACTCATGACCGCGATCAGTTGAGAGGAAGGTGCAGTAATGCAGAACGGAATTGATCTGTACGCACTCGACATCAGCGGGGCCTCATTCGTGAAGGCGTGCGGGGGGGGGGGGGGGAACACCCACCCGGACGGCGAGTCGTGCGTGACCTTGGCCCGGATCGGTGATGGCCTCTGGGCGGTCGGTGACAGCAAGCGGCCTCAGGCGCAACCGCTGCGGTTCACCACGGAGGAACTGGACGCGGCCGGTATCGACCCGGCGCACTTCGGCCTCACTATCTGATCCTCCCCTCCCGTCAGTCGGGCCGGGTCCATCCCCCGTCCCTGGGTCCGGCCCGGCTGGCACCTCTCGAACGGGAACGATTCGTGCACCACCACGGCTATCTGTGGACCGGCCCGAAAGAGCGCTTCGACCAGGAAGCACTACGACGGCCCGTGCATCCTGAGCCGCCCCCGGCCGGAAGTAGGCCGGAACTGATTCAGCGGTACCGCGAGGTAGCCGCCGAGTTCCCCACTTCGGATCTGCCGCCATTGGAAACGGCGTACTGGCTTATCAAGCCGCGTTCCTTAGTTCGTGGTACCTGGGATGAGGCCAAGGAAGCAGCGGCCTGGTTCGGGGAACAGTTGGCCGAGTACGCGCACCGGTTCGCCGCCGAGAGGGACCGCGACACCACCCACCTGGCCACGCTGGTCAACTCCGTTGCTGAGCGGCTGGAATCGGGGGCGGATGTGTCGTTCGGCTTCTACCTCGAACGCCCCTCGTATCTGTCCCTGGCAGTGGTGGCCTGCTCCCCGAATCGCGCTAATCCTGAACTGGCCTGCCCAGTCGCATGATCAAAGCAACAAAGAAGCCCCGGCCACCGGCCGGGGCTGTTTCTTTGGTTGGTCAGAGCAGTGCGCGGAAGGGGTTGGAGTCGGCGGGCGGTTCCGGGCGCTTCGGTTCCGCCGCAGGCTCGGAAGCCTGCTTGGGCGCCGGGCGGTAAGCATCGAGGCGAACGACTCGCGCGCGGTTCTGCTCACGCTCCGCGCTGGCCGGCCGGGCCTCTGCGTGACGGGAAGTGTCCCGCTTCTGGTCGCTGCCCGTGCTGGCCGGGTGCGGCACGGAGTCACCGAAAGCGTCACCGCGGAGTGAGAAAATGGTGGCTGGTCGGCCGGTCTTGCCCGCCCGTTCCACGGTCACCGCGATTCCGGTCAGTTCCTTGACCTCCGCGGCAGTCGCCCCCACATACGGGAGTACCTGAGAGGACGTAGCGCGTCCGCCGTGCATTTCGATCCGGGCCCGCACCTTGTCCTCAAGGCTGAGCGGCTGACGCTTCACCTTCGGAGAGGTAGCCCCCTTCGTGATCCGGACGGCGTCCTGGACGGACCGGCGAACCAGAGTGAAGGCAGCCGACAGCATCTCTCCCGTAATGGTCTCGGAGCACTCGGAGGCGGCCAGGCAGGCAGCGACCCTGAGCGTCTGCTCTGCGGTCCGTTCAATGAACACGGCCTGCCCCTCGGGCAGGATCTCGCCCAAGATGCGCGCATACCGGCGCACGATCCGCCACAGCGGCCGGGCATCCTCCGCAAGCTTGATCACGCGCTGCCGGGCAGTGGCCCAACCGTAGGCGTCGGAGAGGTCCCGCCCGTCCACCTCGGGCGGGCTCACCCGGTCGTCATCCAGCAGAGGCACCGACCCCAGCAGGAACGGAAGAATGCGGCTGTAAGAGCCGCCCGCCGCTTCCGACTCACCCACATACTTCGCCCAGTCAGAGGGCGTGACGTGACAGTGCAGAACCATGGCGGGGTCGCGTACTTCCTGCGCCTCTTCCTTGGTGGTGTTCCGCAGCGTTGCGCCATCCCACGCGCTCCGTAGCTTGGTCGTGAACGACGCATCCCGCTTCACTCTGCGCAGTACCTCTGACCACTCTTCCTCACACACGAAACTGCGGACGTCCATCCGGCCCATCGGCAGGACTCTGGGGATAGCTCCGGCGTGCCACCACGTAGCCGGAACCGTGGCGCGCGCCCTCCCCATCTGCTGCGGAGAGCAGAGAAAGCAACTCGCCACAGTGGTCCGGCTCATCCGCTCCGGGGCGCTGCTGCATGACGGATTGCAATTCTCGGTAGCTCAACTCCGGATCGTAGGTGGGAAGGGTCGCCACGATGGGGGCCCAGCCCAAAGGAACCATCCCGGTTTGCGCTGCCACTTCGCTCGAACTCCGTTTCCGCCTGCTCCGGCCAGAAGCCCGGCCACCCCTCGCATACCTCTTCGTCAGCCGCCTCCAGCAGCGCAGTCGCCCACCGCTCCAACTCGGTCTGTCCCGGCTCGTCCACGGGCGGGATTGTCTTGGTCACGTAGCCCTCTCAGCAAACAAAAAGCCCCCGAATCAACCTCGGGGGCGTGCGCCTAGTTCAGTTCTTCACTTCTGGTTGTCCAACCACTTTTCCAGGTCGGCCGGTCGGCAGCGGAGGGACTGACCCACCTTCCGGAACGGAATTTCCTCTCGCTGCCAATTGCCGTACACCCACGACCGGGGCTTGTTCAAGTACTCGGCCACGCTGTCCACAGTCATCAGCTTGTTCATCCGTCCTCCAGGAAAAGAAAACCCCCGAGTCGCCTCGGGGGTAGTTGGATGTGCGGTTCGGGAAGAGTCTTACTAACCGTCCGCGCTCACCATGGCGTCCAGCACTGCCTTGGACTTCTCAGTCAGTTCGCCTCCGGCCTTACCGGCAAGCGTGCTCAGAAACCCGTCCCGACGCGCTTTCTTCAAGTGGTCCTTGACCGTCTCGGGGCGACGCTTGATTAGCCGGGCCAACCACGGAACAGGGGCAGGGGCACCACTGTCGGCCATCCCTGTGTACGTGGCAGCAAGCATCGCCAAGTACCGCTCGGATACCCCCTCATTGGCCAGGAGCAGACCGGCTGCCTCTCCAGACTCGTCGAGCCTCGTCGCAACGTTCTCCAACGTGCGCTGAGCCTGCGGGGCCATCTTGGCCACGTTCATTGCTGCCGCGATGTCCAGCCTGCGGAGCACGGTGGTGGAGATACCCCGAACCGCGTCACGAGGGGGCGCGTCGTCGGCGGGCTCCACGGTCATGCGCTGCGGTCCCCCGGTCACCGGCCCAGTCGGCCACCACATCCGGACCACCCAGCTTCCTTGCTGCTGAGTGATCTCGAACCCGCTCTCATCTGCTTCCATACCTCTCACTGTAGCACCACACAGGGTGGTCCACCCTGTGTTGACAGCCCAGGGTGGTCATGACGCAAACTTGGCACCGGGCCCCGCTGGTGGGGTTCAGAGATCAGAAGGGGCGGGCACGCCAGTGGCAAGGTCTTGGGTAGCGAGATCGAAGGACGACCCGAAGAAGTGGACGGCTTTTTGGTACGACCCTGACGGCAAGCAGCGGCAAAAGTCGTTCGAGACAAAGAAGCGGGCCGAGGACCAGCGCAAGCGCAAGGAACAGGAACTCGACGCTGGGACCTACCTCGACGACCGGTTGGGCAAGCAGCCCGTGACGGCTGTCTGGGAGCAGTGGACAAATCAAAGGAAGCTGGAGAACAGCACCAAGAAGCAGTACCGGTCCATCCAGAAGACAACCCTTGAACCATTCTTCAAGGCCCGTTCCATCGTGTCCCTGAAGGTCGCTGACATTGAGCAGTGGCTCTTGTGGATGGAGCAGGACCGGAAGCTGTCGGCTCGCACACGGCGTCAGCGGTTCTCGTTCTTCTCCGGGATGATGGACTGGGCCGTCGTCAACGAGATCATCGGCCGGAACCCGTGCAAGAAGGTCAAGGGTGCCGGGAGCCGCGCCAAGGAGATCAGGGAGCACAAGAGCACCGCACGCCGACTCACGACGCGGGAAGTCCTGGCGATGCTGGATGCCGCTCCTCCGCGATACCGCGCGATGCTATGGCTCATGGCCGGGTGCGGCCTGCGACTGGGTGAAGCCATGGCGGTGTCCCGCGATCAGATCGACTTCAAGGCCGAGACGCTTCGCATCGACTTCCAGATTGCGGAGGACGGAGATACCGAATCGGGGAAGAACAGCGCCATCCAGCGTCGGCACATCAAGGCTCGTGACGAAGGGGAGCCAGGACGAACCGTCCCCCTGCCACCTAACGTCGCCTTCGAGCTTCGACGGCACATCAGAAACCACGGCCTATGGGGGACGGAACGACTCCTCTTCCCCAACGTGACGCGGACCGGGTACCTCTACGCGTCGTACTTCTACCCGAAGATCTGGATGGAGGCTCTGGGCAAGGGCCAGGTGAAGTACTGCAAGGCTCACTCACTCCGGCACTACTACGGGTCGCGGCTGCTGTACGCCGGAGTCCCCGAGAACGACGTGGCCGACTGGATGGGCCACAGCAGCACGGACGTACTGAGGGAGTACTACCACTACATCTTCGAAGGGGCCGAGCAGCGTGGCCGGGCCGCCATCGCAACGATGTTGACGCCCGGCGCGGACGACCCCACGGAGGCGTCAGAGGTTGCCTGATCGACGTACGACAACAGCCCCCGGCATCGCGCCGGGGGCTGCATTGTTTGTGCAGGTCAGTAGCCGTTTTCAACCCGGCATCTACCCAGGATTCCCCCAGTGTGACGCCCAGGAACGGCCCTGATCGGGCCGCAACGGCCAGAAGGCCAGAGACGCCCCATCAAGCCCTTGAAACAGCCTCTGAACTGCAAGAATCCTGCTACGGCAGGTTCCTCGCCATGACGATCCGCTGGACCTGATTCGTGCCCTCATAAATCTGCGTGATCTTGGCGTCGCGCATCATGCGCTCGACCGGGTAGTCACGGGTGTAGCCGTAGCCGCCGAGGAGCTGGACGGCATCGGTGGTGACCTCCATGGCGACGTCGGAGGCGAAGCATTTGGCCGCGGCCCCCTGGAAGGTGAGGTCCTTGTCGCCGCGCTCGGACTTGGCCGCCGCCGCGTACGTGAGCTGGCGGGCGGCCTCGATCTTCATGGCCATGTCGGCGAGCATGAACTGGATGCCCTGGAAGTCGCCGATCGGCTTGCCGAACTGCTTGCGCTCCTGGACGTACCCCTTGGCGTAGTCGAGCGCGCCCTGCGCGATGCCGAGCGCCTGCGCGGCGATCGTGATGCGGGTGTGGTCCAGAGTCTTCATCGCGGTGGCGAAGCCCGTGCCCTCCTCGCCGATCATGCGGTCGGCCGGGATGCGGACGTTGTCGAGGTAGACCTCGCGCGTCGGGCTGCCCTTGATGCCGAGCTTGCGCTCGGGGGCGCCGAAGGAGACACCCTCGTCGGACTTCTCCACGACGAACGCCGAGATGCCCTTCGAGCGCTTGGTGGGGTCGGTCACGGCCATCACCGTGTAGTACTCCGACTCGCCGGCGTTGGTGATCCAGCGCTTCACGCCGTTCAGGACGTAGAAGTCGCCGTCCCGGACCGCCCGCGTCTTCATACCGGCCGCGTCCGAACCGGCGTCCGGCTCGGAGAGACAGTACGAGAACATGCCGTCGCCCTTGGCCAGCGGCGTCATGTACTTCTTCTTCAGGTCCTCGGAACCCGAGAGGATGACGGGCAGCGAGCCGAGCTTGTTCACCGCGGGGATCAGGGACGAGGACGCGCAGACCCGCGCCACCTCCTCGATCACGATGACCGTGGCCAGCGCGTCCGCGCCGGTGCCGCCGTACGACTCCGGTACGTGCACCGCGTGCAGGTCGGCCGCGACCAGCGCGTCCAGGGCCTCCTGGGGGAAGCGGGCCTCCTCGTCCACGGCCGCGGCATGCGGCGCGATCTTCGCCTCGGCCAGTGAGCGGATCGCGTCCCGGAGCATGTCGTGCTCCTCGGACGGGCGGTACAGGTCGAAATCAGCCGATCCGGCCAAGGTGTCTCACGCTCCAAAGATGCAGTGACGCTGTGACGCTGACGCTAACTACCGTTAAGTAACCCGTTGCGTAACCCAGATTTTAGGGGTCCGGACATGCCAGTGATACGTGAGTTTGGCGACAGGCGCCGATGCGAGGGGAATCCTGCCCGGTGCGGGGCTCGAACACGCCCCGACTATGCTCGGTCGGCGCATGCGCGGCACACCGCGGCGCACCTGTGACGGCTACCTCCTGGAGCATCCATGGCCCTCAAGATCACCGTGATCGGTACCGGCTATCTCGGCGCCACGCATGCCGCCGCCATGGCCGAGCTCGGTTTCGAGGTGCTGGGCCTGGACGTGGTGCCCGAGAAGATCGAGATGCTCCAGCGGGGCGAGGTCCCGATGTACGAGCCCGGTCTTGAGGAGCTGCTGCGCAAGCATGTCGTCGGTATCGAGGGGTCCAGCGGGCGGCTGCGGTTCACCATGGACTTCGCCGAGGTCGCGGAGTTCGGTGACGTCCACTTCGTCTGTGTGAACACCCCGCAGAAGCACGGCGAGTACGCCTGCGACATGTCGTACGTCGACTCCGCCTTCGCCTCGCTGGCGCCCCACCTCACCGGGCCCGCCCTGGTCGTCGGCAAGTCCACCGTGCCCGTCGGGTCGGCGGACCGGCTGGCCCGCACGCTCACCGGGCTGGCCCCGGCGGGCGAGGAGGTCGAGCTGGCCTGGAACCCGGAGTTCCTGCGCGAGGGCTTCGCCGTCCAGGACACCCTGCACCCCGACCGGATCGTCGCCGGAATCCGCAGCGAGCGCGCCGAGAAGCTGCTGCGCGAGGTGTACGCGACGCCGCTGTCCGAGGGCACGCCCTTCGTGGTGACCGACTTCCCGACCGCCGAGCTGGTGAAGACCGCCGCGAACTCCTTCCTCGCCACCAAGATCTCCTTCATCAACGCGATGGCCGAGGTCTGCGAGGCCGGCGGCGGTGATGTCGTGAAGCTCGCCGAGGCGATCGGGCACGACGACCGGATCGGGAAGAAGTTCCTGCGCGCGGGCATCGGCTTCGGCGGCGGCTGTCTGCCGAAGGACATCCGCGCTTTCATGGCCCGCGCGGGCGAGCTGGGCGCCGACCAGGCGCTCACCTTCCTGCGCGAGATCGACTCCATCAACATGCGGCGGCGCGGCCAGATGGTGGAGATGACGCGCGAGGCGCTGGGCGGCAGTTCCTTCCTCGGCAAGCGGATCGCGGTGCTCGGCGCGACGTTCAAGCCCGACTCGGACGACGTCCGGGACTCCCCGGCGCTGAACGTCGCGGGCCAGATCCACCTCCAGGGCGGCCAGGTCACCGTCTACGACCCCAAGGGCATGGACAACGCGCGCCGCCTCTTCCCCACCCTCGGGTACGCCGAGACGGCCGTGGACGCCGTCCGCGGGGCGCACGCCGTCCTGCACCTCACCGAGTGGCGCGAGTTCCGCGAGCTGGACCCGGCGGCGCTGGGCGAGGTCGCCACGGACCGGGTGGTGCTGGACGGCCGCAACGCGCTCGACCCGGCCGTGTGGCGGGCGGCGGGCTGGACGTACCGCGCGATGGGCCGCCCGACGGCCTGAAAGCCTCAACCACCTGTCCCGAGGAGAAGATCATGGCTCTCGCGAAGCTGGGCTCCGTCGTCCTGGACTGTCCCGACCCGCACGCGCTCGCCGCGTTCTACGCCGGTCTCCTCGGCGGCACGATCGAGGACAACGGCGACTGGCTCGACCTGCGGCTGCCGGAGCCGGCGGGCGGGACGCTGGCGTTCCAGGCCGCCCCCGGACACGTACCGCCGGAGTGGCCCTCGCCCCGGGCCTCGCAGCAGTTCCATCTGGACCTGACGGTTGAGGACCTGGACGCGGCGGAGGCGGAGGTCCTTGCCCTGGGCGCCAAGGTGCTGGACGCGGCGGACCGCACGCGCACCTGGCGGACGTACGCGGACCCGGCGGGCCATCCGTTCTGCCTCTGTACCGGCTGAGCTAACCGTCGAGTTCGGCGATCCGCGCCATGGACGGCTCGCGGCGCTGCCGGGCGGCGCGGGAGGTGAAGTCCGCGCTGCGCAGGACGCGTTGGACGTTGCCCCAGGTGAGCAGGGCCAGATCGGTCTCGGACCAGCCGCGGCCGAGGAGTTCGGCGATCAGCCGCGGATAGCCCGAGGCGTCGGACAGGTCCTGCGGGTGCGCGGCCCCGGAGTCGTACGTCCCCGAGAGACCGACGCACTCGGGCCCCGCGAGTTCCCGTACGTGGTCCAGGTGGTCGGCGACGTCCCGGACCGTGGGGCCCGTCTGCTCGGCGGTCAGCGGGACCAGGCACAGGCCCTGGGTGGCGCCGAGTTCGGCGAGCACGTCGTCGGGGAGGTTCGCCGGGTGCGGGCGCAGGGCGCGGGCGGCGGAGCGGGTGCACAGCACCGGGGCCTTGGAGATGGTGAGGGCTCGGCGGACGGTGGCGTCCGAGGCACCGGAGAGGTCGGCGAGCACGCCCAGGCGGTTCATCTCGCGCACGACCTCCTCGCCGAACCGGGTCAGCCCGTTCTCGCCGGCCCAGGACGCGCCGGAGAGGGTGAGGACGCGCAGGCCGAGGGCGTGCAGCGCGCGCAGGATGCCCAGGGAGTCGTCCAGGGCGGCCGCGCCCGCCGGACCGAGCAGCACGGCGACCCGCCCGCAGTTCCTGGCGTCCGTGACCTGGGCCGCGCTGTGGGCCATCCGCAGGCCTTCCGGATGGGCCGCGACCACGGTCTTCACGAGATCGAGCTGCTCCAGTGTCGCGCCCACGGCCCGTTCGCCCACGAGGCCTCCGGGCAGATGCAGCGACCAGAACAACGCTCCCACGTGTCCCTCGCGGAGCCGGGGCAGGTCCGTGTCGACCGCGCTCTCGCCGAGTTCGAGGTCGTACCAGGACAGGCGCCGCAGGGCCCAGGGCAGACCGCTGTAGCCGTCCGCGACGGGGTGGTCGGCGAGGAGGGTGTGTGCGCGGGCCAGGGGGTCGGCGCCGCTCTCGCTCTCGCTCTCGCCGGCGAGTGCGGGGGCGGCTGCGGCCTCGGCGGCACGCGGCTCGAACCCGCCGCTTCGTGGCTCGGGATGATCCAGGTCCAGTTCCCCGACCTCTGCGGTGGAGTGCAGTTCGTCCTGCAGATCAGCCATATGAGGCTCCGGGGTCCGGTGGTACCGACAGGTGGCTCCACCGTGCCACGGGACGCGCCCGGCTTCACGGCGAAAGAGCCGTTCGGGCGACGCCCACGCCCCACCGGGCAGGGGTTTGCGGCTGCGGGCCCGGTGGGGGCTTGTCGCGCAGTTCCCCGCGCCCCTGGGGGCGGGCACCGGCCGTCTTGTGGCCGCGGGCACGTCGTGGCTGAGCGCGCAGTTCCCCGCGCCCCTAAAAGACGCCCGGCCTCCCCCACGCCCGCCCGACGCACGTGGCCAGCCCCCACCCCTAAGGGGCGCGGGGAACGGCGCGACAAGCCCCCACCGGCCCGCAGCCATAAGACGGCCGGTGCCCCCCCAGGGGCGCGGGGAACTGCGCGACCAGCCCCCACCAACCCGCAGCCGAAAGACGGGCCGGTCTCCCCCAGGGGCGCGGGGAACTGCGCGACCAGCCCCCACCGGGCCGCAGGTGCAGACCGGTCGTCCCAGGCAGGGGTGCCGGGATACGCGCCCCGAGCGGAGCTACCCGCACTCCTCCGCCCGCGCCAGCAAGAACGACCGCTCCCGCTCGTTACGAGCGAGCCCGGCCGCCCGGGCGAACTCCCCCGCCGCCTCCGCCGTACGACCGAGCCGCACCAGCAGATCCCCCCGAACACTCGGCAGCAAGTGGTACTCACGCAACGCCGGCTCACCCACGAGCGCGTCCACCAGGGCCAGCGCCACCCCCGGCCCCTCGGCCATCGACACGGCAACGGCCCGGTTCAGCTCGACGACCGGCGACGGCGCCCGCACGGCGAGCATCCCGTACAGCGTGACGATCCGCCCCCAGTCGGTCTCCGCGTACGTGAGCGCGTGCGCGTGACACGCGGCGATCGCGGCCTGCAGCACGTACGGCCCCGGCCCGCCCCCCGAAGACACCGCCTCCGCCCGGCCCAGCGCGGCGAACCCCCGCCGGATGAGCACCCGGTTCCACCGGGCCCGGCTCTGGTCCTTGAGCAGCACGGGCTCCCCCGCGGGCCCGGTCCGCGCGGCCGACCGCGACGCCTGCAACTCCAACAGCGCGGCCAGCCCGTGCACTTCGGGCTCCTTGGGCAGCAGCTCGGCCAGCACACGCGCGAGCCGCAGCGCGTCCTCGCAGAGCGCGGGCCGAAGCCAGTCGTCCCCGGCCGTGGCCGCGTACCCCTCGTTGAAGATCAGGTAGATGACCTCCAGTACGGAGCCGAGCCGCGCCTCGCGTTCGGGCCCGTACGGCACCTCGAAGGGAACGCCCTTCGCGGCGAGTGTCCGTTTGGCGCGCACGATGCGCTGGGCGAGGGTCTTCTCCGGGGTGAGGAAGGCACGGGCGATCTCGGCGGTGGTCAGTCCGCCGAGCAGCCGCAGGGTGAGGGCGATCCGGGCCTCGGCGGACAGCACGGGATGACAGGCCGTGAAGACCAGCCGCAGCAGGTCGTCGTCGATGTCGTCCGGGTCGGCGGGCTCGTCGAGATGGCTCTGCGCCCCGGACGTCTCCAGGTCACGCCCCATCTCCGCCAGCTTGCGCGCATACCGCTCGCGCCGGCGTACGAGGTCGATCGCCCGGTGCTTGGCGGTGGCCGTGAGCCAGGCCCCGGGGTTGTCCGGTACCCCGTCCCTCGGCCACTGCTCCAGCGCCGCGACCAGCGCGTCCTGTGCCAGCTCCTCCGCGATCGCGACGTCCCGCACGATGCGTGCGACCCCGGCGATGATGCGGGGCGACTCCATCCGGAAGACGGTCTCGATGGTGCGGTCGGGATCCTGGGCGGGGGTATCTGGCGTCACGCTCCACCATCAGACACCCCCGGACCCGTACGGCCAAGCCCGAGCCCAAGCCAGAACCCGAGCCCAGGACCAGGCCCGAGGCCATGCCCGCGGCCAAGCCCAGGCCTGCGGCCAAGCCCAAGGCCGAAGCCAAGGGCCACCCGTCGCGCTCAGCCTTCGACGATCTCCCGCACCTCGCAGGTCACCGTCCAGTGGGCCTCGTGGATCTGCAGGAACCGCTTGGTCCACTCGACCGCCTCGGCCCTGTCCTTGGCCTGGAGCATCGCGTACCCGCCGACGACCTCCTTGGCCTCGGTGAACGGCCCGTCGGTGACGGACAGTTCGCCGCCCTCCCAGCGCACCCGGGTGCCCTGCGCGGTCGGCGTCAGCCCGGAGGTGTCCAGCAGTACGCCGGCCTTCGTCATCTCCTCGATCAGCTCGCCCATCCGCTCCATGAGCGCGTCGCTCGGACCCTCGGCGGGGGCGTTCTGCTCGTCGATACGGATCATCGACAGGTAACGCGGCATGGTGACTCCCTGAGTCCTCGGCACGGAGCCGGGGCTGATCCCCGTCTCTTCTCGCCTCTCACCCATGCGTCGAACGACCGACGCCGGGATCGACACACCCACCGAACTTCATCGGAGTCTCTTCAGCCACCTCAGCCGATCCGGTCACTTCAGTGACTCCCACAGCTTTCCCGCCTCCGGCTCCTCCGCCACCACCCGGTTGGGGTTGGACGGCGCGGGGACCACCGGCATCGTCACGGTCTCGGTGTAGGTGGAGGAAAGGGACTTCAGGCTCTGGCCGAGGCCCATGAGTTCGGTCAGGGAGTTCAGGCCCGTGTCCGTGGTGAGGCTGCCGGTGAGCGCGTCGGCGACGCCGTACAGCCGGGTGGGACTGGTGAGGAGGTTGCTGGCGGAGACCTGGTCGAGGAGCCCCTTCACCAGTTTCTGCTGGAGACCTATCCGGCCGAGGTCGCTGCCGTCGCCTATGCCGTGCCGGGTACGGGCCAGGGCCAGCGCGTCCGCGCCGTCGAGGTGGTGGGTGCCCGCCTCCAGTTCGAGGTGGCTGTCCTCGTCGGAGATGTCGTCGTCGGTCGTCACCGTGACCCCGCCCAGCGCGTCCACCAGATCGGCGAAGCCGGCGAAGTCGATCTCGATGTAGTGGTCCATGCGGACGTCCGTCATGGTCTCCACCGTCTTGACCGCACAGACGGGCCCGCCGACCGAGTACGCGCTGTTGAACATCACGCCGTACGCCTCCGCCGTCGAACCGCCCGAGTCCAGCGGGCAGGAGGGGCGGGTGACGAGGGTGTCGCGCGGGATGCTCACCACGGTCGCCTCCGAGCGGCCCTCGTCGACATGGATGATCATCGCCGTGTCGGAGCGGGCGCCCTCACTGCTGCCGCCGCCGAGCGCCTTGTTGCGCTTGCCGCTGCGCGAGTCCGAGCCGAGGACCAGGATGTTGAGCGCGCCGCTGGGCAGCGGGGTGGCGGACTCGGGGCCCGTCGGGGTGGTCACGGCCCTGGCCGGGCGGTTGTCGCCGAGCACGCTGTCGATGTCGACGCTCTTGATGTTGTGGTTCAGATGCCAGTACACCCACGCGGCCCCGGCCATCGAGCCGACGAGTACGCAACTGAGGGCGATGCCCGTCACCTTGAACAGCCTCGACCGGCCGGACCACCACGACCGTCCCCCGACGCCACCGCCGCCGTCACCATCAGCGCCGCCACCGCCGCCGGGCGGTATCGCGGCGTCCTCGCCCCCGGACCCGTCTTCTCCGCTCACGCCCACACTCCCGGTCACAGGAAGAACATAAGTCCGAATTATTTCAACAAGGAACCACTTCCCGGCTTTCCTTCGGAAACTCTCAGGTTTTGTTGAGTTTTCTCAGATCCGTCTTCGAAACTTTCGACGCTCCGGCACCGCTCACGGTGACGTGGCATCGATCACGCCGACGGCGGCGCCGTACTGCTCCTGACCACCAGGCTCGTCGCCAGTTCCACCCTCGTGGCGGTCGAGGGCCGTTCCGAGCGGCCGAGGTCCAGTACGAGCCGGGCCGCCGCCTCGGCCATCTCCGTGAGCGGCTGGCGCACGGTGGTGAGGGGCGGGCCGACCCAGCGGGCCACCGGCAGGTCGTCGAAGCCGACGATGCTGAGGTCCTCCGGTACGCGCAGGCCCAGCTCGCGGGCGGCCTCGTACAGCCCGAGGGCCTGGAGGTCGTTGCCCGCGAAGACGGCCGTCGGACGGTCCGGCAGCTTCAGCAGTTCGAGCCCGGCGCGGTAGCCGCTGTCGTGGTGGAAGTCGCCGGTGCGCACCAGCGCCGGGTCGACCGGCAGCCCGGCCGTGTCCAGCGCCGCCCGGTACCCGTCGAGCCGGGCCCGGCTGCACATCATCCGTGAGGGCCCGCTGATCACGCCGATGCGCCGGTGGCCGAGGTCGGCCAGATGCCGGGTCGCGGCGAGCCCGCCCTGCCAGTTGGTGGCGCCGACGGACGGCACGTCGTCACCGGGGTCGCCGGCCGGGTCGACCACCACGAACGGGATGGAACGGCTGGTCAGCAGCGCCCGCTGGGACTCGTCGAGCCCGTTGAGGACGAGCACGACACCGTGCGGGCGGCGGGCGGCGACCTGGTCGGCCCAGGTGCGCCCGGGGGTGAGCCGCCCCGCGCTCTCCGAGAGGACGACGCTCAGCCCCTCGTCCCGCGCCACGTTCTCCACGCCCCGGATGACCTCCATCGCCCACGCGCTCTCCAGTTCGTGGAAGACGAGGTCGATGAGCGGCGACCGGGACGCCTCGGCCCGGCGGCGCCGGTAGCCGTGGTTGCGCAGCAGTTCCTCGACCCGGGTGCGGGTCGAGGGGGCCACATCGGCGCGGCCGTTGAGCACCTTCGAAACAGTCGGGGCCGAGACTCCCGCCTCGCGGGCGATCTCGGCGAGCGTCGCTGACTGGGCTACGGCGGGATTCGGGCGAGTCATGAACGGGATCGTATCCCTGCGCAACCTCTTGACGAAGCCCTTCGACCGCCATACGTTCCCGGAACATTCGAAGTACCACCCGAAACATTCGTGCATGTTCGATGCGTATTCGTGCCGCAAGCACGCTGGTCAGCGGACGAGCCGGACAAGAAGAGGTGCTGTCATGGAGTCGATCAACGGGCGGTCCAACAGCGGGCGGCCCTCGGGCGAGGGCCCGAGCAGAAGTACGGGCGGCAGCACGGGCGGCAGCCTGAGCAGCCGCGCGTTCAGCAGGCGCTGGGTCCTGGGTGCCGGCGCCACCACCCTGCTCACCACCGGCCTCACCGCCTGCGGCTCCGACAGCGACTCCGGCGGGGGCGGCGGCACCCTCACCGCCTTCGTGTACGGGGACGACGCGGTGAAGGTCCAGCAGGCGGCCGTGGACCGCTTCAACAAGTCCACCGGGGCCAAGAAGGCCAAGGGCAAGGTGAAGCTGGAGAGGATCCCGGGCGCGGAGTACCCGGCCAAGCTGCGTACCGCGATGGGCTCCCCGAGCGCCCCCGACATCTTCTTCAACTGGGGCGGCGGGTCCATCAAGGACTACCAGGAGGCGAAGCAGGTCGTCGATCTGACCGACACCATCGAGAACGACCCGGCCCTCAAGTCGGGCTTCCTGCCCGCGGTGCTGGCGGCCGGCGGGCTCGGCGGGCGCCACTACGGGATACCGATGCGCGGCATGCAGCCGGTCATCCTCTTCTACAACAAGGCCCTCTTCGCCGAGCACAAGCTCCAACCGCCCACCACCTGGGCCCAGTTGCAGGACATCAACGGCAAGCTGAAGAAGGCGGGGATCACCCCGTTCGCGCTCGGCGGCGCCGACACCTGGACCGAGCTGATGTGGCTGGAGTACCTCGTCGACCGCATCGGCGGCCCGGAGGTCTTCGCGAAGATCCAGGAGGGCGACGCGTCCGGCTGGGGCGACCCGGCGGTCCTGAAGGCCGCCGAGACGGTCAAGGAACTCATCGACGACGGCGCCTTCGGCTCGAAGTTCAGCTCGGTCGCGTACACCAACGGCGGTGCCCCCGCGGTCTTCGCCAAGGGCAAGGCGGCGATGCACCTGATGGGTTCGTGGGAGTACTCGACGCAGCTCGGCAAGTTCCCCTCCTTCGCGAGGAACAACCTCGGCTGGTGCGCGTTCCCCACGGTCGAGGGGGGCACCGGCGACATCCGCAACGTCGTCGGCAACCCCACCAACTACTGGTCGGTCAACACCCGGGCGGGGAACAAGGACGCCGCGATCGCGTTCCTCAAGGACTGCGCCTCCGAGACGTACGCCAAGGCGCTGATCGCCAACGGCGACATCCCGACGACCGCGAACGCGGCCAAGTTCCTGGACGCCTCGCCCAATCCGGAGTTCGCGAAGTTCCAGTACGAGATGGTCGAGAAGGCGCCCGCCTTCACGCTCTCCTGGGACCAGGCGGTCGGCTCGAAGACCGCGACCCCGATGCTCACCGAGATCAACAAGCTGTTCGTGGGGAAGTCCTCGCCGAGCGAGTTCGTGTCGGCGCTCAAGGAGCTGAAGTGAGCGCACCCACCCCCACCAAGGCCCCGGTGGGAAGCCCGGTCGCGGAGCACGGCGGGCCCGGGGTGTCCCGGAGGCCGCGGAAGCGGTCCGGGGCCGCCACGGCCGGCCGGCCGCACGCCGCCTGGGCGCTGCCCGGCGTCCTGTTCTTCGGCTTCTTCGCCGTGGTCCCGATGGGCCTGGCCGTCTACCTCTCCTTCACCAGCTGGGACGGTCTCGGCGACCCGCGGCCCGTGGGCCTGGACAACTGGCGGAAGCTGATCGACGACGACCGGATGATGCAGTCCCTGTGGCTCACGGTCCTGCTGACGGCGGTGAGCTGGGCCTTCCAGACGGTGATCGCGCTGCTGCTCGGCGTCTGGGCGGCGGGCCGCCAGCGCAACCGGGCGGTGCTGTCCGCGATCTTCTTCGTCCCGTTCCTGCTGTCCTCGACGGCGATCGCGCTGCTCTTCTACGCCCTGCTCGACCCGAACTTCGGCATCATCCGGGAGAACATCCTCGGCTCCTCAAGCGGCGCGTTCCTCGCGATCGTCTTCGTCGGCGGCTGGCAGTTCATCCCCTTCCACACGCTGATCTACCAGGGCGGCGCCCGCCAGATACCCGAGGTCCTGTACCAGGCCGCGGCGATCGACGGGGCGGGCCGCTACCGCCAGTTCTTCTCGATCACGCTCCCGCAGCTGCGCCACACCGTCACGACGTCCACGGTCCTGATGGTCGTCGGCTCGCTCACGTACTTCGAGACCGTGCTGATCCTCACCAAGGGCGGCCCCGGCACCGACACCGCGATCCTGCCGTACCTGATGTACGAGGCGGGCTTCAAGAGCTACGACTTCGGTTACGCGAGCGCCATCGCGTCCTTCCTGGTGCTGGTCGCCACCGGCCTGTCCCTGATCCTCGTGCGGCTGACCGGCTTCGGCGGCATGCGCAGTACCCGCGAAGGGATGTGACGGAGTGTCACACGACACCTTGCCGCGTCCGCGTCCCGTGAAGACCGAGGACCACCCCGCGGGACCGCCGCCGGGCAGGCGCCGCCGGCACTGGACGAAGCGAGCCAACCCCGTCGCCGGGCTCGGCTCGGTCGTCTGGCTCGTGATCGTGATCATCCCGATCTACGCGATGGTCTCGGCCTCCCTCACCAGTCAGGACAAGGCGCTCACCGGCAACCCGCTGAGCCCGCCGACAGACCCGACACTCGACAACTACAACACCGTGCTGAACAGCGGGTTCGGCCACCTGCTCGCCAACACGGCGATCGTGGCCGCCGCGGTCGTGGGTATCGTCCTGGCCCTCTGCGTCCCGCTCGCGTACGTCGCCGTCCGCACCCGCGACCGCTGGTCGGGGATGGCCTTCCGGCTGTTCCTCCTGGGAGTCGCGATCCCGGCCCAGGCGGTCGTGGTCCCCCTCTACCTCCTGATCGCCAAACTCGACCTGTACGACAGCCTGCTGGCGGTCATCCTGCCGACGGCGGCCTTCGCGATGCCGGTCTCCGTCCTCGTCCTCGTGGGCACCCTGCGGGACGTCTCCGAGGAGCTGTACGAGGCGATGGCCCTGGACGGCGCCTCACCGCAGCGGATGCTGTTCCAGCTGGCGATCCCGATGGCCAAGGGCGGTATCAGCACGGTCGTCATCTACGCGGCGCTGCAGGCCTGGAACGGCTTCCTCTTCCCGCTGATCTTCACCCAGTCCGACGAGCCGCGCGTCCTGACCCTCGGCCTCTTCAACTACGTCAGCCAGTTCGGCGTCAACATCCCCGCCCTGCTGGCCTCGGTCGTCCTCTCCGGCGTCCCGATCTTCGCCGTCTACCTGGTGGCCCGCCGCGCGCTGGTCGGCGGCCTGATGGGCGTGGGCGGAAAGTGAACCCACTCGACTCTGACAGGAGTTCCATGACCAACGCCCCGTGGCGTGATCCCGCCCTGCCCGCCGAGGAACGGGTCGACGACCTGCTCGCCCGGATGACCCTGGAGGAGAAGACCGCCCAGCTGTACGGCGTGTGGGTGGGAGCCGCCACGGACGGCGACGGAGTCGCCCCGCACCAGGACGAGATGACCTCGGACTTCGACTGGGACGAGCTGATCACCCACGGCCTGGGCCAGCTCACCCGCTCGTTCGGTACGGCCCCCGTGGACCCCGCGCTGGGCGCGCAGGCCCTGGCCCGCGCCCAGCGCCGGATCAGCGGGGCGGGCCGCTTCGGCATCCCGGCGGTCGCCCACGAGGAGTGCCTGGCGGGCTTCACGGCCTGGGGCGCCACCGCGTATCCGGTGCCGCTCGCCTGGGGCGCCTCGTTCGACGCGGCGCTGGTCGAGGAGATGGCCCACCGGATCGGCCGGGACCTCGCCTCCGTCGGCGTCCACCAGGGCCTCGCCCCGGTCCTGGACGTCGTACGGGACCCGCGGTGGGGCAGGGTCGAGGAGACGATCGGCGAGGACCCGTACCTCGTCGGCACGATCGGGGCGGCCTACGTCCGCGGGCTTGAGTCCGCGGGAATAGTCGCCACGCTCAAGCACTTCGCGGGGTACGCGTCCTCTGCGGGCGCCCGCAACCTCGCTCCCGTACGGGCGGGTGTGCGCGAGTTCGCCGACATCACCCTGCCGCCGTTCGAGTTCGCGCTGCGCGAGGGCGGGGCCCGTTCGGTGATGGCCGCGTACACGGACACGGACGGCGTGCCCGCCTCCGCGGACCCGTACCTGCTGACCGAACTCCTGCGTGAGCAGTGGGGGTTCACCGGCACGGTCGTCAGCGACTACTTCGGCGTCGGCTTCCTGAAGACCCTGCACCGGGTCGCGGGCACCGAGGCCGAGGCCGCCCACGCGGCCCTCGCGGCGGGCGTGGACGTCGAACTGCCGACGGTCCACTGCAACGGCGACCCGCTGGTGGAGGCGGTACGGGCCGGTGACGTCCCCGAGTCCCTGGTGGACCGGGCGGCGGCCAGGGTCCTGCGCCAGAAGTGCGAGTTGGGCCTGCTGGACGAGGACTGGTCCCCGGAGCCGACCGGCCCCATCGACCTCGACTCGACGGCGAACCGCGTCCTGGCCCGCCGCCTGGCCGAGGAGTCCGTGGTCCTGCTCTCCAACCCGGAGGGCCTGCTCCCGCTGGCCCCCGACACCCGGATCTCCGTGGTCGGCCCGCGGGCGGCCGACGCGCTGGCGATGCTGGGCTGCTACTCGTTCCCGTCCCATGTGGGCATCAACCACCCGGCCCTGCCGATGGGCATCGAGATCCCCACGCTCCTGGAGTCCCTGCGCACGGAACTGCCCGACGCGAAGATCACGTTCACCGAGGGCTGCGACACGACCGACCCGGACACTTCCGGCTTCGAGGAGGCCGTCGCGCGCTCCACCGAGGCGGACGTCTGCGTGGCGGTGCTCGGCGACCGGGCGGGACTCTTCGGCCGGGGCACGTCGGGCGAGGGCTGCGATGTGGCGGACCTTCAACTACCTGGAGTCCAGGCCCAGTTGCTCGACGCACTGACCGCCGCCGACACCCCGGTCGTGCTGATCCTGCTCACCGGCCGGCCGTACGCGCTGGGCCGCTGGCACGACCGGCTGGCCGCCACGGTCCAGGCGTTCTTCCCGGGCGAGGAGGGCGGCCCGGCGGTGGCGGGCATCCTGTCGGGCCGCGTGAACCCCTCGGGCCGGCTGCCCGTGAGCATCCCCCAGACCCCCGGCGGCCAGCCGTGGACCTACCTCCAGCCCCCGCTGGGCCTGGCGGGCGAGGTCAGCAACCTGGACCCGACCCCGCTCCACCCCTTCGGCCACGGCCTGGGCTACACGGACTTCACGTGGGAGAACACGGCGGACCGGCACGCGGAGATCACCACGGACGAGGGGCACGACGTCTCGGTCACCGTCCGCAACACGGGCCCGCGGGAGGGCACGGAGATCGTCCAGCTGTACCTGCACGACCCGGTGGCGTCCGTGACCCGCCCCGACGTACGCCTGATCGGCTACCACCGCCTGACCCTGGCCCCCGGAGAGGCCCGCCGGGTCACTTTCCACTTCCACCCGGACCTGTCGGCCTTCACGAACCGCACGGGCCGACGCGTGGTCGAACCGGGCGCCCTGGAACTCCGGGTGTCCAAGTCCAGCACAACAGCCATCCACACAACGCACCTGACCCTGACAGGCCCAGAACGCCACCTGCCTGCAACCCGCCAACTGACATGCAGGACAACGGCCGTTTAGGGGCGCGGGGAACGGCGCGACAAGCCCCCACCGACCCGCACCCGACGAACGCCCGCCGGAGGCAATCCGTCAACGGTCGACGGACTCGAACCGCCACCGATGAACGGCCCGGGCAACCAGCCCGACAGCCGGCTCCGGAAGCTCAGGGAGCGCGTCGTCATACGCGGCATCCCACCACGTGATGACAAGCACCCGCTCCCCCGGAGCCCGCAGGACCTCCCGCCGCAGGGGCCGCGCCGGGAGGTCCTGCGCCCGCACCCACGCGAGCAGCTCCTCCCCCCGCCCCTCGGCGGCCCGCGCCTCCCACATCAACGCCACACTCATGAGTACAGATTGCCCTTGCTGACCTCATGAACATGATCATGCGAGTGGGCATGAGCGTGATCATGATCATGAGCGCGGGAGCGCCCCGGCACATGCGGATCGGTCACGGGCAGGGACGAGTCCGCCGACAGATCCCAGTCGGACGCGTCCCGCCCCCGAGCCACCATCTCCGCCCCCAGCGCGGCCACCATCGCCCCGTTGTCCGTGCACAACTTCGGCCGCGGCACCCGCAACGTGATCCCCGCGGCCTCGCACCGCTCCTGCGCCAGCACCCGCAACCGCGAGTTCGCCGCCACGCCGCCACCGATCATCAGGTGGTCGACGCCTTCGTCACGACAGGCCCGTACGGCCTTGCGCGTCAGCACGTCCACCACGGCCTCCTGGAAGGACGCGGCCACGTCCCGCACGGGCACGTCCTCACCGGCCGCCCGCTTC
This sequence comes from Streptomyces sp. NPDC017991, assembly GCF_044328075.1. Lineage (NCBI taxonomy): Bacteria > Bacillati > Actinomycetota > Actinomycetes > Kitasatosporales > Streptomycetaceae > Streptomyces > Streptomyces sp. NPDC017991. The sequence continues at coordinate 293,567 of NZ_JBIRGP010000013.1, read as the reverse complement.
GCCTCGATCCACCGGGCCACGGCGGTCTTCAGCCCGGAGAAGGAGAAGTCGTACGCGGCGTCACGCGGCCCGGTGAGCCCGCGCGGGAAGGCGATGGCCCGCGGGTCCCCCTCCTTCGCGTACCGGTCGATGACGGGCCCACCCGGGAATCCGAGATTCAGCACGCGGGCGATCTTGTCGAAGGCCTCCCCCGCCGCGTCGTCGATGGTCGCGCCCATCGGCCGTACGTCACTCGTGATGTCCGAGGACAGCAGCAGCGAGGAGTGGCCGCCGGAGACGAGCAGCGCCATCGTCGGCTCGGGCAGCGGGCCGTGCTCCAGCTGGTCCACACAGATGTGGGACGCCAGGTGGTTCACCCCGTACAACGGCTTCCCCAGCGCGTACGCGTACGCCTTCGCCGCCGAGACCCCGACGAGCAGCGCGCCCGCGAGCCCGGGCCCGGCGGTGACGGAGACGCCGTCGAGGTCGCGCGCGCTGACCCCGGCCTCCTTCAGCGCCCGCTCGATGGTCGGCACCATCGCCTCCAGGTGCGCGCGGGAGGCGACCTCGGGCACGACCCCGCCGAAGCGCGCGTGCTCGTCGACGCTGGAGGCGATCGCGTCCGCGAGGAGGGTCGTACCGCGGACGATGCCGACGCCGGTCTCGTCGCAGGAGGTCTCGATGCCGAGGACGAGTGGTTCGTCAGCCATTGATCTCGGTTCCCTCGGTTCCTTGTACGGAGGTTGACGGGTCGTTGAGGCGCATCACGAGGGCGTCCACGTTCCCCGGCTGGTAGTAGCCGCGCCGGAAGCCGATCGGCTCGAAGCCGAAGCGCTCGTAGAGCTTCTGGGCGCGGATGTTGTCGACCCGGCATTCGAGCAGCACCTCGGCGCACTCGAAGGCGGTCGCGGCCCGCAGCAGTTCGGTCAGGATCAGCGCGCCGAGCCCGGTGCCCCAGTGTTCGCGGGCGACGGCGATGGTCTGTACGTCACCGGTGTCACCGGCGGCGGCCAGCCCCCCGTACCCGACGATCACCCCACCGTCCTCGGCCTCGACCTCGGCCACGACGTACCGCCGGGTCGCCTCAGGTCCTCGCGCGTGGGCCAGGTCGGACCAGAACATGCCCCGTGACCAGGCGTCCTCGGGGAAGAGGTCCTTCTCCAGTTCCAGTACGGGCTCGATGTCCCACCAGCGCATCTCGCGCAGCACCGCGGTCGTCACTTGGGGGTGACCACCTTGTAGTTCTTGGGCACCTGGGCGTCGGGCCGGCGCAGATAGAGGGGCCGGGGCGCTTCCAGTTCCTCGCCGGCCGCCAGCCGCTCCGCCGCCAGGGACGCGAGCGAGGCCGCCGACACGTGCTCGGGCTCGCGGGCGTCCGGGAAGGTGTCGGGGTAGAGCAGCGCGCCCGCGCCAACGGCGGGCAGAGCGCCGATGTCGAGTTCGCCGGGCCTGTCCACGGCGGGTTCGGTGAGCCGCGTACGGGAGTCGGCGTACCGCGCCCAGTAGACCTCTTTACGCCGGGCGTCGGTGGCGACGACGAAGGGTCCCTCGATCCCCGCCTCGCCCCCGGCTGCGTACGCGAGGCCGTCGAGGGTGCACAGGCCGTACACGGGGACGCCGAGCGCGAGCCCGAACGTGTCGGCAGTCATCAGCCCGACTCTGAGCCCGGTGTACGGGCCGGGGCCCACGCCGACGACGATGCCGGTGACGGCGTCGAGCCGCAGCCCGGCTTCGGTGAGTACCCGGTCGACGGCCGGCAGGAGCAGTTCCCCGTGCCGACGCGCGTCCACCTTGCTGTGGGCGGCGACGACGGACGTGCCGTCGTGCAGCGCGGCGGTGACGGCGGGGGTGGCGGTATCCAGAGCGAGCAAGAGCACGCGAACAGCCTACGGCGCCCGGACCCGGCGCACGGCCGCCTCAATCCGGCGGGTGCCTCCTGCTAACGTCACATCGTCACAACACGGACAAATACCGTACAAGATCGTGCGAGAGGTGGGCATTCAGGTGGTTCGGAGCAGCTCGGGAATCGTGGCCGGGCTCACCGCGACGGCGCTCGCCGTGATCGGCTTTCTCACCTACCAGGCGTCGGCGTACGCGCCGGCCGACCTGTCCGCCCCGCGGGCCGCCGAGTCCTCGTCGGCCACGGCGTCCAAGGCTCCCCGGGACAGGAACCACCCCACCGACCTGCCCGGTGGCTCGGGCACCGGTCAGCGGGTCGTGTACTCGCTGGACGACGACCGGGTGTGGCTGGTCGACAAGGGCGACCGGGTCAGGCTCACGTTCCGGGTCAGCCCCGGGACGGTTGATCCGCTGCCCGCCCGGTACGTCGTCACGTCACGCTCCGGGACGATCGTCGGCTCCGACGGCGTGGCCGTCGAACACGTCGTCCGCTTCGCCAGCCTGGACGGCATCGCGATCGGCTTCAGCGCGGCGGTGGACGGGTCGGTGACGCCACCCGACCCCGCGCGGAAACTGGGCGCGATCCGCGAGCCGCGGGGTGCGGGCGCGGCGATGTGGGACTTCGCCACGATCGGCACAAGGATCACGGTAATCAACTAACCGAATCCCCCACCGGCATACCCACCCACCCACCCCAGAGGTAAACGCAACCTCCAGGGACGCCCCCCAGGGGCGCGGGGAACGGCGCAATCGTTTCGCCTTTAGGGGCGCGGGGAACTGCGCAATCGTTTCGGGGGCGCAGCCCCCAAGGGGCGCGGGGAACGGCGCAGTCTTTTGGCTTTCAGGGGCGCGGGGAACTGCGCGACCAGCCACGACGCACCCGCACCCACAGACGCACCTAGGCCACCCGCCGCCGCTCATCCCGCCCAGCCGCCACAGGCACAGGCGCAGACACCGGCGCAGGCGGAGCCGGCGGCACAGACACAGCCCGCACAAGCCCCCCCACCGCAAGCAACTCCCCCACAGACACCGAGACCCCACCGTTCCTGGAAGGAACACGTTCCGACGTAGGCATCGCGGCCTCCTGAAAAGCTCCGGGAGCAGACATGGTTAGGTAGACCTAACCAACTCCTCCGCCCATGTGAACACGCCGAAGCCCCCCGCCGCAACATCTTCCCGACGCCCTGTCGGAATGTTGGGGCGAACGTACAAACCGAACCCCGCCCTCAGAGCCTCAGCCGGAGAGCACACCCAGATCCACCGAACCCCACCGCTCCCCCACCCCGGTCACGGCAACATGCCGCACCTCGTCCGTGGTGTCCCCCACGGCCCGGTGGATCAGCAGATGCAGCCGGTCGTCCGTCAGCTCCTCGACCTTCCCCTCGCCCCACTCCACGACGATCACGGAGTCGGACAGCGACACGTCGAGATCGAGGTCCTCCATCTCGTCGAGCCCGCCGCCCAGGCGGTACGCGTCCACGTGGACGAGCGGCGGCCCGTCCCCGAGCGGGGGATGCACACGGGCGATCACGAACGTCGGCGAGGTGACCGCGCCCCGGACCCCGAGCCCCTCCCCGAGCCCGCGGGTCAGCGTGGTCTTGCCCGCGCCCAGTTCGCCGGTGAGCATCACGAGGTCGCCGGCCCGCAGGAGCTCGGCGAGCCCGCGGCCCAACTCCTTCATCTGTTCGGGTGAGTTGACGACGATCTCCGCGGTCACGACACCGGGTTCAGCCGGGTTGCGCGGTGCTGCTGGTGCTTCCATAGCCACCAACGGTAGCCCCTGCGGGCACGGCGCCGACGCGGGTGAGCAGGTCCGCGAGCCGGTCTATGACGACCTCCGGATGCTCCAGCATCACGAGGTGCCCGGCGTCCGGCACGAGCACCAGCTCGGCGTCCGGCAGCAGATCGGCGATGGACTCGCTGTGCTCGCTCGGCGTCACGAGGTCCTTGACCCCGGCCAGTACGAGCACGGGCAGATCGGCGAAGTACGCGAGCGCCTCGGTCTTGTCGTGGTCGGTGAAGGCCGGGTAGAACTCGGCGACCACATCGATCGGCGTGGCCTCGATCAGCCGCTCCGCGAACCGCGCGACCGCCGGATCGATGTCCCGGGACGCGAACGAGTACCGCTTGATGATCCCCGCGAACAGGTCAGCGGTGGCCCGCCGCCCGCGCTCCACCAGTTCGGCCCGCTGCCCGAGCGCCTTCAGCACTCCGGGCAGGATCCGCCGCACCGCGTTGACGCCCGCGACCGGCAGCCCGAAGTTGACCTCGCCGAGCCGCCCGGACGACGTACCGATGAGCGCCACGCCGACGACGCGGTCGCGGATCAGGCCGGGGTACTGGTCGGCCAGGGCCATCATCGTCATGCCGCCCATCGAGTGGCCGACGAGCACGAGCGGTCCCTCGGGCGCCGCCGCGTCGATGACGGCCTTCAGGTCCCGGCCCAGCTGGTCGATCGTGACCGGCTCGTCGTCCCGGGCCTGGGCCACGCCCCGTCCGGAGCGGCCGTGGCTGCGCTGGTCCCAGTGGACGGTCCGTACGACTCCGCGCAGCGCGGCGCGCTGGAAGTGCCAGGAGTCCTGGCTGAGGCAGTAGCCGTGGCTGAAGACGACGGTGACCGGGGCGGGCGCCTTGCGGCCGAAGAGCCGGCGGCGGCGCGGCGCCAGCGCGGTGTCGGTCTCCACCTCGTCGACCTCGTAGTACAGCTCGGTGCCGTCGTCCGCGGCGGCCTTGCCCGGCGTACCGCGCAGCGCCCCGTACGGACCGGCCGAGTCGAGGGCGAGCCGCGCCTTCCTGCGCATGCCGCGGCCGACCGTGAGCCGCTCTATGGCGACCCCGGCGGCGGCGCCCGCGGCGACCACGCCTATCGCGGCGCCAGCGACGCCTGCCCTGCGCCAGTTCGCGGGCCCGGCCGCGGAGACCGCCGAGGCCGCGGCCGTGGCCGCTTCCACCGCTGCCTCCGCGCTGCTCTCGCTCACGAACCGCTCCTCTTCCTCGTCTTCTCCGGGTGCCGTGCCGTGCCGTGCCGTGTTCCGCATTCATGCGGATACCCCGCTTGTTACTCGTTCACGTAGTCATTCACGTGGACGCGGGGTACGCGGGTTCCGATGCGGGTGACGATCTCGTACGCGATCGTGCCCGCGGCCCGGGCCCAGTCCTCGGCGGTCGGCTCGCCGTGGTCGCCGGGCCCAAAGAGGACCGCCCGCTCGCCGACCGGCGGTTCGTCCCCGCCGAGGTCGACCACGAACTGGTCCATCGCGACCCGTCCCGCGACCGTCCGCCACTTGCCGCCCACCAGGACGGGCCCGGTGCCGGAGGCGTGGCGCGGGATGCCGTCCGCGTACCCGACGGGCACGAGGCCGAGGGTCGTGTCGCCCGCGGTGACGTAGTGGTGTCCGTAGCTGACGCCGTGGCCCGGCGGCACGTGCTTCACCAGCGCGAGCGACGCCCAGAGCGTCATCACGGGGCGCAGCCCGAGGTCGGCGGAGGTGCCCAGCTCGGGGCTGGGCGAGATGCCGTACGTGGCGATCCCGGTCCGTACGAGGTCGAAGTGGGACTCGGGCAGGGTGAGCGTGGCGGGCGAGTTGGCGATGTGCCGCACCTCCGGGCGCAGCCCCGCTTGCTCCGCGTGTGCCAGCATCTCGCGGAAGAGGGTGAGCTGGGCCGCGATGGAGGGATGCCCCGGCTCGTCGGCGCAGGCGAAGTGCGACCACAGACCGGTGACGGTGACCAGGCCCTCGTCCTCGGCCCGCCGTGCCTCGGCGACCAGTTCGGCCCAGTCGGCGGGCTGGCAGCCGTTGCGCCCGAGACCGGTGTCGGCCTTGAGCTGGACGCGGGCGGTGCGGCCGGCCGCGCGCGCGGCTTCCACCGCCTCACGAAGGGCCCACATCCCACTGATCCCCAGGTCCAGGCCGGCCTCGACGGCCTCCCGCCACGGCCCGCCCGGCGTCCACAGCCAGCACATGATCCGCCCCGGCAGCCCGGCCGCGCGCAGAGCCAGGGCCTCCTCCGGAGTGGCCGTGCCCAGCCAGGTCGCCCCCGCGTCCAGGGCCGCGCGGGCGCACGGCACGGCCCCGTGCCCGTACGCGTCGGACTTGACCACCGCCATGAGGGCGGCGGCCGGCGCCTGGGCGCGCAGGGTCCGCACGTTGGCCCGCAGGGCGGCCAGGTCGATCTCGGCGCGGGCACGCGCGGGTGCTGTCTCAGTCATCGCCGACCAGTGTCTCAGAGGGGTCGTCCTGCGATGCGGGGGCGCCGGGCCTGGTCAGCTCAGCCGCGCGGCAGGGTCGCCCGGTGCGGCGCACGCCCGCGCGCGCCGCTCAGTGGGCGACATCCCGCCAGGCCTCGCGCACCGCCTCGGCCACATCGTGCGCCCCCACGGGCGCGCCGTCCGCGGCGAGCCGCCCGGCCAGTCCGTGGAGGTACGCGCCCACGCTGCCGGCGTCCAGCGCGTCGAGCCCGGCGGCGAGCAGCGAACCGGTCAGCCCGGACAGCACGTCGCCGCTGCCTGCGGTGGCGAGCCAGCCGGTCCCGGTGGAGTTCACCCGCACGGGCCCGCCGCCCGGGGAGGCGACGAGGGTCGTGGACCCCTTCAGCAAGACGGTGGCTCCGTACCGCTCGGCGAGTTCCCTCACGGACGCCAGCCGCGCGCCCTCGACCTCCTCGCGCGGGACACCGAGCAGCGCGGCGGCCTCTCCGGCGTGCGGGGTGAGCAGGGTGGGCGCCCGCCGGGCCCGTACGGCGTCACGGTCGGCGAGCCGCAGCCCGTCGGCGTCGATGAGCACGGGTACGTCCGCCTTGAGCACGGCCGCCACGACGTCGCCGTCGTCCCCTGCGCCGGGGCCGACGACCCACGCCTGTACGCGCCCGGCCTGCTCCGGCGACCCGGTGGACACGAGCGTCTCGGGGAAGCGTGCGATGACCGCGTCTCCCGCGGGCCCGACGTACCGTACGGCGCCGGCGCCACCCCGCAGGGCCCCGGAGACGGCCAGCACGGCCGCGCCCGGATAACGGGAGGACCCGGCGGCGATCCCCACGACCCCTCGCCGGTACTTGTCGCTCTCGGCGCCGGGCACGGGCAGCAGTGCGGCGACATCGGCGTGCTGGAGCGCTTGCAGCTCGGCCTCGCCGGGGAGCGCCAGCCCGATATCCACAAGCCGTACGGACCCGGCGTACTCCCGTGCGGGGTCCACGAGCAGCCCCGGCTTGTGGGTCCCGAAGGTGACGGTCAGATCGGCGTGTACGGCGGCTCCGCGGACCTCGCCGGTGTCGGCCTCGACACCGCTGGGCAGGTCGACGGCGACGACGGCGGCGTGGATCTCGCCCAGCACGTCGAGGAGCTTGGCGGCGTCGGGGCGCAGTCCGCCCTTCCCTCCGATCCCGACGATGCCGTCGACGACGAGATCGGCGCGCCGGAGTGGCTCTTCCGCGGCCTCCGCCCCTCGCACGACCCTCCCCCCGGCGCGGCGCAGGGCGGCGAGGCCGCCGGGGTGGGTGCGGTCGGGGGCGAGCAGGACGGCTACGACCCCGGCGCCCCGCTTCGCGAGCCGGGCACCGGCGTAGAGGGCGTCGCCCCCGTTGTCCCCACTGCCGACGAGCAGCACGACCCGCCGCCCGTAGACCCGCCCCAACACCTCGGCACACGCGACGGCGAGCCCGGCCACGGCCCGCTGCATCAACACGCCATCGGGAAGCCGAGCCATCAGCTCCTGCTCGGCAACCCTGACCGTCTCCACGCTGTACGCAGTACGCATGTCCCGAGTGTCCCCCACGTCCTGCTAGTCGGCTGCGGGCTGCACGTGGCCAAGCGCACGGTTCCCCGCGCAGTCTTCTGTCTTTTTTAGGGGCGCGGGGAACGGCGCAATCTTTTGCCTTCAGCGGCGCGGAGAACGGCGCGACCAGCCACAACGCACCCGCAGGCTCCGAACACACCCCCGCGACCATCACCCCTCGGCGATCACCACGGCCGAGGCCACCCCCGCGTCATGGCTGAGCGAGACGTGCCAGGACCGCACCCCGAGCTCCGCCGCACGAGCGGCCACCGTCCCTGTCACCCGAAGCCGCGGCTGCCCACTCTCCTCGACACAGACCTCGGCGTCGGTCCAGCGCAGCCCCCCAGGCGCACCGAGCGCCTTGGCAAGCGCCTCCTTCGCCGCGAAGCGAGCGGCAAGGGAGGCAACCCCCCGCCGCTCCCCACTGGGCAACAGCAACTCACTCTCCAGAAACAGCCGTTCGGCCATCCCGGGCGTCCGCTCCACCGAAGCCGCGAACCGGTCGATCTCAGCCACGTCGATCCCGACGCCGATGATGCTCATCCAGGCACCCTATTCCTGGTGAAGCTCCGCACCGGCCCCGAACAGGTCCTCCACACGCTCGACCGTTCCGGCTCGGTCGAGCCAGTCGCGGAGGCGAGCGAGGTCTGTACAGGTGGTGATGCGGTCGCGGACATCACCGGAGATGGAGAACCGCCGTACTTCCAGCACGGCCAGCGTTCCCTTGGCCAGCTCCTCCGCCAGGCCTTCGGCATATCTGGAGGCCCACGACTCGGCGTAACCCGGCGGCCACTTCTCGATCTCTCCCCGCAGATAGGCGATCTCCCAGGGAGACAGCCCCTTTCGCTTGAGGATCTCCTTGAACCTACTGTGGAGTTCGGCCATGCCCTTCTCGGGCTGGAGCCCAAAGGCCATGCCCGCCACGAGCGACATGGAAATGCCTGAGACTTCCTCTTGCAGCTCCGGGCTCAGGCTCTGCCGATCGTCTTGCAGTTCCGTCAACTCTCAGGCCTGTTCTGGACTGGTCCCGGGCCCTCCGGGTCCTCGGCGAACAGGTCCTCGACCGCTGTAGCTGTCAGGGAACGGTCGAACCACAAGGCGAGGATGTCAAGGTCAGCGCACGAGGTGATGCGCTCCCTCGCTGCCTCGGGGACGGGCATGCCGCGCCTCTCCAGAACGCGCAGGATCAGCGAGGCACGGTCATCGGCGCGGCCTTCGGCCCTGCCTTCGAGGTAGGCCGTCTCGCGGACCGTCCCCCGACCGGGGAAGTAGCTGACGAACGACATGTCTTTCCTCCATTTGTCTCCGGCTGGGGTCTTCCCCAGGTTGACGAGCGGCGCCGAACGTTCACGCCGCCGAAGTCAGCTCGCACCACACGTACTTGCCCCCGTTGCCGTTGCTGGTCAGTGGATGCCAGCCCCACGCGTCGGCGCAGGACTTGACCAGGGCCAGCCCGCGTCCCTCCTCCGACAGGTCCAGCTCGTCGCCCAGCAGGCCCGGCGATTCCGGCGGGTTGGGGTCCGCGTCCCAGACGCCGATGCGCAGCACACCGGCCGACCAGCGCACGCGGAGGGCGGCGGGCCCTTTGGTGTGGCGTACGGCGTTGGAGATCAGCTCCGTGGCGAGAAGTTCGGCGACGTCGACGTGACGGATCAGGCCGTGCATGGTGAGGATCAAGCGGAGGGTACGGCGGCTGACCGTGACGGCCCGGGGGTCGTTGGGGATATAGAGGGAGTACTCACAGGGCGCGTCGGTCTCGATTTCGGGCATGCGTCAGCTCCGGTTCGGTGGTGGGGTTTCGGAGGTCTGCGGCTGATCGCGGGCGGTGGGCATGCCTCAGCCGTCCCGGCAGGACGGAGCGGTGCGCTTCCGGAGCCCCGGGATGTCGCAGAGTGTGCGTCGCGTCACCGAACGTAGACCTTAGATTTAAGCTTTAGCAACTGGATCGCGTAATCTGACTCCGAACGAGTCACAACGGCAGGCGCGTTGAGTCAGGGAGCAGCCGATGGGCGCAAGGCGCGAACCAACAGCACGACAGATGCGCTTGGCGGTCGAGCTGCGCAGGCTCCGCGAGGCGGCAGGACTCAGCGCCCGCGAAGCGGGAGCACTGCTCGGCGTGAACTCCGTCCAGATCAGCCAGATCGAACTTGGCACTTCAGGAGTGAGCGAGAAACGACTCCGCCGCCTCGCATCCCACTACGCGTGCACGGACACGGAGTTCATCGACGCCCTGGTCGCGATGGCCACGGACCGGACACGCGGTTGGTGGGAGGAGTACAGGGGCCTACTGCCCACGTCGTTCCTGGATCTCGCCGAACTGGAGGACTACGCCACCTTTCTGCACGAGGTGGCAGTCCTGTACGTACCGGGCCTTCTACAGACGGAGAGCTATGCCCGCGCGGTCTTTTCAGCCCGAGTTCCCGAACTCGCACATGATGAGCTTGAGTTGCGCGTCCAGCACAGGCTGAGGCGCCAGCAGACCACCATTCCTTACGAGCTTGTGATCCACGAGGCGGCTCTACGCATCAGGGTCAGCGACCGCGCCGCCAACCGGGCGCAACTCGACAAACTCTTGGCTCTCTCTGAAGCGGACAACATCACCGTGCGCGTCATCCCCTTCGACTTGGACGACTTCGCCAGAGCCGCCAGCACGATGACGTACGCAGGTGGATCCGTCCCCAAACTGGACACTGTCGTACGGGACGTGCCCCTAGGCTCAGCCTTCATCGACTCCGAGGCGCAACTCAGTGCCTTTCGAATGCGCTTCCGTAAGGTGGAAGATGCATCGCTCGACCCCGAACGGTCGCGCGACTTCATCAGTCAACTCGCGAAAGAGCTGTGAGGCACCCCGTGGACAACTGGCGGAAGTCGTCCTACTCAGGCCCTGACGACGGCAACAACTGCGTAGAGATAGCAAACTCCCCCACCCACACAGCCGTCCGCGACTCCAAAACCCCGGCCAGGGCAACCCTCACCTTCCCGGCCGGAGCCTTCGCCGCCTTCATCGGAGCGCTGGCGGATCACTCCACCGTCACGGACTTCGCCAAGTTCCGCGGCTGATCCACCTCGTTGCCCCGCGCGGTCGCCAGTTCACAGGCGAACACCTGCAAGGGAACGGTCGCCACCAGCGGCTGCAGCAGCACAGGCGTGGCCGGGATCCGGATCAGGTGGTCCGCGTAGGGGACCACCGTCTCGTCGCCCTCCTCCGCGATCACGATCGTCCGCGCCCCCCGCGCCCGGATCTCCTGGATGTTGGAGACGATCTTGTCGTGGAGCACCGACCGTCCCCGTGGCGACGGCACCACCACGACCACGGGCAGGTCCTCCTCGATCAGGGCGATCGGCCCATGCTTCAGCTCACCCGCCGCGAAGCCCTCGGCATGCATGTAGGCGAGTTCTTTGAGCTTCAGCGCGCCCTCCAGGGCGACCGGATACCCCACGTGCCGCCCCAGGAACAGCACGGTGTTCTTCGCGGCCAACGACCGCGCGAGCTCCCGTACCGGCTCCATCGTCTCCAGGACGCGTTCGACGTCCTCCGCGATCCGGGACAGGTCGCGTACGACCGCCCGGATCTCGTCGCCCCACTTCGTGCCCCGCACCTGCCCCAGATACAGCGCGACCAGGTAACAGGCCACGAGCTGCGTCAGGAACGCCTTCGTCGAGGCGACGGCCACCTCCGGCCCCGCGTGCGTGTAGAGGACGGCGTCCGACTCGCGCGGGATCGTCGAACCGTTCGTGTTGCAGACGGCCAGGACCTTCGCCCCCTGCTCCCGCGCGTGCCGCAGCGCCATCAGCGTGTCCATGGTCTCCCCGGACTGCGAGATGGCGATCACCAGCGTCCGCGCGTCCAGGATCGGGTCCCGGTACCGGAACTCGCTCGCCAGCTCCACCTCGCACGGGATCCGCGTCCAGTGCTCGATGGCGTACTTGGCGATGAGCCCGGCGTGGAAGGCGGTCCCGCAGGCCACCACCACGACCTTGTCGACCTCCCGCAGGGTCCCGGGCGCGATCCGCACCTCGTCGAGTGTCAGCGAACCGCTCGCGTCGATCCGGCCGAGCAGCGTGTCGGCGACCGCCTTCGGCTGCTCGGCGATCTCCTTGAGCATGAAGTAGTCGTAGCCGCCCTTCTCGGCGGCGGACACGTCCCAGTCGACGTGGTACGAACGGGTCTCGGCCGGCGATCCGTCGAACCCGGTGACGTTCACCCCGTCGCGCCGCAGTTCGACCACCTGGTCCTGCCCCAGCTCGATCGCGGACCGCGTGTGCGCGATGAACGCGGCGACGTCCGAGGCGAGGAAGGCCTCACCCTCCCCGACGCCCACGACGAGGGGCGAGTTCCGCCGGGCGCCGACCACCACGCCCGGCTCATCGGCGTGCGCGGCCACCAGCGTGAAGGCACCTTCGAGCCGCCGGCACACCAGCCGCATGGACTCGGCGAGATCGGCGCACGCGGAGAACTCCTCGGCGAGCAGATGAGCGACGACCTCGGTGTCCGTCTCGGAGGAGAGTGAGTGTCCCCTCTCGGCCAGCTCGGCCCGCAGCTCCGCGAAGTTCTCGATGATGCCGTTGTGGACGACCGCGACCCGCCCCGCGTTGTCGAGATGCGGATGCGCGTTCGCGTCCGTCGGTCCGCCGTGCGTGGCCCAGCGGGTGTGCCCGATCCCCGTCGAACCCGCCGGCAACGGCCGCTCCACCAGCTCCTTCTCCAGGTTGGCGAGCTTGCCGGCCTTCTTCGCCGCGGCCATCCCGCCGTCCGCGAGCACCGCGATGCCCGCCGAGTCGTACCCCCGGTACTCCAGCCGCTTCAGTCCGGCGACCACCACATCGAGCGCCGACTGCGACCCCACGTATCCCACGATTCCGCACATGACGGCAGCCTAGGGCGCGACCGGCGCCCCACCGAGGCACCGCGTGCCCGATATCGGAAATTCCCGAGCCGTGCGCCGGCTACTGCTCCCCGCACTCGATGCGGTCGATCGCGTCCTGCACCATCCCCAGGTACTCGACCTCCTCGCAGCGCGGCTTGCTGCCCATCCGGTACAGGTCGATGCAGTCGTAGAGGTACTCCCCCAGGTCCTCGTCCGGCAGATCGAGCGCCAGTTCGCTGCACACCTGGCCCGCCACGTCGGCCGGACCACGGCCGGATCCACGGCCGGACCCACGCCCGGATCTGCGCCCGGTTCCTCCCCGGGCTCTTCCCCCGACCAGGCCACGCACTCGGAAACGTACGGCCATGACGACCATCCCCACCACCGGCGTCCCGGAAGGCGGCTCGCTCCCGGGTGGGCGGCACGCTATGCCCGTACGCCCGGACGGTCCAGGGTCCGGACGCGCCCGAACAAAGGCCCGGCGTGACGGACTCCACCCGACGCTTCGTTCAAACTCCCGTAACAATGGACTGTGATCTCATCGGTCTCCTCGTTGCCGCGGAGCGCCCACCGGCCCAGGCCGGAGGCGACTCCCTACGTCGACCTCACCCGCGCACAGTGGAGCGCGCTGCGTGAGAAGACACCTCTTCCGCTGACCGCCGAGGAGGTGGAGAGACTGCGGGGTCTCGGCGATGTCATCGACCTCGACGAGGTACGGGACATCTATCTGCCGCTGTCCCGGCTCCTCAACCTCTACGTGGGCGCCACCGACGGCCTGCGCGGCGCCCTGAACACCTTCCTCGGTGAGAAAGGGTCGCAGTCCGGTACGCCATTCGTGATAGGCGTGGCGGGCTCGGTCGCCGTCGGCAAGTCCACCGTCGCCCGCCTCCTCCAGGCCCTGCTGTCCCGCTGGCCGGAGCACCCGCGCGTCGAGCGGGTCACCACCGACGGTTTCCTGCTGCCCACCAAGGAGCTGCAGACCCGCGGTCTGATGTCCCGCAAGGGGTTCCCGGAGTCGTACGACCGCCGGGCGCTGACCCGGTTCGTCGCCGACATCAAGGCGGGCAAGGACGAGGTGACGGCCCCGGTCTACTCCCACCTCATCTACGACATCGTCCCGGACGAGCGCCTCACCGTCCGCCGCCCCGACATCCTGATCGTCGAGGGCCTGAACGTCCTGCAGCCCGCCCTGCCCGGCAAGGACGGCCGCACCCGCGTCGGCCTCGCCGACTACTTCGACTTCAGCGTGTACGTGGACGCGCGGGCCGAGGACGTCGAGCGCTGGTACCTGAACCGCTTCCGCCGGCTGCGCGAGACGGCGTTCCAGAACCCGTCCTCGTACTTCCGCAAGTACACCCAGGTCTCCGAGGAGGAGGCCCTCGACTACGCCCGTACGACCTGGCGGACCGTCAACAAGGTCAACCTGCTGGAGAACGTGGCTCCCACCCGGGGCCGCGCCACCCTGGTGGTCCGCAAGGGCCCGGACCACAAGGTCCAGAAGCTGAGCCTGCGCAAACTCTGACCATCACCCGCTCACCGCCACCCGGCCACCCGGCCACCCGGCCACCCGGCCACCCGGCACGACTACCCTGCCCCCATGCTGCACCTGCGCCTGATCACCCCGTCCGACCGGACCGAGGCGGTGATCCGCCTGATCGAGAAGACCGTCGGCACGACCCATCTGGCGGTCGTGCCGGGCGCCGCCCGCAACCCCGCCGGCGACCTCGTGATGGTCGACGTGGCACGCGAGGCGGGCGACGAACTGATCGGCGGGCTGCGCGAGCTGGAGATCGACAGGGACGGCTCGATCGCCGTCGAGGACATCGACCTGTCGCTGTCGCGGCGCGCCGACAAGGCGGAGGACGACGCCCCCGGCGAGGGCGCCGACGCGGTCCTGTGGGAGCAGCTGGCAGAAGCCACGCACGAGGAGTCGACGCTCTCGGTCACCTACCTCGCCTTCATCACGCTCGCCACGATGATCGCCGCCTGCGGTGTGATCCTCGACAACGCGATCCTGATCGTGGGCGCGATGGCGGTGGGCCCGGAGTTCGGCCCGCTGGCGGGGTTCAGCACGGCCGTGGTCCGGCGCCGGCCACGTCTGGCCCTGCGCTCACTCATCGCCCTGCTGGTGGGCTTCGCCGTGGCGATGGCCGTCACCGTGCTCTTCAGTCTGCTGATGGACGGCCTGGGCCTGTTCACCGAGAACATGCTGGAGGGCGACCGGCCCAACACGGCCTTCGTCTACGCCCCCGACGCGTTCTCGTTCGTCGTGGCGGTCCTCGCGGGCATCGCCGGCACGCTCTCCCTGACCTCGGCCAAGTCGGGCCTCCTGGTGGGCGTGGCCATCTCCGTGACCACGGTCCCGGCCGCCGCCAACGCGGCAGTCGCCCTCAGCTACGGAGACACGTCCCAGACCGCCGGCTCCACGAACCAACTCCTCCTGAACCTGGCAGGCATCATCCTGGCAGGCACCCTCACCCTCCTGACCCAGAAATGGCTCTGGTCCAAGCAGAGCCGACGATCCCCCATCTCCTAGGGGCGCGCTTCAGGGGCGCGGAGAACGGCGCAGTTTTTCGCCTTCAGGGGCGCGGGGAACGGCGCAATCTTTTCGGGGGCGCAGCCCCCAGGGGCGCGGGGAACGGCGCGACCAGCCACAACGCGCCCGCACCCGCACCCGCACCCGCACCCCGCAACGAACCCCCGTCCCCACCCCGGACCCGGGCCGAGCCCAGAACAGGAACCCCGGTTCACCCAAGCGCGGACTTCACCGCATCAGCAAGCCGCCCCGCCACAGCCCGAGCCTGATCGATATCAGCCGCCTCGACCATGACCCGTACAAGCGGCTCAGTACCGGACGGCCGCAAGAGCACCCGCCCCGTGGCGCCAAGCTCCCGCTCGGCCTCGGCCACGGCGGAAGCCAGCTCCGCGGACGTGGACACCCGCGACCGATCGACGTCGGGCACATTGATCAGCACCTGCGGCAACCGCTCCATCACGGACGCGAGCTCCCGCAACGTACGCCCGGTCTGCGCGACCCGGGCCGCCAGCAGCAACCCCGTCAGCGTCCCGTCACCGGTCGTCGCGTGATCCAGGATGATCACGTGCCCCGACTGCTCACCGCCGAGCGCGTAGTCGTGGCTCTTCATCTCCTCCAGCACATACCGGTCACCGACCCCGGTCTGCACGAGGGACACCCCTTCACGCTCCATGGCCAGCTTGAACCCGAGGTTCGACATGACCGTGGCGACAACCGTGTCGGACCGCAGCTCGGACCGCTCCCGCATCGCGAGCGCGAGCACGGCCAGGATCTGGTCCCCGTCGACCTCCGCACCGGTGTGGTCCACGGCGAGGCACCGGTCGGCGTCACCGTCGTGCGCGATGCCGAGATCGGCGCCGTGCTCGATGACGGCGGCCTTCAGCAGACCGAGGTGGGTGGAGCCGCAGCCGTCGTTGATGTTGAGGCCGTCGGGCTCGGCGCCGATGGTGACGATCTCGGCGCCCGCGCGCGTGAAGACCTCGGGCGAGACCCGTGCGGCGGCGCCGTGCGCCTCGTCGAGGACGACCTTCAGACCGTCCAGCCGGTTCGGAACGGCGGCGAGGAGATGGGCCACGTACTTCTCGAAGCCCTCCTCGTACGAGCGGACGCGGCCGACGCCGGAGCCGGTCGGCCGTTCCCAGGGAGCGCCGGTGCGGTGCTCCTCGTAGACGGACTCGATCCGGTCCTCCAGCTCGTCGGCGAGCTTCTGCCCGCCGCGGGCGAAGAACTTGACGCCGTTGTCCGGCATGGCGTTGTGGCTCGCGGAGAGCATCACACCGAGGTCGGCGCCGAGGGCGCCCGTGAGATACGCCACCGCGGGCGTCGGCAGGACGCCGACGAGCAGCACGTCCACCCCGGCGCTGGCGAGGCCCGCGACCACGGCGGCCTCCAGGAACTCCCCGGACGCACGCGGGTCCCGTCCGACCACCGCCGTCGGCCGGTGGCCTTCGAAGGTTCCCGCTTCGGCCAGTACGTGCGCCGCCGCCACGGAGAGGCCGAGCGTGAGCTCTGCCGTCAGATCCGCGTTGGCGACACCACGTACGCCGTCCGTCCCGAAGAGTCGTCCCACTGGTGTCCTCCGAACTTGCTCAGGCTTTGATCAGGCTTTGATCACGCTTGATGAGAATGTGCGGCTCAGAATGTGAGGCTCCGGCCCAGGGTCCGGCTCCGACCCATGTCAGGTATATCCCCCGGGCCTGTATATCTCCCAGACCTGTTCCAAGGCTGTGGCCGAAAGGCCATGACGCCCGGCCAAGACGCCCGGCCTGACGCACGGCCGGGCGGCGCAGTCGTACCGCACAACCTGTGACCCACGAGGGGCACCACAGGTTGTGCCACAGATCGTGAGAATCGCGATAAACGAACGCCCCGGCGACACAGAACGTGCCGCCGGGGCGATTCGTGCAAACAGCGCGCGAGATCGAGCGAGATTTAGCGCTTGCTGTACTGCGGGGCCTTACGGGCCTTCTTGAGACCGGCCTTCTTGCGCTCGACCGCACGGTCGTCGCGCTTGAGGAAGCCGGCCTTCTTGAGGGCGCCGCGGTTGTTGTCCACGTCCGCCTCGTTCAGAGCGCGGGCCACGCCGAGGCGCAGGGCACCGGCCTGACCGGAGACTCCGCCACCCGTGATGCGGGCGACGACGTCGTAGCGGTCGTCGAGCTCAAGCACCTTGAAGGGCTCGTTGACTTCCTGCTGGTGCACCTTGTTGGGGAAGTAGTCCTCAAGGGTGCGACCGTTGATCTTCCACTTGCCGGTGCCCGGGACGATCCGGACGCGGGCGATGGCGTTCTTCCGACGGCCCAGGCCGGCGGCCGGCTGCGGGTCGCCGAAGCGGCCCGCGAGCGACTCCGAGGTGTACTCGCCCTCGACGACGGGGGCCTCGGACTCGGTGGTGTAGCTCTCGATGTCGACAGCCTCGGTCTCTTCGACCGGCTGCTCAACGGTGGTCTCGGCCACGATTTTCCTCAGATTCTGTTCAGTCTTAGGGGGGTGGTGGCCGGAACTACTGCGCGACCTGGGTGATCTCGAACGGCACCGGCTGCTGGGCAGCGTGCGGGTGCTGGTCGCCCGAGTAGATCTTCAGCTTCGAGAGCACCTGACGGCCCAGGGTGTTCTTGGGGATCATGCCCCGGATGGCCTTCTCGACGGCCTTCTCGGGGTTCTTCGACAGCAGCTCGTCGTAACGGACGGAGCGCAGACCACCCGGGTAACCGGAGTGGCGGTACGCCATCTTCTGGGTCCGCTTGTTGCCCGAGAGGTGCACCTTGTCGGCGTTGACGATGATGACGAAGTCACCAGCGTCGACGTGGGGGGCGTAAATCGGCTTGTGCTTGCCCCGCAGAATGTTCGCGGCAGTGGTGGCCAGACGACCCAGGACGACATCCTGGGCGTCGATGACGTACCACTGGCGAGTGATGTCGCCGGGCTTGGGGCTGAACGTACGCACGGTCATGCCTTCGCTTCTTCAGTGAGTGGGTCCTGACAATGGGCCACCACGGACGATGTACGACAGCCCTGGCGGACCTCGGGACGCAACCGAGTCCTGCCGCTGGTCATCGGCCCGGTGGACCGGTGTAAGGGCCCCTCACGTGAGAATGAGCAAGCCAATACACATAACGAACCGCAAGAATACCTTCGGTGGCCCGTACGGGTCAAAACGCGTGCCGGAGGGCAGGCGCTCGCCAGGTTCCGAGAGTACCCGAGGCCTCCGAGATGCCCCCTTGCTCTCATTTTGCTCTCATTCGGGCTTGACACATCGGCGCTTCGAGTGCTGTGCGAGAGGACCAGCGGATCCCTTGTCCCCTTGTCCCGTCTAAGATGCGGCCCATGAGCTTTGGGCAGGGGGGACCCCAGTGGGGTTCCGGGGGATCGGGTTCTCAGCCGCCGCAGTGGAGCAGTCAGTCTCCCGACTGGGCGGCGCTGGCCGAGGCGTCCGAAACGCGCAACCGGCGTCGCAGGTGGATGCTGGTCGGCGGCGGCGCCCTGGCCACCATCGCCGTGGGCGCGGCCGTCGCGGTGGCCATGGTCTCGGCGGACGGCAAGGAGCAGGCCTCCAACAAACCCGCCTCCGAGCTGCCCGCCTCCGCGGACATCCCGTCGGACACCGCCGGGACCGGCCCGTCCTTCGAGGCGACCTCGGCGCCGCCGCCGCTGGACCCGAAGGACTTCATATCCGATGTGAAGAAGGACACCGCGACGCTCGCGCCGGACATCCTCTTCCCGGGCACCCAGCTGACGATGGGCGAGACCGTCTACAAGAAGGGCGCGCTGGCGTCCACGAAGAACTGCGCGTCGGCCGCCCAGGGCACGCTCGGCCCGGTCCTCACCAAGAACGACTGCACCCGCCTCATGCGCGTCACGTACTCGAAGGACGGGGTGGCCGTCACCGTCGGTGTGGCCGTCTTCGACAACGAGGCCAAGGCTCTCAGGGCGAAGACCGACGCCGACAAGCAGAGCGTCGTCCAGTCCCTCTCCGGTGAGGGCGTCCCCGTCTTCTGCCGCTCGGCGATCTGCCGCTCGACGACGAACTCGTACGGCCGCTACGCCTACTTCACGGTCGCCGGCTTCACCAACGGCAAGGACGTGACCGAGAAGGACGCCAAGGTCTTCACCACCGGCGACGACCTGGCCGAATTCACCTTCCGCCAAATCCGCCGCCGAGGCGAGGCCCAGGCATCGGCAGCAGCCAACCAGTAGCCCCCAAGGGGCGCGGGGAACGGCGCAATCTTGCGTCTTTCAGGGGCGCAGCCCCTAAGGGGCGCGGGGAACGGCGCGACCAGCCCCCACCGACCCGCAGCCGACGAACCGCCCTCCGGCACCCCTCTCCCCAGCCGGAGGCCGAAGGTCAGCCCCTCTTGAGACGCAACTTCACCGGCACCAACGCCGACTCCAGCTGCGTACGAAGAGTCATCTTCGAAACCCCCTCGGTCCGCTCCTCGAACCGGATCGGAATCTCCACCGCACTGTGCCCGGCCCGCACAGCCTTGTACTTCAGCTCGACCTGGAAGCTGTAACCAGCGCTGTCCAGCGACCGCAGATCCACATCCTCCAGAGCCCGCGCTGACCACAGATTGAACCCCGCCGTGATGTCACGGATCTTCGTGCCGAGCACAGTCCGCGCGTACCGGTTGGCGAACCGCGACAGAAGCACGCGATGCGCCCCCCAGTCCTCGTCGAGCGAGCCCCCCTCGACGTACCGGCTCCCGATGACCAGCCCGACCCCCGAGGCCACGGCGGTGCCGAGCATCCGCGGCACCGCTTCCACGGGATGGCTGCCGTCGGCGTCCATCTGCACCACGTACGCGGCGCCCTCGTCGACCGCCGCGCTCATGCCCGCCACGTACGCGCGCCCGAGGCCGTCCTTCTCGGTGCGGTGCAGCACGCTCATCCGGCGCCGCCCGTCCGCGTTGTACTTCTCCGCCAGCTCCTCGGCGATCCGCCCCGTACCATCCGGACTGGAGTCGTCCACCACCTTCAAGTGCAGCCCGTTCAGAGGCAGTTGAAGCACCGCCTCGGCCATTCTCGGCAGATTGGCGGCCTCGTTGTACGTGGGCATCACGATCGTGACACCCACGTCGTCGAATGTCTCGTACGTCATGTCCTTACCCCTCCCCACCTGGCGCGGGTCTGCCCAGCGCCCGGAACTCCCAGCCCGCCGCGGCCCAGCTGGCCCCGTCGAGCGTCCCCCTGCCGTCCACGATCCGTGGACGGGAGACCAAGGTGCGGGCCCGCTCGGGAGCGAGCTCGCGGAACTGCGGCCATTCGGTCAGGTGCAGCACGAGATCCGCCCCCCGCAGCGCCTCCTCGGCCGACAGCGCGTACCCGAGCAGCGGAAACGCCTTGCGGGCGTTGTCCATCGCCTCCGGGTCGTAGACCGTGACATCGGCGCCGTCGAGCCGCAGTCGCGCGGCCACGTTCAGCGCGGGCGAGTCGCGGATGTCGTCGGAGTCCGGCTTGAAGGCCGCGCCGAGCACGGCGATCCGCGCCCCGAGCACCGCGCCCCCGCACAGTTCACGGGCCAGCCCGACCACCCGGTCGCGGCGCCGCATGTTGATGGCGTCGACCTCGCGCAGGAACGCCAGGGACACCCCCAGCTCGTCGGCGCGGTGCGCGAAGGCCCGGATGTCCTTGGGCAGACAGCCGCCGCCGAAACCGACGCCGGCCCGCAGGAACTTCTTCCCGATGCGGTCGTCGTGCCCGATCGCCTCCGCCAGGACGGAGACGTCGCCGCCCGTGGCCTCGCACACCTCCGCCATGGCGTTGATGAACGAGATCTTGGTGGCGAGGAAGGCGTTCGCGGCCGTCTTGACCAGCTCGGCGGTCGGGAAGTCGGCGGTGACCACCGGGGTTCCCGCGCCGATGACGGGCGCGTACACCTCGCGCAGCGACGCTTCGGCGCGCGCGGATCCGATGCCGAGGACCAGCCGGTCGGGCCGCAGGGTGTCCTCGACGGCGAAGCCCTCGCGCAGGAACTCCGGGTTCCAGGCGATCTCCACGGCGGTGTGGGTGTCCGCGAGGCGCTGTGCCGTCCCCACCGGCACGGTCGACTTGCCCACCAGGAGCGCGCCCTCGCTCGCGTACCGGGCCATCGACGCGAACGCCGAGTCCACATACCGCAGGTCGGCGCCCTCGGAGTCCCCCCGCTGCGGGGTGCCCACGCAGATGAAGTGCACCTCGCCGAAGGCCGCGGCCTCCTCGTAGGACGTGGTGAAGCGCAGGCGTCCGCTCGCCGTGTGCCTGGCGAGCAGTTCCGGGAGCACGGGTTCGTGGAACGGCACCCGCCCCGCCCGCAGCGCGGCGACCTTGTCCGGGTCGACGTCGACCCCGAGCACCTCGTGCCCGAGTTCCGCCATACAGGCGGCGTGGGTGGCACCGAGGTAGCCGGTGCCGATGACAGTGAGCCGCATGGCACTGCCTTTCGTACGGAAGAGTCAGCTGGTGGCCCCAGCGCGGGAAAACGGAAACGGAAAGCGGGACAGGGGGAACGCCCGGTTCAGGCCGTGTTCAGGACGTCTTGATCCAGATGCGGTAGGTCCCCGTGCCGCTGGAGTTGCGCCACGGCACATCAGCGAGCAGCCGGTAGTGCGGGTTGCCCCTGACGGCCCCGGCGATGACGTCGTCGACCCGCGGGTTGGTGATCCCGTCGAGGACGATCAGGTCGAACTCGCCGTCCCGCAGCGCCGCGCGGTAGGCCTCGTCGCCGGTGTAGTACTTGCCCTTCTTGGCCTTGTACTCCATACCGAAGACGCTCTGCCACTGGCTGTGGTCGGTCTTTTCGCGCAGGTAGTAGACAGGCACCTCGGGCGTGGAGCTGAGGTAGTGCCCCTTGTCGTCCACGTGCGACCGGATCGTCCGGATCATCTTCGAGGAGTCCGGCCAGACGCCGAAACGCCAGTCCGCCTGCGAGATGCCCAGGCACAGCACGGCCGTCCACAGCATGATTCCGAGCTGCGGATAGCGGAAGTGCGCGCCGACGAGCCGGGTCACACCCACCCCGGCCATCGGGGCGGCGAAGAGCAGCCCGAAGCCGACGTGCTTGAACAGCGAGACCACGGTGCCCAGATGGATCTGGTACGCGGATGCCAGTACGGCCGTGCCGCACAGGAGCAGCCCCGTCAGGGCACGCCAGCGCCAGCCGGGGTTGCCGAGCCGCTGAGCCAGCGGCGATTCGTTCATGCGGCTGCGCCGGACGTACGAGATCGCGCCACCGACCGCCGCCAGGAACATCAGCCCGCCCCACTCGACGGAGCGCTGCAGCAGGAACACCGCGCTGTCGGTGCCGTGCGCGCGGTTGGTCGTGGTCTGCTGGATACCCGCGAGCAGGTCGGTGGTGTACATGCCGATCCCGGCCAGCGCGCCCATGCCGAGACCGAGCAGCAGCATGCGGAGCACGGCCGACTTGGCACCGCGGTACGGCCAGGCGGTCAGCAGCGCCAGCACGACGATGGTCGGCAGATAGAGCGCGGCGGCGTACTTCACACCGACGGCGAGGACCGCGACGGGCGCGGCGAGCAGCACCGCGTAGGCCGGCGCCCGGTTCGTGCGGACGACGATCCAGACGGCGAGGGCCAGCAGGAACACGGCGGCGGCGTCGTAGGTGGCGAAGAAGCCCATGACGACGGTCGACTGGACCACCGAGAACAGCGCGGCGGCGGCGAGGGCCGCCCGCTCGTTGAACATCCGCCGCGAGAACGAGTACAGCAGGCCGGTGGTGAAGAGCATGAAGACCAGGCTGAGCACCCGTGCGCCGGTGAGTCCGAACTGGGCGTCCACCAGTGCCGCGAGCACCGGGTAGAGCTGCGGCGATCCCGAGAAGTACGCGGCGTAGTCGATGGGCAGCGGAGCGCCGTTGAGCAGGTGGTCGAGCTCCGCGTGCCCGGCGGCCAGATACAGCGCCTCGTCCTGGAACGCCGTGTTGGACAGCCGCAGCGACAGCACGGTCTGGATCAGCAGGATGCACAGCAGCACGGCCCGGCTGACCCAGGCCCGTCGCCTGCTCGCCGCCATGTCCCAGCCCGCTTCAGGCGTGACGGGTATGTGGTACGAGGGCTCGGCGGGCGTCTCCTCGACGGTGTGCAGCGCGTACGTCGGCTGGTCCTCGCGCTGCCGTTGCTCGGGAATCCCCGGCACGTAACGCTGCTGCTCCAGCTGCTGCGGGTACGCGGCCTGCGTGCCGTACCCATGGCCCTGCGCGGGCTGCCCGTCGGAGTTGAACCAGGAGGCCGAGTCGCTCTCCCCGTAAGGATCGCCGTAAGGATCGGCGTACGGATCGCCGTACTGATCCCCGAACTGGTCCCCGTGCTGCTGGTCGCCGTACAGCCGGCCGCCGTACCGCTGCTCGCCGTACTGCTGCTCGCCGTACGGACCCTGCGGCTGCGGCGGATGATGGTTCTGGCTGCGATTCATCACGGCTTCCGAACGTCGAAGCCGAACAGATCGTCGGCGGCCAGTCGCTTGAACTCCTTGAGGGCCAGCGGGCTGACCTTCAGCCGCCAGTCGGCGCGCTTCTTGTGGTCGAACCACACGAACCCGAGCATGTCGTCGTCCGCCTCGACCCCGGTGAACAGGTTCCGGACGTCGGCCCGGCGGCGCTCGCCCGGCTCGGCGGCCGTCTCCAGGATCAGCGTCGGCTTCTTCGTGAAGGTCCGGATCTCGTCCAGGGTCGGCCCGAAGACACTCTTGTAGGCGTTGTCCTCTTCGAGCGTGAAGTAGCCGATGACGCCCACCCAGTCGACGTAACCGTCGCCCGGGTAGTACGGCTCCAGCTCGACGCTCTTGACCGGGTTGACGATGTTGGGCGACCAGGCCCAGATCACGTTGGAGGCGCCGGCGTCCGTGAACGTGTCGTGGATGTGCTTCCACGCGGAGACGTACTGCTTGGGCGTGACGTTCTTGGTGCCCCACTTCTCCCAGTGGCCGTTCATCTCGTCGGCGAAGGAGATCACGACGGGCAGGTTCAGCTTGCGCACCGACGCCGCGTACTTCTTGAGGTACGCGTCCTTCTCACCGGCCGCGATGTCGGCGAGCGTGACGTCGAACGGCTCCCAGGAGACCAGGGTCAGCGCGCCCTCGGCCCAGGCGTTGCGCACGCCCTGGGCGTCGAAGCCGTCGCCCCAGGCCGCGTAGTACTCGATGAGGTTCGGCTTCTTGCCGGTCATCGCGGTGTAGGTGTCGACGCCCTTCATCGAGTTGGGCGCCCCGTCGACGGCCGCGCCGAAGTACTTCTTGTCGGGCTTGAGCAGGGGCGTCACGTCGTAGGGGATGTCGGCGTCCGTGCCCTGGGAGTCCTCGCCCGCGCCCTGCGAGCCGCCGCCCTCGGACGAGGCCGACGTACCGGAGTCGTCCAGCAGGGAGCAGCCGCTCAGCGTGAACAGCGCGGACAGGGCCAGCGCGCAGCCGGCCACGGTGGTACGTGCACGTGTCAGCAGCATCAGACGGCGCTTTCCGCTCGGGGCTGCACCAGGACACGTCCGACGACCAGGGCGTAGAAGAGTCCGGTGGAAAGGATGAGGGCGAAGTCGGGAGCGTTCATCGTGAACAGCCGCCACACCGCGGCGCCCACCCAGATCAGGGCGCTGCCGCCGCCCCAGACCCACATGCCGATCCAGAAGCGGCGGGTCTTGTTCTTCTTCGCGCCGGCGGATCCGGTGGGCTGCCAGCCCATACGGTTCTTGCGCAGGATGTCGTAGATCGCGAAGAAGTGCGCCCAGCCGTACATCATGCGGGCCGCCCACGCCTCCAGGCGGTAGGGGGCCTTGTGCCACATCGGGAAGATGATCGTGGTGTAGAGGATGCTCGGCAGCACCAGGAGCAGATGCTCGACCTTCAGCTTGTCCGGCATCATCAGCAGCAGCACGACGGGGATCACGGGCGCCGCGAACGTGAACAGCGCCGTGTGGATGTAGTAGAAGAAGCCCGACATGTAGCAGAGCCGGCTGGAGAACCTGATCTTCCGCTGCCAGAACTTCCTGCTGCCCATGAGGCTCATGGACCCCGAGCACCAGCGGTACTGCTGGTTGAAGAAGGCGCCCGCGCTGTCGGGGCACACGCCCGTGGACACGGCGACGGGGATGTACCGCAGGTCCCAGCCGAGGCCGCGCAGGTCGAACCCCGTGTGGACGTCCTCGGAGTGCTCGATCAGCGTCGTACCGCCGTTGTCGTCCAGGGCCGCCCGCCGGTAGATGGCACACGAGCCGACGCAGATCGCGCCGTCGCTGCCCTGCCGGGAGACCTGCACGGAGCGGTAGAACAGCTCCTGCACCGCGCCCGCACCGCGCTCGATCCAGTTCTGCGAGTCCAGGACACGGAAGTACTGCGGCGACTGGACGATCCCGGTCTTCGGGTTCTCGTCCATGTACGGCAGCATCTCTTCGAGCAGGTCCGCGCGCGGGGTGAAGTCGGCGTCGAGGATGAGGATGAACTCCCCGTCCGACTGCTCGAAGCCGAAGTGCATGTTGCCGGCCTTCTTGAACCAGCCGCGGTTCTCCCGGGTCCCGTAGCGGAACCCGAAGTCGTGGGCCATCGCCTCAAGGTCGGCACTCGCGCCGTCGTCGAGCACGAAGGGCACGCAGACGCCGGGATAGCGGTCGGCCATCGCCCGCACATGCGTCCAGGTGTTGTGCAGGACCTCGATGGGCTCGCCGCACACCGGCAGGAAGACGTCCACCGACGGATAGGTCTCGGGCCGCCACTTCGCCACGAGCGCCCGGTGGTGCTTGATGTCGAAGTCCCGGGTGAACCCGTTCACCCGCAGCGAGATCAGGTAGTAGATCACCGTGAAGACAAGGAGCGGTGTGTAGATCCACAGCACGGGAGTCGACTGCGCGAGCTTGAACTGGCTCATGATCAGGCAGCAGAAGCTGATCAGCGAGCTGATCGTCAGGATCCACAGGTGCCGTCTGGCGTAGGAGTACTTCTCCTTCTCCGTCGGCGGCAGAGGCAGCAGCCCGAGCGATGCCTGGCCGCCACGCCCAGCCCTCCGTTTCCCGGTCTGGCGCGTGCTGCGCCGCCCCCCGGTCCGCACAGGACCTACTGATGTCATGAAAAAACCCACCCCCGGGCATGCAGCAGCCCGATGATCCCCGCCCCTTTGCCCGGCCACCCCATTCGAACTACTGGCCGGGCCGCGAAATCATAACCGAGTTTCATGAGCTACGTAAGATTCGCGTGAGGAAGTAAGTCAGACATGACGGCTTACGTCCGTTATAAGACGCCAACATCCGTGTTACGGCTGGATTTCACCGAGGCCCATAAGGGGTGTTCTGCGAAGACGGGCCCGTCGGCGGCCGACAGAGGTCAGCAGCACCCAGCTCCCGGCAGCGTTCGCCGGTTCCGCGCCTCCTTGTTGCGCGCGGCCAGCAGTTCGTCGGCCGGATAGCCGACCTCTTCGAGGGTCAGCCCGTGCGGCCGCACCACGTGCACGGCGGAGTCCCGCACCCCCGCGGCCAGCACCTTCGCCGGCCAGTCGGCCCCCCGGTGCCCGTCCCCCACGAACAGCAGCGCCCCGATCAGCGACCGCACCATGTTGTGGCAGAAGGCGTCGGCCCGCACGGTGGCGGTGATCACCCCGTCGCTCCCCCGTTCCAGCCGCAGCTTCTGGAGCGTACGGATGGTCGTCGCGCCCTCCCGCTTCTTGCAGTAGGCGGCGAAGTCGTACTCACCGAGCAGCCCCTGGGCGGCCTCGTTCATGGCGTCGACGTCGAGCGGCCAGTCGTGCCACAGCACATGGCTGCGCAGGAGCGGGTCGACCCCGCCCGGGTTGTCGGTGACGCGATACGCGTACCGCCGCCACATCGCCGAGAACCGGGCGTTGAACCCGCTCGGCGCCTCGCCCACGGCCCACACCCGCACGTCCTTCGGCAGCCGCCCGGCCATCCGCTTGAGCAGCTTCTCCCGGTGTTCGGCCCACAGCTCCTCGGGCAGATCGACATGCGTCACCTGCCCCCGGGCGTGCACGCCGGCATCGGTCCGCCCGGCCACGGTCAGCTCGTAGTTCGTTCCGCCCGACCGGGTGACGGTCCGCAGCGCGTCCTCGATCTCCCCCTGCACAGTCCTGCGTCCGCCGGCCTGCTTGGCCCACCCGGAGAACTCGCTCCCGTCGTACGAGACATCCATCCGGATACGCACATGACCGGCCGCTACTTCGTCACTCACCTGGAAATCCTCTCAGGAACACGAAAGCGGGCCCGCTCCTGAAAGGAACGGGCCCACTCAGCGCGCCCCGAAGGGGCGCGGGGAACTGCGCGACCAGCCACGACGGCGCCGCAGTCGAAGGACAGCCTCAGGCGTCCTTGGACTCCTCGGCAGCCTCGTCACCCTTGGCCACGTCGACCTTGGCGTCCTCGACCTGAGTCTCCTCGGTCTTGGTCTCCTCGGTCTTGGTCTCGACCTCGGCGTCCTTCGCGGAGCGCTTCGTCGCCGCCTCGGCCTCACCGGTGGCCTGCTGGGCCACGGTCAGGGCCTCCACCAGCTCGATGACAGCCATGGGCGCGTTGTCGCCACGGCGGTTACCGATCTTGGTGATACGGGTGTAGCCACCCGGGCGGTTCTCGTAGCGCGGGCCGATCTCGGTGAAGAGCGTGTGCACGATGCTCTTGTCCGTGATGATCGACAGCACCTGACGGCGGTTGTGAAGGTCGCCCTTCTTCGCCTTGGTGACCAGACGCTCGGCGTACGGCCGCAGACGGCGGGCCTTCGCCTCGGTGGTCGTGATCTTGCCGTGCTCGAAGAGCGACTTCGCGAGGTTCGCGAGGAGCAGCTTCTCGTGCGCGGCACTGCCGCCCAGACGGGCACCCTTGGCAGGCTTCGGCATGGTGTTTCTCCTAGGTGTCTGCCCCGGCCGTATCAGGTACCGAGGTCAGTATCCGAGCAGACGGTTGTCTGTCGAAGATCCGGCCACCTCTTTCAAGGCCCCGGAGGACCCGCGCCCCTGACTTTTCGCCTTCAGGGGCGCGGGGAACTGCGCGACCGGCCACAGCGGCCCGCAGTCACATCTCAATCGGTCCGGCGAAGCGATCTCGCGGAGCGGCTCAGTACTGCTCGGTCTCGACGAAGCCCGCATCCACGTCGTCGTCCGCGCCGAACGCGTCAGCCGCAGCGGTGGGGTCGAACCCGGGAGGCGAGTCCTTGAGCGCGAGACCCATGCCGGCCAGCTTCGCCTTGACCTCGTCGATGGACTTCGCACCGAAGTTGCGGATGTCCAGCAGGTCGGCCTCGGAGCGGGCGACGAGCTCACCCACGGAGTGGATGCCCTCACGCTTGAGGCAGTTGTACGACCGAACGGTGAGCTCAAGCTCCTCGATCGGCAGGGCGAGATCAGCGGCGAGGGCGGCGTCCGTCGGGGACGGGCCCATGTCGATGCCCTCGGCGTCGATGTTGAGCTCGCGCGCCAGACCGAACAGCTCGACCAGGGTCTTACCGGCCGACGCCATGGCGTCACGGGGACGCATGGCCTGCTTGGTCTCGACGTCGACGATCAGCTTGTCGAAGTCGGTGCGCTGCTCGACACGGGTCGCCTCGACCTTGTACGTGACCTTGAGAACCGGCGAGTAGATCGAGTCGACCGGGATGCGCCCGATCTCCTGACCGACCTGCTTGTTCTGCACGGCGGAGACGTAACCGCGACCGCGCTCGACGGTCAGCTCCATCTCCAGCTTGCCCTTGCCGTTGAGCGTGGCGAGGACGAGGTCGGGGTTGTGCACCTCGACACCGGCCGGGGGCGCGATGTCGGCGGCGGTGACCAGACCCGGGCCCTGCTTGCGCAGGTACATCACGACGGGCTCGTCGTGCTCGCTGGAGACGACCAGCTGCTTGATGTTGAGGATCAGGTCGGTGACGTCCTCCTTGACACCCGGCACGGTGGTGAACTCGTGCAGGACGCCGTCGATCCGGATGCTGGTGACAGCGGCACCGGGGATCGAGGAGAGGAGCGTACGACGGAGGGAGTTGCCGAGGGTGTAGCCGAAGCCCGGCTCCAGCGGCTCGATCACGAACCGGGAGCGGAATTCGTCGACGACCTCTTCGGTCAGCGACGGACGCTGAGCAATAAGCATGCTGCGATCCTTCAGTCAGGGGCACCCACTATTTGATGCCCTACTGGTACTGCAAGGGTACGGGCGGCACGCCTCCGAAGAGCCGTACCGCCCGAACCCAGGAAAAACTAAGACAACCGTGCGTCAGACGCGACGGCGCTTGGGCGGACGGCAGCCGTTGTGCGGCGTGGGCGTCACGTCCTGGATCGAGCCGACCTCAAGGCCGGTCGCCTGCAGCGAACGGATGGCGGTCTCGCGACCGGAACCCGGACCCTTCACGAAGACATCGACCTTGCGCATGCCGTGCTCCTGCGCGCGACGGGCGGCCGACTCGGCGGCCATCTGCGCGGCGAAGGGGGTGGACTTGCGCGAGCCCTTGAAGCCGACGTGGCCGGCGGAGGCCCAGGAGATCACGTTGCCCGAGGGGTCCGTGATCGAGACGATGGTGTTGTTGAACGTGCTCTTGATGTGGGCGTGCCCATGAGCGACGTTCTTCTTTTCCTTGCGGCGCACCTTCTTGGCAGCGCCCTGACGACCCTTGGGGGGCATCTATAACTCCTACGGGGAGGTGGTCGGTCCTACAGCGAAGACCGCTGATGAAGCGTTGTCCGCTGAGGACTACTTCTTGCCCGGCTTCTTCTTGCCGGCGATGGCGCGACGCGGGCCCTTGCGGGTACGGGCGTTCGTGCTGGTGCGCTGGCCGTGGACGGGCAGGCCACGACGGTGGCGCAGACCCTGGTAGCAGCCGATCTCCACCTTGCGGCGGATGTCGGCCTGAACCTCACGGCGGAGGTCACCCTCGGTCTTGAAGTTGTTGTCCACGTACTCGCGGATCCGGACCAGCTCCTCCTCGGAGAGGTCACGGACGCGGGTGTTGGGGTTGACGCCGGTGTCGGCCAGCGTCTTCTGCGAGAGGGTCCGGCCGATGCCGAACACGTAGGTGAGGGCAACCTCCACGCGCTTTTCGCGCGGGATGTCAACACCGGAAACGCGTGCCATTCAATGGCTCCAGTTGTCGTTCGGAGGTCTTCCACAGAACCGGCTCCCGCCCGCCGTCGTCTCCTTCGGTGTACACCTCGAAGATTCGGTACGAACCGGGTCCCCGGCCTCCGACCGGGGGTGTCGGATCACTGCGAACAGTCGATCCGGGCTCTGCGTATGAACATGTTCCTGCGTCGCGCGAAGTTCTGCGGGTGCAGAAGGTGCGGTCGTGCGTCAGCCCTGGCGCTGCTTGTGGCGCGGGTTTTCGCAGATGACCATGACCCGGCCGTGACGGCGGATCACCCTGCACTTGTCGCAGATCTTCTTGACGCTCGGCTTGACCTTCATTGGTGAGGTTCTCCGGGTCAGTGCCACCACCCCGCGGAAGCGGGGCACAGGCAAGATCTACTTGTACCGGTAGACGATCCGGCCACGCGTCAGGTCGTACGGAGACAACTCCACCACGACCCTGTCGTCAGGGAGGATGCGGATGTAGTGCATACGCATCTTGCCGCTGATGTGTGCCAGAACCTGGTGGCCGTTCTGGAGCTCAACCTTGAACATGGCGTTCGGAAGAGACTCGACGACAGTGCCCTCGATCTCGATGGCACCTTGCTTCTTGGCCACGCTTCGCCCTTCGAATCGACTACCTTGATCGACTCCGCGCTTACCACATGCAGACATGCGGATGCACGAGAGCCGACGAGTCAGTCTACGCCAGGGCCCCCGGAAAGACGAATCGAGAAAGTCTGCCCCACGAGAAAGATCCCTAAGCAGAAACCCACCCCAAGAGGGACGCACACGAGGGGCGCGGGAACGGCGCAGCCTTCTGTCTTCGGAGGGGCGCAGCCCTCCAGGGGCGCGGGGAACGGCGCAGTCTTTCGTCTCCAGGGGCGCGGGGAACGGCGCAGTCTTTTGTCTTCAGGGGCGCGGGGAACGGCGCAATCTTTCAGGGGCGCGGGGAACTGCGCGACCAGCCCCCACCGAACCCGCACCCGCAAGGGGAACCCACTCCCCCAGGAGTCGCTACGCCAAGGGATCAGGCGCAGCAGTGATCCCGTACTCGGCGAGCTTCGCCCTACCCCCGTCGGGAGACGTAAGAACAAGCGGCCCCTCATCGGTCAGAGCGACAGAGTGCTCCCAGTGCGACGACCACGTCCCGTCCGTCGTGATGACGGTCCAGTCGTCGGACAGCACCTCCGTCCGGGGCGTCCCCAGCGACACCATCGGCTCGATGGCGAGGCAGAACCCGGCCACCAGCTTCGGCCCCTTGCCCCGCCGCCGCTCGACATAGTTCAGCAGATGCGGATCCATGTGCATCTCGGTCCCGATGCCATGGCCGCCGTAGTCCTCGACGATCCCGTACTTGCCGCCACCGGGCTTCGGCTGACGCCGGATGTACGTCTCGATCGCCCGGGAGACGTCGACGAGCCGGTTCCCCAGCTTCATCGCCGCGATCCCGGCCCACATCGACTCCTCGGTCACCCGGGACAGCTCAAGGAGCTCCGGGGCGTGACCGGAACCCACGAAGGCCGTGTACGCCGCGTCCCCGTGCCAGCCGTCGATGATCGCGCCGGCGTCGATCGAGATGATGTCCCCGTCCTTCAGGACGACGTCATCGGTCGGAATGCCGTGGACGACGACCTCGTTCACCGAGGTGCAGATCGTTGCGGGGAAGCCGCCGTAGCCCAGGAAGTTCGACTTCGCGCCGTGCTCGTCGAGCACCTTGCGGGCGACCTGGTCGAGATCCCGGGTCGTGGCACCCGGTACCGCGGCTTCCCGCGTCGCGCGGTGGACGGCGGCGACGACCAGGCCCGCCTCACGCATCTTGGCGATCTGCTCGGGGGTCTTGATCTGCACCATGGGGGCCCGCGCTCTCCGTCTTCTCTGCCTACTGGGTTACGTACACAACAGTACGGCCGCGGCGCCCATGGAGGGCACCGCGGCCGAACCGGTCGGGACGACTACTTGGCGCCGTCGCCCCGGCTGTCGCTCTTGTCCTTGTCGCGCTGGTCCTTGCCCTCGGCCTGACCCTTGAGGGCGTCCATCGCGCGCTTGGTGACCTCGTCCACCTTGCCGAGCGCCGAGATCGTCACCACGAGGCCCTGGGCCCCGTAGTAGTCGATGATCGGCTCGGTCTGGGTGTGGTAGACCTCCAGGCGCTTGCGGACGGTCTCCTCGGTGTCGTCGTCACGCTGGTACAGCTCGCCGCCGCAGACGTCACAGACGCCTTCCTTCTTCGGCGGGCTGTACGTCACGTGGAAGACGTGACTCGACTCGTTGCGGCAGATGCGGCGGCCGGCGATGCGCTTGACCACCTCGTCCTCGGGGACCTCCAGGTCGAGCACCCCGTCGAGCTCCACACCATCGGCCTTGAGGGCCTGGTCCAGCGCCTCGGCCTGCGAGACGTTCCGCGGGAAGCCGTCGAGCAGGAAGCCGTTCGCGGCGTCCGGCTGCTCCATGCGGTCCTTGGCCATCGCGATGGTGACCTCGTCCGGCACGAGGTTACCCTCGTCCATGTACGACTTCGCCAGTTTGCCCAGGTCGGTCTGCTGGCTGATGTTCGCACGGAAGAGGTCGCCCGTGGAGATGTGCGGGATCGACAGGTTCTTGGCGAGGAACGCGGCCTGCGTTCCCTTGCCCGCCCCGGGCGGCCCGACGAGGACGATTCGCATCAGCGGAGGAACCCTTCGTAATTGCGCTGCTGGAGCTGGCTCTCGATCTGCTTCACCGTCTCCAGACCGACACCCACGATGATCAGGATGCTGGTGCCACCGAACGGGAAGTTCTGGTTTGCCCCGAAACCAACCAACGCCATCGTCGGTACGAGAGCGATCAGGCCCAGATACAGCGAACCCGGCCACGTGATCCGGTTGAGTACGTATCCCAGGTACTCAGCGGTCGGCCGGCCGGCCCGGATGCCCGGGATGAAGCCACCATACTTCTTCATGTTGTCCGCGACTTCTTCGGGGTTGAAGGAGATGGCCACGTAGAAGAAGGCGAAGAACACGATCAGCAGGAAGTAGGTGGCGATGTAGATCGGGTGGTCGCCCTTGGTGAGGTTCTGTTCGATCCAGGTCTTCCAACCCGAGGTCCCACCTGCGAACTGAGCCACCAGCGCCGGAATGTAGAGCAGCGACGAGGCAAAGATCACAGGGATGATGCCCGCCTGGTTCACCTTCAGCGGGATGTACGTGGACGTGCCGCCATAGGACCTGCGGCCGATCATCCGCTTCGCGTACTGGACCGGGATGCGGCGCTGGGCCTGCTCGACGAAGACCACCAGGCCGACCATGACGAGGCCGACCGCGATGACCGTGCCGAACTCGATCCAGCCGTCCGCCAGGTTGCCCTGCTGCTTGATGGCCCACAGCGCCGACGGGAACGTGGCGGCGATCGAGATGAACATGAGGATCGACATGCCGTTGCCGATGCCGCGGTCGGTGATGAGCTCACCGAGCCACATGACGACGGCCGTACCGGCGGTCATGGTGATGACCATCGTGATGGTGACGAAGATCGACTGGTCCGGCACGATCTGGTTGGCCACCGGGCAGCTGGTGAAGAGCGCGCCGCTGCGGGCGGTGGCCACCAGGCCGGTGCCCTGCAGGATGGCCAGCGCGACCGTCAGATAACGCGTGTACTGCGTGATCTTCGCCGTACCCGCCTGGCCCTCCTTCTTGAGGGCTTCCAGGCGCGGGATCACCACGGTCAGCAGCTGCAGAATGATGCTCGCCGTGATGTACGGCATGATGCCCAGTGCGAAGATCGTGATCTGCAGCAGAGCGCCACCGCTGAACATGTTCACCAGACCGAACAGGCCCTGGTTCTGGCTCGCGTTGTCGATACAGGTCTGGACGTTCTTGTAGTCGACACCGGGGATCGGGACGTGCGTACCCACCCGATAAACCACGATGATGCCGAGCGTGAAGAGCAGCTTCTTGCGCAGGTCGGGCGTCTTGAACGCCCGGGCGAACGCGGTGAGCACGGTGCCTCCTGCGACCCCCGCGCAAGTGCGCCAGAGGTGACGGTCTTGAGGTTCGACGAATAAGTAACGGACAGCTAACTAACAGTCAGAAGCCACCTGGAGTTCCCTGACGGCACACCGGGCGAAAATTAGCAGCGCAGGCCACCTTACCGGCGACACCGCTCCCCTAGGAACGACCAACCGGGGATGCCCCTTTTGTGGGGCACCCCCGGTCGGGATCGCTCAGTCATCGAATCGCCTGAAGAGATCAGATCAGCTCGGTGACGGTACCGCCGGCGGCGGTGATCTTCTCCTTGGCGGAGCCGGAGACGGCGTCGACCGTCACCTGCAGTGCCACGGAGATCTCGCCCTGGCCGAGGACCTTGACGAGGCTGTTCTTGCGAACCGCACCGTTGGCGACGAGTCCCTCGACGGTGACCTCGCCACCCTCCGGGTACAGCGACGCCAGCTTGTCGAGGTTCACGACCTGGTACTCGGTCTTGAACGGGTTCCGGAAGCCCTTGAGCTTCGGAAGACGCATGTGGAGGGGCATCTGGCCACCCTCGAAGCGCTCCGGAACCTGGTAACGGGCCTTCGTGCCCTTGGTACCACGACCGGCCGTCTTACCCTTGGACGCTTCACCACGACCGACTCGCGTCTTCGCGGTCTTGGCGCCCGGGGCGGGACGGAGGTTGTGGATCTTGAGCGGGTTGTTCTCCGCCATGATCAGTCGACCTCCTCAACCGTCACGAGGTGGCGGACGGTGTGAACCATTCCGCGGAACTCGGGGCGGTCCTCCTTGACGACCACATCGTTGATCCGCTTGAGACCAAGCGAACGAAGGGTGTCACGGTGGTTCTGCTTGCTGCCGATGAACGACTTCTTCTGCGTGATCTTGAGCTGAGCCATGATTACGCACCCGCTCCCGCACGTGCACGCAGGAGAGCCGCGGGGGCGACGTCCTCAAGGGGCAGACCGCGGCGGGCCGCGATCTCCTCGGGACGCTGCAGGCCCTTGAGGGCCGCCACGGTCGCGTGCACGATGTTGATCGCGTTGGAAGAGCCGAGCGACTTCGACAGGATGTCGTGAACGCCGGCGCACTCCAGGACAGCACGCACCGGGCCACCGGCGATGACGCCGGTACCGGGGGAGGCAGGCTTGAGCAGGACGACGCCCGCGGCCTTCTCGCCCGTGATCGGGTGCGGGATGGTGCCCTGGATACGGGGGACCTTGAAGAAGTGCTTCTTGGCCTCTTCAACACCCTTGGCGATCGCGGCCGGCACCTCCTTGGCCTTGCCGTAACCGACACCCACGGTGCCGTCACCATCGCCCACTACGACCAGCGCAGTGAAGCTGAAGCGACGACCACCCTTCACAACCTTGGCGACACGGTTGATCGCGACGACACGCTCGACGTACGCGGTCTTCTCGGCAGCTGCGCCGCCGTCACGGCCCTTCCGGTCCCGCCGCTCGCCGCCACCGGCACCGCTTCCGCGGCGCTGGGGTCCAGCCATTGGAATTACCTCTCTCTGTTTCCGCTAGCTACGCAGCGTCAAATAGTCGCTGCGCGAACGGGCAGGACTCAGAACTTGAGTCCGGCTTCGCGGGCGGCGTCCGCCAGAGCGGCAATGCGCCCGGCGTACTGGTTTCCACCACGGTCGAATACGACAGCCTCGACACCGGCGGCCTTGGCGCGCTCGGCGACCAGGGCGCCGACCGACTTGGCCTGCTCGGACTTGTCGTTCTCGCCGCCGCGGATGGACGTGTCCAAGGTGGACGCGGACGCGAGGGTGTGACCCTTCACGTCGTCGATCACCTGGGCCACGATGTGGCGGTTCGAGCGCGTCACGACCAGGCGAGGCCGCTCAGCCGTACCGGAGATGTGCTTCCGGATGCGGATGTGACGTCGCTTGATGGCAGCACGCTTGTAAGCGTCGCCCTTAGCAATCTTGACACCGTATGCCATGGCTTACTTACCCGCCTTTCCGACCTTGCGCCGGACGACTTCGCCCTCGTACTTGACGCCCTTGGCCTTGTACGGGTCGGGCTTGCGCAGCTTGCGGATGTTGGCCGCAACCTCGCCGACCTTCTGCTTGTCGATTCCCTCGACCGAGAAGTGTGTCGGGTTCTCGACCTTGAACGAGATGCCCTCGGGCGCCTCGACCGTGATCGAGTGGCTGTAGCCGAGCGAGAATTCCAGGTTGGAACCCTTCGCCAGGACGCGGTAACCGACACCGCTGATTTCGAGCTTCTTCACGTAACCCGTGGTCACGCCGGTGATCATGTTCGCCACCAGCGTGCGGGACAGGCCGTGGAGGGCCTTGTTCTGACGCTCGTCGTTCGGGCGGGTGACATTGAGAATGCCGTCCTCGCCCTTGGCGACCTCGATCGGCGCCGCGACGGTGTGGGAGAGGGCGCCCTTGGGGCCCTTCACCTGAACCGTACGGCCGTCGATGGTGACGTCCACGCCGGCGGGAACCGTGATGGGGAGCTTGCCAATACGCGACATAGCTGTTTCCTCCGTTCCCTTCCGCTACCAGACGTAGGCGAGAACTTCTCCGCCTACGCCCTTCTTGCCGGCCTGCTGTCCGGTGAGGAGACCGTGCGACGTGGAGATGATCGCCACGCCGAGGCCACCGAGCACCTTGGGCAGGGAGGTGGACTTCGCGTACACACGCAGACCCGGCTTCGAGATCCGCTTGATGCCCGCGATGGAGCGCTCACGGTTCGGACCGAACTTCAGCTCAAGGACGAGCTTCTTGCCGACTTCGGCGTCCTCGACCTTCCAGCCGGTGATGAAGCCCTCCTGCTGGAGGATCTCCGCGATGTGCGACTTGATCTTGCTGTGGGGCATCGCGACGTCGTCGTGGTACGCCGAGTTCGCGTTACGCAGACGAGTAAGCATGTCTGCGATGGGATCAGTCATGGTCATGAATTGGCCTTCGGCCTCTCTCGCCGGGGTTTCCTGTATGCGCCATCCCTCTCCCCACTCAGTGGCGGGACGGGTGCGGTGCGGGGACCTACGGCGTAGTAAGCGTTAACTAGTGGGCTGTACCCACGTGCGTTCGGGCGGCAGACGCCCAACCCTCCTAGCCTAAGCCATGAAGGAGAGGGCCTCTGCCAACCCACTGCTTACCGAGAGCGTCCGGATCGTCCCGAGTAGGGGACTACCAGGAGCTCTTGGTCACGCCCGGGAGCTCTCCACGGTGAGCCATCTCACGAAGGCACACGCGGCAGAGACCGAACTTGCGGTACACGGAGTGCGGGCGGCCGCAGCGCTGGCAACGGGTGTAGCCACGCACACCGAACTTGGGCTTACGAGCAGCCTTGGCAATCAGAGCCTTCTTCGCCATCTCGCTTACGCCTCCTTGAAGGGGAAGCCGAGGTGACGGAGAAGGGCACGGCCTTCGGCGTCGTTGGTCGCCGTGGTGACCACGGTGATGTCCATACCCCGGACGCGGTCGATCTTGTCCTGGTCGATCTCGTGGAACATGACCTGCTCGGTGAGACCGAAGGTGTAGTTGCCACGACCGTCGAACTGCTTGGGAGACAGACCACGGAAGTCGCGGATGCGCGGAAGCGCCAGCGACAGGGTGCGGTCCAGGAACTCCCACATGCGGTCGCCACGAAGCGTGACGTGGCAACCGATCGGCTGTCCCTCACGCAGCTTGAACTGCGCGATGGACTTGCGGGCCTTGGTGACGGCCGGCTTCTGACCGGTGATCGTGGTGAGGTCGCGGATGGCGCCCTCGATCAGCTTGGAGTCGCGGGCGGCGTCGCCCACACCCATGTTGACCACGATCTTGACGAGGCCCGGGGTCTGCATGACGTTCTCGTACGAGAACTCTTCCTGCAGCTTGCCCGCGATCTCCTCGCGGTACTTCGTCTTGAGACGCGGAATGGTGGTGGTAGCCATCAGATGTCCTCACCCGTCCGCTTGGCAACGCGGATCTTGTTGCCCTCGTCGTCGAAGCGGAAACCGACGCGCGTGACGACCTTGTTGCCGTCCTTCTCAACGACCAGCTGGACGTTGGAGACGTGGACGGGCGCCTCGGTCGTGACGATGCCACCGGCCTGCGAACCGCGAGCGGTGGGACCGGCCTTCGTGTGCTTCTTGACCCGGTTGACACCCTCGACCAGGACGCGCTCGTCGCGCGGGTAAGCGGCAATGACCTTGCCCTGCTTGCCCTTGTCCTTACCGGTGATGACCTGAACCAGGTCGCCCTTCTTGATCTTCATGCTTACAGCACCTCCGGCGCGAGCGAGATGATCTTCATGAACTTCTTCTCGCGCAGCTCACGGCCGACAGGGCCGAAGATACGGGTGCCACGAGGGTCGCCGTCGTTCTTCAGAATGACGGCGGCGTTCTCGTCGAAGCGGATGTACGAGCCGTCGGGACGGCGACGCTCCTTGACGGTGCGAACGATGACCGCCTTGATGACGTCACCCTTCTTCACATTGCCGCCGGGGATCGCGTCCTTGACGGTGGCGACGATGACGTCGCCGATGCCCGCGTAGCGGCGACCGGAGCCACCGAGCACACGGATGCAAAGGATTTCCTTCGCACCAGTGTTGTCGGCGACACGCAGTCGCGACTCCTGCTGGATCACGTCTATCTCCTGATTGTCTGCCGGTTCCCGGCGAGAAGCGTGAATGTTTCACGCTTCTCGCCGAGCCTGGCGGAACCAACCTGCGGGAAACCCCTCAGGTACTTACTACTTGGCCTTTTCGAGGATCTCGACGATGCGCCAGCGCTTCGTCGCAGACAGCGGACGGGTCTCCATGATGACAACCCGGTCGCCGACGCCGGCGGCGTTCTGCTCGTCGTGAGCCTTGAGCTTGTTCGTACGGCGGATGACCTTGCCGTACAGCGCGTGCTTCACGCGGTCCTCGACAGCGACGACGACGGTCTTGTCCATCTTGTCGCTGACGACCAGACCCTCACGGGTCTTGCGGAAACCGCGGCTCGTCTTGGTCTCTTCGGTCACGTTGTTCTCGCTCATCAGGCGCTCTCCACCGTCTCGATGCCCAGCTCGCGCTCACGCATGAGGGTGTAGATCCGCGCGATGTCCTTGCGGACGGCCTTGAGCCGCCCGTGGTTTTCGAGCTGACCGGTCGCCGCCTGGAAGCGGAGGTTGAACAGCTCTTCCTTGGCTTCGCGGAGCTTCGCGAGAAGCTCCTCGTCACCCAGTTCGCGCAGCTCGGACGCCTTGGTACCGGCCGACATCACGCTTCACCTGCCTCGCGCTTGACGATCCGGCACTTCATCGGCAGCTTGTGGGCTGCGCGAGTGAGGGCCTCACGGGCGATCTTCTCGTTGGGGTAGGACAGCTCGAACATGACCCGACCCGGGTGCACGTTCGCGATCCACCACTCGGGGGATCCCTTACCGGAACCCATGCGGGTCTCGGCGGGCTTCTTGGTCAGCGGGCGGTCCGGGTAGATGTTGATCCAGACCTTGCCGCCACGCTTGATGTGGCGGGTCATCGCGATACGAGCCGCCTCGATCTGGCGGTTCGTGACGTACGCCGGCGTGAGGGCCTGAATGCCGTACTCGCCGAACGAAACCTGCGTACCGCCCTTGGCCTGACCGCGGCGCTTCGGGTGGTGCTGCTTGCGGTGCTTGACCCTACGAGGGATCAGCATTTCGGTCAGGCCTCCGTTCCGGTGCTCTCGGCCGGAGCGGCAGCGGCGGCGGGAGCGTCGGCCTTGGGGGCCTCGGCTGCCGGCGCGGACTGCTGCTGCGGCTTGCGGCCACGGCCGCCACGCTCGCCACCACGACCGCCACGTGCCGGGCGGTCGGCGCCGCCACCGGCTCCACCACGGGCCGGGCGGTTACCCGCACGGGCCGCGGCGTTCTCGGCGCGGACCTCGGCGATGTTCTTGACATCGCCCTTGTAGATCCAGACCTTCACACCGATACGGCCGAAGGTCGTCTTGGCCTCGAAGAAGCCGTAGTCGACGTTCGCGCGGAGCGTGTGCAGGGGCACACGGCCCTCGCGGTAGAACTCCGAGCGGGACATCTCGGCGCCGCCGAGACGGCCACCACACTGGATCTTGATGCCCTTGGCGCCGGCCTTCATCGTGCCCTGCATGCTCTTACGCATGGCGCGACGGAAGGAGACGCGGGAGGACAGCTGCTCGGCGACGGCCTGGGCCACCAGCTGAGCGTCCGTCTCCGGGCTCTTGACCTCAAGGATGTTCAGCTGGACCTGCTTGCCGGTCAGCTTCTCCAGGTCACCGCGGATGCGGTCGGCCTCGGCGCCGCGGCGGCCGATGACGATGCCCGGGCGCGCGGTGTGGATGTCCACACGGACGCGGTCACGGGTGCGCTCGATCTCCACCTTCGAGATGCCGGCGCGCTCCATGCCGGACGTCATCATCCGACGGATGGCGACGTCTTCCTTGACGTAGTCCTTGTACAGCTTGTCGGCGTACCAACGGGACTTGAAGTCCGTGGTGATGCCGAGCCGGAACCCATGCGGGTTAACCTTCTGGCCCATTACCGGGTTCCTTCCTTGCTGCTGACGACCACGGTGATGTGGCTGGTCCGCTTGCGGATCCGGTAGGCGCGGCCCTGGGCGCGCGGACGGAACCGCTTCAGGGTCGGACCCTCGTCGACGTACGCCTCGGAGATGACGAGGCTGTCGGCGTCGGTGTGGTCGTAGTTGTGTGCGGCGTTGGCGATGGCGCTGTCAAGCACCTTGCCAACCGGCACGCTCGCGGCCTGCGGGGCGAAACGCAGGACCGCCTGAGCCTCCGTGGCATCCATGCCACGGATAAGGTCCACCACACGGCGGGCCTTCATGGGCGTGACGCGGATGTACCGCGCCTGGGCCCTGGCTTCCATGGTTGTCCTTCCAGTGTCTGTCATGGTCGATTCCACCCCGCGTTAGCGGCGCTTCGACTTCCGGTCGTCCTTGACGTGACCCCGGAAGGTGCGCGTCGGCGAGAACTCGCCGAGCTTGTGGCCGACCATCGACTCGGTGACAAACACCGGAATGTGGGTCTTGCCGTTGTGCACCGCGATCGTGTGGCCGAGCATGGCCGGGATGATCATCGAGCGACGGGACCAGGTCTTGATGACGTTCTTGGAACCGGCTTCGTTCTGTACGTCCACCTTCTTGATCAGGTGGTCGTCGACGAAGGGCCCCTTCTTGAGACTGCGCGGCATCTAAACCCGCTCCTAGCGCTTCTTGTTCGTCTTGCGGCGGCGGACGATGTACTTGTTCGATGCCTTCTTCGGCGAACGAGTACGACCCTCCTTCTGACCCCACGGCGAGACCGGGTGACGTCCACCGGAGGTCTTGCCTTCACCACCACCGTGCGGGTGGTCAACCGGGTTCATCGCCACACCGCGAACGGTCGGGCGGACGCCCAGCCAGCGCTTGCGGCCGGCCTTGCCCCAGTTGATGTTCGACTGCTCGGCGTTGCCGACCTCGCCGACGGTGGCGCGGCAGCGCACGTCGACCAGGCGGATCTCTCCGGACGGCATGCGCAGGTGGGCCATCTGGCCCTCCTTCGCGAGCAGCTGCACGGAGGCACCGGCGGAGCGGGCGAACTTGGCACCGCCACCGGGACGGAGCTCGATCGCGTGGATCGTGGTACCGACCGGGATGTTGCGGAGGGCCAGGTTGTTGCCCGGCTTGATGTCGGCCCCGGGACCGTTCTCGACGCGGTCGCCCTGCGACAGGTTGCGGGGGGCGAGGATGTAGCGCTTCTCGCCGTCCGCGTAGTGAAGCAGCGCGATGCGCGCGGTGCGGTTGGGGTCGTACTCGATGTGCGCGACCTTCGCCGGCACGCCGTCCTTGTCATGACGACGGAAGTCGATGACACGGTAGGCGCGCTTGTGTCCACCACCCTGGTGGCGAACGGTCACACGACCGGAATTGTTACGGCCGCCCTTGCTGTGCAGCGGGCGAACCAGCGACTTCTCCGGCGTGGACCGCGTGACCTCGACGAAGTCGGCGACGCTGGAGCCACGACGGCCCGGCGTAGTCGGCTTGTACTTGCGGATTCCCATTTCTCAGTCCTCGTCCGATATTCGGACCAGGGCGCTCCGTTAGGAGGCCTGGCCGAAGATGTCGATACGGTCGCCCTCAGCGAGGGTCACGATGGCGCGCTTGGTGTCAGCACGCTTGCCGAAACCGCTCTTGGTCCGCTTGCGCTTTCCCTGGCGGTTGATCGTGTTGACCCCGGTGACCTTGACCGAGAAGACCGCCTGGACGGCCTGCTTGATCTGGGTCTTGTTGGCGCCCGGCGCGACGACGAAGGTGTACTTGCCCTCGTCGAGCAGCGCGTAGCTCTTCTCGGAGACGACCGGCTTGATGAGGACGTCACGGGGGTCCGTGAAGCTCTTGCTGATCGGCGTCTCAACGGTGTTCTTGCCCTCGGCCTCGTGGCGCTTCGCCTTGGCGACGCGCGCGGCCTTGGCGGCCTTGGCCGCCTTGGGGGCAATGCTCGGGTGACGCGTAGCCATCAGGCTTCGCTCCCTTCGGTGTCAGCGGCCTGGGGGCCAGACACGAAGGACTCGAAAGCGGCCTGGGTGAAGACCACGTCGTCCGAGACGAGAACGTCGTACGTGTTCAGCTGGCCCGGCTCCAGGATGTGGACCTGGGGCAGGTTGCGCGCGGAGAGCAGCGCGGCCTCGTCGGCACGATCGATGACCAGGAGCACGTTCTTGCGCTCCGAGATCTTGGCGATCAGGACCTTCGCGGCCTTGGTGTTCGGGGTGTCGCCCTCGATCACGCCGGAGACGACGTGGATACGAGCGTTGCGGGCCCGGTCGGTGAGGGCGTGGCGCAGGGCCGCGGCCTTCATCTTCTTCGGGGTCCGCTGCGAGTAGTCACGCGGCTGCGGGCCGTGGACGACGCCACCGCCGACGAACTGCGGGGCGCGGGTCGAGCCCTGGCGCGCACGGCCGGTGCCCTTCTGACGGTAGGGCTTCCTACCGCCACCACGAACCTCGGCGCGCGTCTTGGTCTTGTGCGTGCCCTGGCGGGCAGCGGCCAGCTGGGCGACTACGACCTGGTGAAGCAGCGGGATGCTGATCTTCTCGACGTCGAAGATCTCCGCGGGGAGCTCGACCGTCCCGGTCTTGTCGCCTGCCGGCGAAATGATGTCAACAGTGCTCATCGTTACCTCAGGCCCCCTTGGCCGCGGTGCGGACCAGGACGAGGCCGCCGTTCGGACCGGGGATGGCTCCCTTGATGAGGAGCAGTCCCTTCTCCGCGTCAACGGCGTGGACGGTCAGGTTCTGGGTGGTGACCCGCTCATGACCCATGCGACCCGCCATGCGCATGCCCTTGAAGACACGGCCGGGGGTGGCACAGCCACCGATGGAGCCGGGAGAGCGGTGCTTGCGCTGGACGCCGTGTCCGGCGCCGAGGCCATGGAAGTTGTGACGCTTCATGACACCGGCGAAGCCCTTGCCCTTGCTCGTGCCGGTCACGTCCACCTTGACGCCGGACTCGAAGGTCTCAGCGGTGATCTCCTGGCCGAGGACGTACTCGCTGGCGTCAGCGGTACGGATCTCGACGAGGTGACGACGGGGGGTGACGTCGGCCTTGGCGAAGTGGCCCTTGAGGGGCTTGTTCACCTTGCGCGGGTCGATCTCGCCGAAGGCGATCTGGACCGACTCGTAGCCGTCGGCAGCGTTCGTACGGACCTGGGTCACGACATTGGGGCTGGCCTTGACGACGGTGACCGGAACAACACGGTTGTTCTCGTCCCACACCTGCGTCATGCCGAGCTTCTCGCCCAGGATGCCCTTGATCTGCTTAGCCATTCTCAGACCACATCCCTTAGAGCTTGATCTCGATGTCGACACCGGCCGGGAGGTCGAGTCGCATCAAAGAGTCAACGGTCTTGGGGGTCGGGTCGAGAATGTCGATCAGGCGCTTGTGCGTGCGCATCTCGAAGTGCTCGCGCGAGTCCTTGTACTTGTGCGGCGACTTGATGACGCAGTACACGTTCTTCTCAGTGGGCAGCGGCACCGGGCCCGCGACCGACGCACCAGTGCGCGTCACCGTCTCGACGATCTTCTTCGCCGAGGAATCGATGACCTCGTGGTCGTAGGCCTTGAGCCGGATGCGGATCTTCTGTCCCGCCATGGCTACTCAGTAGTCCTTTGTCTCGTAAAAACCGCTCTGCGACCCGGGGGTTCGCGTTCCCGCTCTCCGACCCACGCGGTCGGGTGTGTCGCGTCCTCACCGCAGAAATATCCACCTTCGGATTTCCCTACCAGGGACACGGCCCATCCCAAAGACGACCGCAGGACCGGGGGCCGAACACCCACCGGGTGCCTGGTCTGCACCCCGCTGACACTTCCCGGAAGATTCCCGTACGTCCGCCCCAGCGCTGCCCTGGGGCAGTTTGGGCGACGAGTACTGTGGGACTCGCTTCCGGTCCTCCCGGCGGGAGGCGCGCAGCATCGGCACTCAACCGAGCAACCCCGACAGTCTGCCACACGGGGTGCGGAGCTGGCGAATCGAGCCGGAGAGGATACCCCCGGGGGGACGCTGGTCAAACACAGGCTCGCCCGGACGCCGCCGGTGCCGCCTCCT
This sequence comes from Streptomyces sp. NPDC017991, assembly GCF_044328075.1. NCBI lineage: Bacteria > Bacillati > Actinomycetota > Actinomycetes > Kitasatosporales > Streptomycetaceae > Streptomyces > Streptomyces sp. NPDC017991. The sequence goes on along the minus strand of NZ_JBIRGP010000013.1, from coordinate 248,971 downwards.
GCCGTACCGGCTCGGTCGACGCCTGGGCCACCACCACACCCGCCGCACAACATCCGTGCGGAATTTCCTCGCCGCTCTCCTCCTGTTGGCCTGGTCTGGCTACCTTCGCCCCGCCCGGTCCGGTACAGGAGAGGTACGTCCATGAGCACCCCGATCCACCGCACCTCGACACGGCAGTCCGCGGCCGTCCAGACGTCGGCACAGCAGCGTGGCCGAGGGAGCAGGACCGGGAACACGTCCGCACGCTCGCCGGAGCGCGCCCTCCTGGAGATGCAGTCCCGCGCCGGAAACCGGGCCACGACCGCGACGGTGCAGCGCGCCCGGGACACCGCGGGCGGCGGTGCGGCGGAGAACGGCGGCGCGTCCGCCGGAGCGAAGAAGAAGAACTACCGCGACCGGATCGCCGCGCTCCTCGACAGGTTCAAGAAAAATCTCGAACCCATCGACACCTTCATCAAGGGCTTCCAGACCCCCACCAACGCGGCCTTCACCCAGCAGGCCGCCGTCGCCGCCAACGAGGGCGTCAAGCACTCCGCCGCCGCCTCGGGGACCTCCGCGGCGTCGGGGAACCTCCTCACGGAGGCCGCCGGCACCGTGGTCAGTGGCATGGACGCGTACAAGAACATACAGGACGCCAAGCAGCACGAGACCGGGGCCAAGCACCACACGGCGAAGAAGAAGGCCAGAACCAAGGGGACCGACGCGGTGGTCGGCGCCACCAGCTCGGGAAGCTACAGCGCCGCCATCGCCAAGGAGGCGACCAAGGTCCAGAAGGCGGCGGACGCCGCGGTGGCGTCCGAGGTGAGCGGTGCCGCCAGCGCCTCCATCGGCCTGATCAAGGGCGCTCGGGCCGCCTTCCGCGTCGGGAAGACGGCCCGCAAGTACCACGAGGTCAAGAAGCTCGGCGATCCCCACCTCGTCCACGCGGCGTCACTGGCCCGGCTGAACGAGTCGCGGGAGCAGGCCGGCTGGGCCGCGGCGGAGGCGTACGTCTCGCTGGACGCGTACTGGGCCCATGCGGACGGGGGCCAGGGACGGCTGGAACTCATCTCCGAGGCCATCGACGCCGCCTGGGACTCGATGGGCGAGGCCCGCGACGCCGCCGAAAGCCTCCAGCAGGCCGAAAAGGACGTGGAAAAGCTGAGCACGGTGCAGGGGTACGCGAAGAAGAAGCAGCTCACCAAGATCGGCAAAGAGACGGTCGGCGGCGCGGTGGGCGAGTCCACCAAGGCCGCGGCCGGCATCGTGACGGCGGTCGCGGCGGGAACGGCCGGGCTGGCGTCCAACCCGGTCGGATGGGGTCTCGCCGGGGCAGGGGCGGGCCTCGTCCTCAGCGTCACCCTGTACAAGGCGCTCCGCGCCGCCACGAAGCGTTACGAAGAGGTCCACCACCCCGAGCGCTGGGCGCCGCAGGGCGAGACCCCGGCGGAGGCCGCGTCCCGCAAGGAGTCACTGAAGCACGCGCTGAAGTTCTGGAAGAAGGTGTCGAAGGGCGAACGCCAGGCCATGGCGCGCGAGATCTACGCCCTGGCGGCGGGCCCCGACATCTCAGGGAACACGACGGAGGAGATGCGGGAGTCCGCGAGGTCCCTGCTCACCGCCCTCAAGTCCGGCCCCGCCAAGCACAAGCTGGAGCCGGACGCGTGGGCCGAGACCCTCAACGACCCGGCGAAGACCTCCGGTTGGATCGCGGAGATAGCGGAGCAGCTGGCTTCGGGGTGACCCGGTCTACCGGACCGACGACAGGGGCGCCACGAAGGCCGCCCACGCGGCGGGGCCGAGGGTGAGCCGGGGGCCGTCGGCGTTCTTGGAATCACGGACGTGGATGGCGGCGGGGGCTTTGGCTGTTTCGACGCAGTCGTTGATATCGCCGCTGTCGCTGTAGCTGCTTTTGAACCAGCGAAGTTCCGTAGTGCTCATAGCTCTCCTAGCGTGCGTTCGATGAAGGCCAGCGACTCCCTCGGCGTGAGAGCCTGCGCCCGAATCATGCCGTAGCGGAGTTCCAGGATACGAAGGGCCCGGGGATCGGAAACCGGGCGACCGTTGAACGCGCCCGGGCACCGACCCACGGCCGTGCCGTCGGCGAACTTCAGCACCTGGATCAAGCCGTGCACTCCGCCGTGCTCCTCGCACTGGGTTGGCATGACCTGAAGCGTGACGTGGCGCATCTGCGCTACCTCCAGCAGGTGCTCAAGCTGCCGTCGCAGCACCATTTTCCCACCTAGTGGGCGCTCCAGTGTTACCTGTTCCTGGACAAAATTGACCGTCGGCGGGGACTCGCTCTCGAAGATCGCCTTCCGTGCCATACGCCCGGCGATGCCTCGCTCCACCTCATCCGGCGAGTACGCAGGCAGCACCATCTCAAAGAGCGCCCGCGCGTACTCCGGTGTCTGCAACAACCCCTGGATGTTGTGGTTGCTGTACTGCAGCAACTCGACCGCCCGGTCCTCCAACTCCTTGAGTTCGCGCACCTTCTTCGGGTACCGGGCCCTTTCCACATCCTCTCTGAACGCCTTGAGGTGGCCGCTCGCATTCAGGACCTCGTCCGCCCGATCCAGGAACTCCGGTCGGGGAATCCGCGCGCCGCGCTCGATCTTGCGGATCATGTCCTCGCCGTACCCCAGGGCCGCACCGAGGTCGGCGACCCGCATCCCGGCCGCCTCCCGGCAGATCCTGACCAGCCGCCCGACGGCCTCCACCAACGGCGCGCTCTCATCCCCCCGGTTCGAGGTCCCAGCCCGCCTCGTCCACACCTTCACCACTCATGCCCACCCACCTCCAACGCCGACCCGTACCCGCACGGCACCCAAGACAGCCAAGACAGAACGGGACAACAGCGCGACAGTCCCGATACGCACAGTCGCGATCTCTTCGCAGAATACGCACGCTCGGCCACGCTGAGTGACGTGAATCAAGAAACCGTCCGCAGCTTCAGCCTGCTCCTGTCCGCCACACCGCGTGGCGCCCGCCTGGCCCGCCGGTTCACGACCGAGCAAGTGCGCTCCTGGGGACTCCCGTTGGACCCCGATCGCGCGGAGCACATCGTGGCCGAGCTGGCGGCCAACGCCATCACGCACGGCCGCGTACCCGGCCGCGACTTCCGCCTCACGCTGTACGTGATCGGCGGCACCCTCCGCATCGAGGTGACCGACACCCGCGGCGACCGGCGAACGCTGCACCCGCAACACCCGGGCCCCGCCGACGAGTCGGGGCGCGGCCTCGTCATCGTCGAGGCGCTTTCCGACCGTTGGGGCGTCACACCCGGCAGACCCCCGCGCAAGACGGTCTGGGCCGAGCTCAACTTCGTACCGCAGCCGCCTCCGAACGCGATGCTGACGCCGACGCCGAACCCCGCCCTCACCGGCCCCCGGATTCTGCCGTCCCGGTAAACGGCCGACCGGTGCCGCACGGCATCAAATGCTTTTCAAGAACTCCGGGAGAGAACCCACCGAACCCAACCCCACCCAGCCCTCCCGCGGCCTCTCGTCAGCACCGTGAGCCCGCGTCGCCCACAAGGGTGACAAATCCCAAATCATCTTCATTTACGTCCAGTTGCCGGGCATATGCTCGCCCCGCGACAACCCGAACAACCCGAACGCAACACTCCAGAACATGCGACGGCCCCCGGCCGGGACTGGACTCCCGATCGAGGGCCTGACCACCTAGGAAGAAGGAAGCTTCCCAATGGATACGCAGCACCCTAGCGCGCCCCCGTGCGCCCAGCCCTGGATTCCGCATCAGCTTGCGCAGCCGCATGCACGAGGCATCACACACGTCACAGTCCGCCACACCGCCCGCTTCACGGTGATCGGCAACCACCTCGCGCAGCACCCGCGGCTGTCAGCGCTCGCGATCGGGCTCGGCGTCCACATCCAGTCGCTGCCCACGGGTGCCCGCGCCGACATCAGGACGCTCGCGGACCGCTTCCCCGAGGGCGAGACGAGAATCGCGTCGGCCCTGCGGGAGCTGGAGGCCCACGGTTATCTGGCCCGCACCCGCCACCGCCTGCCGAGCGGGCATCTCGTCACACGAACGGTGTCGTACAACCAGCCGGGAGCCACGGCGGTCACGGTCGAGAGGCCCCGCCCCACCCCGCCGCCGAGGCCCGCGCCCGCGCCTACTCCTGCCGTGGCCCCCACCCTCGTACAACCGGCCGTCGAAACTCCCCCGCCCCCGGCCACACCGGCCGCCACTCCCCCGGCCCCGGCTCCGGCCACAGCCGCCCACCGCACAGCCACCGCCCTCCTGGCGAGCCTGCACCGCGACGACCCCCGCCTGCTCCTCCCGGAGCGAGTCGTCCACCACCTCGCCCCTGCGGTCACCGCCTGGCTGGACCGCGGCGCCGCCCCCGAAGCCGTACGCCGCACCCTGACGGCGGGCCTCCCCGAGGGCACCCTCCGCCACCCGGCCGGCTTCCTTGCCCACCGCCTCGCGGAACTGCTCCCGCCCCGGCTCCCCACCATCACGACAGCCAGGACCACACCACCCGAGCAGCCCTCCCCCCTGCGGAACTGCGACGGCTGCGACCGTGCCTTCCGCTCCCCGGAACCAGGACACCGCTGCCGTGACTGCCGATCCGATCCCCAGGAGGCCGCCTAGCATGAAGGGGACGATCCCTACCCCCGGGCACACCACACGAGGAGCGAGCGCCATGACCATCGCCTCAGACGACACACGGCCCGGCGCTCACCACCGCTACCAGGCAATGCGCGAATTCCTTGAGTCGATGGACGACACGCTCCCCGGGAAATTCGAGATCACCAAGGAAGGGATCGTCCACGACATGATGTCGCCGGGAGGGCCGCACGAAGTGACGGCAGCACTCGTCAGCCGCCGACTGGAGAAGGTCATGCCGGACGAGCTACTGGCTCACACCGGCACGCCAGATGTGGAGGACGAGCCGGAGGGCATCATGCGCCACCCGGATGTGATGCTGATCGCGTGGGACGACCTCAACGTTGAGGGCTCCATCGACTCCCGAACCCTTATCGCCGCCATCGAAGTGGTCTCCCGTTCGAATCCCGAGAACGACTGGGCCGGCAAGGCGCGTGATTACCCACTACTCGGCATCCCCATCTACGCGATCTTCGACCCCCGTACGGGCACGGGCGCCGTTCTCACCGACATCCACCCCACCCCCGACGGCCCCCGTTACGCGACCCGCAAGGACTTCCTGTACGGGGAGGACGTCACCATCGCCGAGTGGACCATCTCCACCGCCGACCTGCCGCGCTACCCCGCCAAGGACTGACGGCGACACCGGAATCTCCCCGGGCCCAGGGCAGGCCGGCTGGCCGGCTCAGCACAAGGCGAGCTCAGGTGAGCGCGCTCAGAGCACACGCCGACTCTCCCGCGGCCCCAGATACGTCGGCGTCAACCCACCCGTGTCGATCACCAACCGCTGCACCACCACCGTCGGATCGACCGCCCAGAACTTCAGCCGGTGCACCCCCGCAGCCCCGATCATGTGGCGCGTAGACGTGCGGTTGACGTTGTCCGATGTGTTGCGGGCCCACTCCACGTTCATCAGCCCGTCGTCGGCCCCGGTCACCGCGTGGATGTCGACGATCTGCGGCGCTTCCCCGTCGAACGAGACCCCGTACCGCAGCCCGGCACCCGTCGACAACGCCGGATTCCGCGGCGACAGATACACCCACACAACGGCCGCCCCCGCCGACAGCAGACTCACCTCGTACTCCAACCGCGGCGACGAACCTCCCGGGGTCCAGCCGGGAGCCGTCACCGGCCACGGCGTCACGCCCGCCCCCGTACGCCCGATCCCGTCGATACGCCGCCACGTCCCCACCGAGCGCGCGAAGTGCCCGGCGTCGACGGCGACGTAACCGCCCGCCTCGACGAACCCCCGCAGCCCGCGCGCCACACGTACCGACGGCTGCTCCGCGATCACCCCGATCTCCACCACCTCCCCCGCCCCCTCCACGGTCACCGACGCCTCGGTCCGCCCCCGCGGAGCCCTCGCCCAGTCCACCCTCAGCACGACCCGTACCTGCTCCCGGACCCGCCCCCGCGGCCGGTCGGCCACGAGCCACGGCACGGACGGCGTGATCCGGTAGTCGAAGGCCGTACGCCCCCGGTTGAACACCTCGATGTACTGGTCGGGCCGCGTCTGATACGGACTGAACACCGGCAGCACAGCCGAAGCCACCCCCGAACCCGCCCCCGGCCACCACCCCTCCGCCCCATCCACCGCCACCCCCAGCTCCGCCCCCGCCGGCACCTCGATCCGCTTCACCGCCGGGAAGATCTCGTCCGGCAACGCCACGTTGTCCCGCTCGGGCTGCTGCCAGGGCGCGTTCGGGCCGTAGCGCTCCACATCCCCGTACCCGATGTGCGGCTGGGTCTGGAAGCCCCGCCATTTGCCGCCCGCCACCCGCGAGTTGAAGCGTTCGGCGAGCGCGAGGTCCCGGGCAAGACCCGCCTCCGCCTCGGCGGCGAGGCCGTTCGTCGCGGCCCGCCCCTGCCCCGCGTACAGCAGGTTCGTGAACTCCGCCGCCCGCAGCCCGTACAGGTTGGCCGTCGCCGCCACCTCGTACCCGACCAGCTCGAACCACGCGTCCTGGTCCGCGGCCGGCAGCCGTCGCCCGATCCGCGCCGCCTCCTCGCCCAGCCGCCGCCACTCCTCCGTGACCCGCTCCAGTTCACGGTGGCCGAAGTGGAACGGCGTCTGCTGGTCGTCGTACACGACCCGCCCGTCCACCAGCGTGATCCTGCGGTTCAGCAGCTCGGGCTTGCGCCGCGACTGGAGCCGCCCGTACGCCGCCAGCACCTCCGCGATCGCCTGCGCGGTGTCTCCCGACCGCGCGCCACCGAAGTTCTGCCGCGCAAACCGCCGCTCCCACTCCCCCAGCCTCTCCAGCGGCCACCGCCCCGGGTCCCACGCGCAGTCGAGGAAGAACTCCGTCGGCAGCTCGTTGCCCTTCAGATCACCGACGTTCGTGACCCACAGCTCCCGGTTCCCGTACGCGATCGCCTGGTGGAGCTGGTCCCACAGATTCGGCAGCGACGTGGTGTCCACCCACTTGTAGTTGCGGCCGACGCCGACATAGTCGAAGTGGTAGTAGAGGCCGTATCCACCTCCCCGCTCCCCCTCCGCCCGCGACGGATGCTTGCGGATGTTGCCCCAGTTGTCGTCCGTCAGTACGACGGTCACGTCGTCCGGCGCCCGCAGCCCGCGGTCCCAGTAGCGCTGGACCTCCTTGTAGAGCGTCCACACCTGCGGGGTCTCGGCGGCGGCCCGGCCGGTGACGTCCTCGATGATCGACCGCTGTGTCGCGATGATCTCCCGCATCAGCTCGATGCCGTCGCCGTCCGGCAGGCCGGTGTCCCCGTTGCCCCGCATACCGAGGGTGACGACCCCCTCGAAGTCCTGGTCGACCATCCGCTCGACGCCGTCGCGCCAGTACGCCTTGACCGCCTCCGCGTTCCGCCGGAACGACCACTCGCCGGTGCCGCCGTACGGGTCCCGCCCCGGTGTCACGATGTTCCCCGCGCTGTCGCGCACGGCCGGCACGGCATGCCGGTTCCACTCCTCGATGCCCCGCATCATCGGCGCCTCGTGAGACGTGCCCATGACAATCCCGTACGCCTTCGCCCGCGCGTGGTTCTCCGGGTCGTCCTCCGCGAACGCCCGCCCCCACACCGCCGGCCACAGACAGTTCGCCTTCAGCCGCAGCAGTACCTCGAAGACCTTCGCGTAGAAGTCCGCGGTGAAGCCGCCGGGGTGGCCGGGAGCCTTACCCGGCCCGAAGAACCCGGGCGCCCAGGTCCCCAGCGCCGGATTCTCGTCGTTGATGAAGACACCCCGGTACTTCACGGCCGGCGTGCCCTGACCGAAACGCCCCCGCCGCACATACACCTCGCGGCGCCGCACCGGCCGCACGTCGTCCCACCAGTACCAGGGCGAGACCCCGATCCCGTACGAGACGTCGTACGCCCCGAAGATCGTGCCGCGCTGGTCGCTGCCGGCGATCACGAACGCCCGCTCCACCCCGGGCATCGGCCGTTCGACCACGGTCTGCAGCGAGGTCTCCCACCTGCCCCGGATCCCGTCGACGTCGAGCTTCCCGGCCGCGACCAGCCCGTCGATCAGCGGACTGCGCCCGATCGTCCCCACCAGGACCACCTCGCGTGCGGCCGAGCCCCCCGGCCGCACCCCCGTGACCCGCTCGATGTCGTCCCGCAGATCCCCCGCCACCCGTACGACTCCGGGGTGGTCGTCCGCGCTGACCACGACCGGGGCGCCCACGAGCCGAAAGGCCCCCGGCTCCGGCGAGAAGGAGATGTACGCGCCCCGCTCCGACGAGGTCCGTGACGCGTCCTCCGCCCACGCGACCCCCGACAGTCCGGACAGCTCCGACAGCGCGGGCAGCGCGGCCCCCGCCCCGAGAACGGCTCTACGGCTGACTCCTCCGGACATGCCACACCCCTCGAACGTCTCGTCCTGTCATCCCGAATGCACCCACCGGCATGACAAACGGTGACGGGAGTGACCCCTGAGGGGGAACCGGTCGTCACCGCCGAACACTTTCGTGACGAATCATTTCGACGCGCGCGGCAGAGCGCACGACAGCCCGCACGGCAGAGCGCACGACAGCCCGAGACCGCACAGCAAAGGGCCCGTACGACCGAAGTCGTACGGGCCCTTCAGGAGCTCTTCGCGGAGCAGTACCGCTATGGAGCTACCAGGCGTTCAAGCCCAGCAAGCAGCCGAGACTACTTGTTGATCTTGGTGACCTGGCCGGCGCCGACGGTCCGGCCACCCTCACGGATGGCGAACTTGAGGCCCTCCTCCATGGCGACGGGCTGGATGAGCTCAACGGTCATCTCGGTGTTGTCGCCCGGCATGACCATCTCGGTGCCCTCGGGGAGGGTCACCACGCCCGTCACGTCCGTCGTACGGAAGTAGAACTGGGGACGGTAGTTGTTGAAGAACGGCGTGTGACGGCCGCCCTCGTCCTTGGACAGGATGTACGCCTGCGCCTCGAACGAGGTGTGGGGCGTGACCGAGCCCGGCTTGATGATGACCTGGCCGCGCTCGACGTCCTCGCGCTTGATGCCACGGAGGAGCAGACCGACGTTCTCACCGGCCTGGCCCTCGTCGAGCAGCTTGCGGAACATCTCGATGCCGGTGACCGTGGTGGTGGTCTTCTCGGTCTTGATGCCGACGATGTCGACGGTCTCGTTGACCTTGAGGACACCACGCTCGATACGACCGGTGACGACGGTGCCACGACCGGTGATCGTGAAGACGTCCTCGATCGGCATCAGGAACGGCTTGTCGACGTCACGCTCGGGCTGCGGGATGGACTCGTCGACGGCCTTCATCAGGTCGAGGACGGACTTGCCCCACTCGGCGTCGCCCTCAAGAGCCTTGAGCGCCGAGACCTTGACGACCGGAAGGTCGTCGCCCGGGAACTCGTACTCGGAGAGGAGCTCACGGACCTCAAGCTCGACGAGCTCCAGGATCTCCTCGTCGTCCACCATGTCGGCCTTGTTCAGCGCGACGACGATGTACGGAACGCCGACCTGGCGGGCCAGGAGCACGTGCTCCTTGGTCTGCGGCATCGGGCCGTCCGTGGCGGCGACGACGAGGATGGCGCCGTCCATCTGCGCCGCACCCGTGATCATGTTCTTGATGTAGTCCGCGTGACCGGGGCAGTCGACGTGGGCGTAGTGCCGCGTCTCGGTCTGGTACTCGACGTGCGCGATCGAGATCGTGATACCGCGCTGGCGCTCTTCGGGAGCCTTGTCGATCTGGTCGAAGGCCGAGGCCTCGTTCAGGTCCGGGTACGCGTCGTGCAGCACCTTGGTAATGGCGGCCGTGAGGGTCGTCTTACCGTGGTCGATGTGACCGATGGTGCCGATGTTGACGTGCGGCTTAGTCCGCTCGAACTTTGCCTTCGCCACTGAATCCTCCTGCGGAGTGGTTCTGGTACGCCTTACTCATCGGCGCCAGGGTGATCTTTGCTGGGATGCCGCCCGCCGAGGTCCTCGCCGGTCCGGGACGATCCCTCGTCCCCTGCCGGTTCGCGACCCGGGCGGTCGGTGTCAAGCCTAAAGCGTGTAAACGGTGTGTGTTACTCGCCCTTGGCCTTCGCGATGATCTCCTCGGCGACGTTCCGGGGAACCTCGGCGTAGGAGTCGAACTGCATCGAGTAGCTTGCGCGACCCGAGGTCTTGCTGCGGAGGTCGCCGACGTAGCCGAACATCTCCGAGAGGGGCACGAGGCCCTTCACGACGCGGGCACCGGCACGCTCCTCCATGGCCTGGATCTGGCCACGGCGGGAGTTGATGTCGCCGATGACCTCGCCCATGTAGTCCTCGGGCGTGGTGACCTCGACGGCCATCATCGGCTCAAGGAGCACGGGGCTGGCCTTGCGGGCAGCCTCCTTGAAGGCCTGTGAACCGGCGATCTTGAACGCCAGCTCGGAGGAGTCGACCTCGTGGTAGGCACCGTCGAGAAGCGTGATGCGGACACCCGTCATCTCGTACCCGGCGAGGATGCCGAACTGCATGGCCTCCTGCGCACCGGCGTCCACCGACGGGATGTACTCCCGCGGGATACGGCCACCGGTCACCTTGTTCACGAACTCGTACGCCGGGCCGTCGGCCTCGGTGATGGGCTCGATCGCGATCTGCACCTTGGCGAACTGACCGGTACCACCGGTCTGCTTCTTGTGGGTGTAGTCCACGCGCTCGACGGCCTTGCGGATCGTCTCACGGTAGGCGACCTGCGGCTTACCGACGTTGGCCTCGACCTTGAACTCACGGCGCATACGGTCGACCAGCACCTCAAGGTGCAGCTCGCCCATACCACCGATGATGGTCTGGCCGGTCTCCTCGTCCGAGTGAACCTGGAAGGAGGGGTCCTCCTCCGCGAGACGCTGGATGGCTACACCCAGCTTCTCCTGGTCACCCTTGGACTTGGGCTCGATGGCGACCTGAATGACCGGCGCCGGGAAGTCCATGGACTCCAGGATGACCGGGTTCTTGTCGTCGGAGAGCGTCTCACCGGTGGTGGTCTGCTTCAGGCCCATCACGGCGACGATGTCGCCGGCGCCCACCGCCTCGATCTCCTCACGCTTGTTCGCGTGCATGCGGTAGATCTTGCCGATGCGCTCCTTCTTGCCCTTGACGGAGTTCAGCACAGCAGTGCCGGACACCAGGCGGCCCGAGTAGACCCGGACGAAGGTGAGCTTGCCCAGGTGCGGGTCGCTCATGATCTTGAACGCGAGGGCGGACAGCGGCTCGTCCACGGACGGCTTGCGCTTGATGACGACCTCGGGGTCCTTCACGTCGTGGCCCTCGATGGCCTCGACGTCAAGCGGGGTCGGCAGGTAGCGCACGACCGCGTCGAGCAGGGGCTGGACGCCCTTGTTCTTGAACGCGGTGCCACAGAACACCGGGGTGACCGTGGTGTCGTTGGACTTGCCGGACGCGATGGTGATGCGACGGATCGCGGCGTACAGCTGCTCCTCGGAGGGCTCTTCGCCCTCCAGGTACAGCTCCATGATCTCTTCGTCGTTCTCCGCGACGGCCTCGATCAGCTTGCCGCGGTACTCCTCGGCGGCCTCGGCGTGCGTGGCCGGGATGTCGACGACGTCGTACATCTCGCCCTTGGCGGCCTCGACGGGCCACACGAACGCCTTCATGGTGACGAGGTCGACGACGCCCTTGAAGTCGGCCTCGGCACCGATCGGAAGCTGCATGACCAGCGGCTGCGCACCGAGGCGGTCCGAGATCATGTCGACGCAGCGGTGGAACTCCGCGCCGGTCCGGTCGAGCTTGTTCACGAAGCAGATGCGCGGCACGCCGTAACGGTCGGCCTGACGCCACACCGTCTCGGACTGCGGCTCGACACCCGCGACACCGTCGAACACCGTGACGGCACCGTCGAGGACGCGGAGCGAACGCTCCACCTCGACCGTGAAGTCCACGTGCCCCGGGGTGTCGATGATGTTGATGGTGTAGTCGTTGTCGTCGAGCGGCCAGTGACAGGTGGTCGCAGCAGAGGTGATCGTGATGCCACGCTCCTGCTCCTGCTCCATCCAGTCCATGGTCGCGGCGCCGTCGTGGACCTCACCGATCTTGTAGCTGACGCCGGTGTAGAAGAGGATCCGCTCGGTGGTGGTCGTCTTACCCGCGTCGATATGCGCCATGATCCCGATGTTGCGGACCTTGGCCAGGTCAAGTGAAGTGGTAGCCATAAGGCTTCGGTCTTCTCTCGGTCTCGATGTGGGTGACGACTACCAGCGGTAGTGCGCGAAGGCCTTGTTGGACTCGGCCATCTTGTGGGTGTCCTCGCGCTTCTTCACAGCGGCACCAAGGCCGTTGGAGGCGTCGAGAAGCTCGTTGAGCAGACGCTCGGTCATGGTCTTCTCGCGGCGGGCGCGGGAGTAACCGACGAGCCAGCGCAGCGCGAGCGTGCTGGCGCGACCGGGCTTGACCTCGATCGGGACCTGGTACGTCGCACCGCCGACTCGGCGGGACTTGACCTCAAGGGTCGGCTTGATGTTCTCCAGAGCGCGCTTGAGCGTGATGACCGGGTCGTTGCCGGTCTTCTCGCGCAGGCCCTCCATGGCGCCGTAGACGATGCGCTCGGCGGTGGAGCGCTTTCCGTTCATCAGCACCTTGTTGATGAGCGACGTGACAAGAGGAGAACCATAGACCGGGTCGATGATGACCGGGCGCTTCGGGGCGGGGCCCTTACGAGGCATTTCTACTTCTCCTTCTTGGCGCCGTAGCGGCTGCGGGCCTGCTTGCGGTTCTTGACACCCTGGGTGTCGAGAGAACCGCGGATGATCTTGTAGCGAACACCGGGCAGGTCCTTCACACGGCCGCCGCGCACGAGCACGATCGAGTGCTCCTGCAGGTTGTGTCCCTCACCCGGAATGTAAGCAGTGACCTCGATCCCGCTGGTCAGACGCACACGCGCGACCTTACGCAGGGCCGAGTTCGGCTTCTTCGGGGTGGTCGTGAACACACGCGTGCAGACGCCGCGCCGCTGGGGCGAACCCTCTAGCGCGGGCGTCATGTTCTTCTTGACCTTGTCCTGCCGGCCATTCCGGACCAGCTGCTGGATCGTAGGCACTACTTCTCCGGTTTCTGTGTGCCGAATGGTGAAGCTAACCTGGAACACCGCCGACCCACGCGGTCGGGTGTGTCGAACACTGCGGATTCCCGCCGCGAAGCGGGAGGGGCGCAGATTGCGGTGGCCGGTGTTGACTCCCCTAGTGCGGTTGAAGGCACGCACGGGAGCCAGGGCACACCCCAGGCACAAGGTCTGAGCGTACCTACCTCATAGGCTGCGGTCAAAACAAATGGACCGCACTGGCATCCCTGAGCGGACCATGCCAAACCGCAGCCCCTTCGACGATCTTCGTCAGGACGTCACCACGGCGACGAACAGCAAGGTCACCAGCAGCGCCCAGCCCGCGGTGGACAGCCAGCCGAAGACCAGTCCCGTGAGCGCGAGACCTTCGCCGCCCTCGCCCGTGTGCCGCATCTCGGAGCGGGCGCTGTGGCCCAGGATCACCGCCGGAATGCCGGTGAGGCCGACGGTCACCAGACAGAGCACACCGCAGATCGCCGCCCCGACGGCCTTCTCGTTCGTCTTGGGCGGCACGGAGACGGGCAGGAACGTCCGTGGCACGGGCCCAGAGGCCGCCGGAAGCGGTACGGGCCCCTGCGGGAGGTCGGACACCAGCAGGGCCAGCTCGCCCACCGTACGGGCCGCGTAGGCCCGCGCCACCCGCTTCTCGAACTCGGGCTGCTGCATCCGCCCCTCGCCGAACCCGGCTCTGAGCACATCCACGGCCCGCTCCCGATCGGCGGTAGACGCGAGCATCGAGTGCCCGGCGGCCTGCTGCTCCTGCCAGGCACGCGGCTGATTCCACCCCTGCCCCGACTGCCCCGGCTGCCACGGCGACGGATACGACACGGGAGCACCTCCCCCGACGACTGGGTCTCCACGGATCTCCATCATGCTCCAACGCGGCAATACGGGCACAGGTTCCCGCTGCACTCATGTCAGGAATTCCCGACGCCGCGAAGACCGGCCGGCCGGCCCCGGAACGCCGCCGGGAACGCCGAGGGACGGCTCGGGAACGCCGAAGGGCGGTCACCCCGGAAGGTGACCGCCCCTCTGCACTCAGGCGCCTTGTTCAGGCGACCCGCCTACTGGTTGTACGGACCGTAGTCGTAGTCCTCCAGCGGAACGGCCTGGCCGGAGCCCGTGCCGAACGGCGAGTAGTCGATGTCGTCGTAGCCGACGGCCGAGTACATCGCGGCCTTGGCCTCCTCGGTCGGCTCGACCCGGATGTTGCGGTAGCGGGACAGACCCGTACCGGCCGGGATGAGCTTACCGATGATGACGTTCTCCTTGAGGCCGATCAGGGAGTCGGACTTGGCGTTGATCGCCGCGTCCGTCAGAACCCTGGTCGTCTCCTGGAAGGACGCCGCCGACAGCCACGACTCGGTGGCGAGCGAGGCCTTGGTGATACCCATCAGCTGCGGACGGCCGGAGGCCGGGTGGCCGCCTTCCTGCACCACACGACGGTTCTCGGTCTCGAACTTCGACCGCTCGACGAGCTCGCCGGGCAGCAGCTCCGCGTCGCCCGACTCGATGATCGTCACGCGGCGCAGCATCTGCCGGATGATGATCTCGATGTGCTTGTCGTGGATCGACACGCCCTGCGAGTTGTAGACCCGCTGGACCTCTCCGACCAGGTGGACCTGGACGGCACGCTGACCCAGGATGCGCAGCACGTCGTGCGGGTTGGTGGCACCCACGGTGAGCTTCTGGCCCACCTCGACATGCTCGCCCTCGCTGACCAGGAGTCGGGCACGCTTCGAGATCGGGAACGCCGTCTCGTCGCTGCCGTCGTCCGGGGTGACGACGAGCTTCTTGGTCTTCTCGGTCTCCTCGATCCGCACGCGGCCGGAGGCCTCGGAGATCGGGGCGACACCCTTGGGCGTACGAGCCTCGAAGAGCTCGACGACACGGGGCAGACCCTGGGTGATGTCGTCACCGGCCACACCACCGGTGTGGAAGGTACGCATCGTCAGCTGCGTGCCGGGCTCACCGATGGACTGGGCGGCGATGATGCCGACCGCCTCACCGATGTCGACCAGCTTGCCGGTGGCCAGCGAACGGCCGTAGCACATGGCGCAGGTACCGACGGCGGACTCGCAGGTCAGGACCGAGCGGGTCTTGACCTCCTTGATGCCGTGCTTGACCAGCTCGTCGATGAGGACGTCGCCGAGGTCGGTGTTGGCCGGGGCCAGCACCCGCCCGTCGACGGTGATGTCCTCGGCCAGCGCACGTGCGTACACGCTGGTCTCGACGTTCTCCGCCTTGCGCAGGACTCCGTCGGCGCCGACCTCGGCGATCTCCAGACGCAGACCGCGGTCGGTGCCGCAGTCCTCCTCGCGGATGATGACGTCCTGCGAGACGTCCACCAGACGACGGGTGAGGTAACCCGAGTCGGCGGTACGCAGGGCGGTGTCCGCCAGACCCTTACGGGCACCGTGCGTGGAGATGAAGTACTCCAGGACGGACAGGCCCTCACGGAAGGACGCCTTGATGGGACGAGGGATCGTCTCGTTCTTGGCGTTCGACACCAGACCACGCATACCCGCGATCTGACGCATCTGCATCATGTTTCCGCGAGCACCGGAGTTCACCATCATCGAGACCGGGTTGGTCTTCGGGAAGTTCGCGTTCATCGCCTCGGCAACCTCGTTGGTCGCCTTGGTCCAGATCGCGATGAGCTCCTGCGTGCGCTCGTCCTTGGTGATCAGACCGCGCTCGTACTGCTTCTGGACCTTCTCGTCCTGGTCCTCGTAACCCTTGACGATCGCGCGCTTCGCGTCGGGAACGACGATGTCGGAGATGGCCACGGTGACGCCGGAACGGGTCGCCCAGAAGAAGCCGGAAGCCTTCAGGTTGTCGAGCGTCGCCGCCACGATGACCTTGGGGTACCGCTCGGCGAGGTCGTTGACGATCTCGGAGAGCTGCTTCTTGCCGACCTCGTAGTCGACGAACGGGTAGTCCTCGGGCAGCAGCTCGTTGAAGAGCGCGCGGCCCAGGGTGGTGTTCAGGCGGAAGGTGTCACCCTGCTGCCACTCCGGCTCGCCCTCCTCGCGGGCCGGCGGGGTCCAGCCGCGCGGCGGGATGGTGCCCACCGGGAAGCGGATGTCCACGCGCGACTGCAGCGAGAGCTCGCCGGCGTCGAACGCCATGATCGCCTCGGCCGTGGAGCCGAACGACCGGCCCTCGCCCTTGACGTCCCGCAGCTCGCCGTCGGTGGTGAGGAAGAACAGACCGAGGACCATGTCCTGGGTCGGCATCGTCACCGGACGGCCGTCGGCGGGCTTGAGGATGTTGTTCGAGGACAGCATCAGGATGCGGGCCTCGGCCTGCGCCTCCGCGGAGAGCGGCAGGTGCACGGCCATCTGGTCACCGTCGAAGTCCGCGTTGAACGCGGTGCAGACGAGCGGGTGGATCTGGATGGCCTTGCCCTCGACCAGCTGGGGCTCGAAGGCCTGGATGCCGAGGCGGTGCAGGGTGGGAGCACGGTTCAGCAGAACCGGGTGCTCGGCGATGACCTCTTCGAGGACGTCGTACACGACCGTGCGGCCGCGCTCCACCATGCGCTTGGCGCTCTTGATGTTCTGCGCGTGGTTCAGGTCCACCAGGCGCTTCATCACGAACGGCTTGAAGAGCTCCAGCGCCATCGCCTTCGGCAGACCGCACTGGTGCAGCTTGAGCTGCGGACCGACGACGATCACGGAACGCGCGGAGTAGTCCACGCGCTTGCCGAGCAGGTTCTGACGGAAACGACCCTGCTTGCCCTTGAGCATGTCGCTCAGGGACTTCAGCGGGCGGTTGCCGGGACCGGTGACCGGGCGACCACGACGACCGTTGTCGAAGAGGGCGTCCACGGCCTCCTGGAGCATGCGCTTCTCGTTGTTCACGATGATCTCGGGCGCACCGAGGTCGAGAAGCCGCTTCAGACGGTTGTTGCGGTTGATCACACGGCGGTACAGGTCGTTCAGGTCGGAGGTCGCGAAGCGGCCACCGTCCAGCTGCACCATCGGGCGAAGGTCCGGCGGGATGACCGGGACGCAGTCGAGGACCATGCCCTTGGGGCTGTTGGAGGTCTGCAGGAACGCGGACACAACCTTCAGCCGCTTCAGCGCACGGGTCTTCTTCTGGCCCTTGCCGGTACGGATGATCTCGCGGAGCCGCTCGGCTTCCTCGTCCAGGTCGAAGGACTCCAGGCGCTTCTGCAGCGCCGCGGCACCCATCGAACCGTCGAAGTACGTACCGAAGCGGTCCCGCAGCTCGCGGTAGAGCAGCTCGTCGCCTTCGAGGTCCTGGACCTTGAGGTTCTTGAAGCGGGTCCACACCTCGTCGAGACGGTCGATCTCGCGCTGCGCACGGTCGCGCAGCTGCTTCATCTCGCGCTCGGCGCCTTCGCGCACCTTGCGGCGCACGTCGGCCTTGGCACCCTCGGCCTCAAGCTCGGCCAGGTCGGTCTCAAGCTTCTTGGCGCGGGCCTCAAGGTCGGAGTCGCGACGGTTCTCGACCTGCTGACGCTCGACGGAGACGTGCGCCTCCAGCGAGGGCAGGTCACGCGTACGACGCTCGTCGTCGACGTACGTGATCATGTACGCGGCGAAGTAGATGACCTTTTCGAGGTCCTTCGGGGCGAGGTCGAGCAGGTAGCCCAGCCGCGACGGAACGCCCTTGAAGTACCAGATGTGGGTGACGGGAGCGGCCAGCTCGATGTGGCCCATCCGCTCACGACGCACCTTGGCGCGAGTGACCTCGACGCCGCAGCGCTCGCAGATGATGCCCTTGAAGCGGACGCGCTTGTACTTACCGCAGTAGCACTCCCAGTCCCGGGTCGGACCGAAGATCTTCTCGCAGAAGAGTCCGTCCTTTTCGGGCTTGAGGGTGCGGTAGTTGATGGTCTCCGGCTTCTTGACCTCACCGTGGGACCACTGACGAATGTCGTCAGCGGTAGCAAGGCCGATCCGCAGCTCGTCGAAGAAGTTGACGTCGAGCACTTGTCGTCAATCCCTCTTTCGGGGTCGATTCTTCACTGGTCTGACTGGGGTCCGGGGTTGGTTAGCCGGGGCTCGTGTTCAGCGAGCCCCGGCCAGACCCGTCAGACCTCTTCGACGCTGCTCGGCTCGCGCCGGGACAGGTCGATACCGAGCTCCTCCGCGGCGCGGAAGACGTCCTCGTCCGTGTCGCGCATCTCGATGGACATGCCGTCCGAGGACAGCACCTCCACGTTGAGGCAGAGCGACTGCATTTCCTTGATGAGCACCTTGAAGGACTCGGGAATGCCGGGCTCAGGAATGTTCTCGCCCTTGACGATGGCCTCGTAGACCTTCACGCGGCCGGTCACGTCGTCGGACTTGATGGTCAGCAGTTCCTGGAGGGCGTAAGCGGCGCCATAAGCCTCAAGCGCCCACACCTCCATCTCACCGAATCGCTGGCCACCGAACTGGGCCTTACCACCCAGCGGCTGCTGGGTGATCATCGAGTACGGACCGGTCGAGCGGGCGTGCAGCTTGTCGTCGACCAGGTGGTGGAGCTTGAGGATGTACATGTAGCCGACCGAGACCGGCTCCGGGAACGGCTCGCCGGAGCGGCCGTCGAACATCCTGGCCTTGCCGGACGGGAGGACCATGCGGTCGCCGTCGCGGTTGGGAATCGTGTGCTGGAGCAGACCCGCGAGCTCGTCCTCACGCGCACCGTCGAAGACGGGGGTGGCGACGTTGGTCCCCGGGGCGACCTGGTCGGCCCCGATGCCCTGCAGGCGCTGCGCCCACTCCTCACCGAGCCCGGAGACGTCCCAGCCGCGGCTGGCGAGCCAGCCGAGGTGGATCTCCAGAACCTGTCCCGGGTTCATTCGGGACGGGACACCCAGCGGGTTGAGGATGATGTCGACCGGCGTGCCGTCCTCAAGGAAGGGCATGTCCTCGATCGGAAGGATCTTGGAGATGACACCCTTGTTGCCGTGCCGGCCGGCGAGCTTGTCGCCGTCCGTGATCTTGCGCTTCTGCGCCACGTAGACACGAACCAGCTGGTTCACGCCCGGCGGCAGCTCGTCGCCCTCTTCACGGTCGAAGACGCGGACGCCGATGACCTTGCCGATCTCGCCGTGCGGCACCTTCAGCGAGGTGTCGCGCACCTCGCGCGCCTTCTCACCGAAGATCGCGCGGAGCAGGCGCTCCTCCGGGGTCAGCTCGGTCTCGCCCTTGGGCGTGACCTTGCCGACCAGGATGTCACCGGCGACGACCTCGGCACCGATACGGATGATGCCGCGCTCGTCGAGGTCGGCGAGGACCTCCTCGGAGACGTTCGGGATGTCCCGGGTGATCTCCTCGGGGCCGAGCTTGGTGTCACGGGCGTCGACCTCGTGCTCCTCGATGTGGATCGAGGAGAGGACGTCGTCCTGCACGAGGCGCTGCGACAGGATGATCGCGTCCTCGTAGTTGTGACCCTCCCAGGGCATGAAGGCGACGAGCAGGTTCTTGCCCAGCGCCATCTCGCCTTCCTGGGTGGCCGGACCGTCGGCGAGGACCTGGTCCTCGACGACCCGGTCGCCCTCGTCCACGACGACCTTCTGGTTGACCGAGGTCCCCTGGTTGGAGCGGGAGAACTTGGCCACCCGGTAGGTGGTGTAGGTGCCGTCGTCGTTGGCCACCGTGACGTAGTCCGCGGAGACCTCCTGGACCACACCCGTCTTCTCGGCCTTGATGACGTCACCGGCGTCGACGGCGCAGCGGTACTCCATGCCCGTACCGACGAGGGGGGCCTCGGCGGTGATCAGCGGCACGGCCTGGCGCATCATGTTCGCGCCCATGAGGGCACGGTTGGCGTCGTCGTGCTCCAGGAAGGGGATCATCGCGGTCGCGACGGACACCATCTGGCGCGGCGAGACGTCCATGTAGTCGACGTCGTCACCGGGGACGTAGTCGACCTCTCCGCCACGGCGGCGGACCAGGACGCGGGCCTCGGAGAAGCGCATGTCGTCGTTGAGCACGGCGTTGGCCTGCGCGATGACGAAGCGGTCCTCCTCGTCGGCGGTCAGGTAGTCGACCTCGTCGGTGACGACACCGGCGGTGACCCGTCGGTACGGCGTCTCGACGAAGCCGAACGCGTTGACCCGGCCGTAGGAGGCGAGCGAGCCGATCAAGCCGATGTTCGGGCCTTCGGGGGTCTCGATCGGACACATGCGGCCGTAGTGCGAGGGGTGCACGTCACGGACCTCGAAGCCGGCCCGCTCACGGGAGAGACCACCCGGGCCAAGAGCCGACAGACGGCGCTTGTGGGTGAGACCCGACAGCGGGTTGTTCTGGTCCATGAACTGCGACAGCTGGCTGGTGCCGAAGAACTCCTTGATGGAGGCGACGACCGGCCGGATGTTGATCAGGGTCTGCGGCGTGATCGCCTCGACGTCCTGGGTCGTCATGCGCTCGCGGACGACTCGCTCCATACGCGCCAGACCCGTACGGACCTGGTTCTGGATGAGCTCGCCCACGTTGCGCAGACGGCGGTTGCCGAAGTGGTCGATGTCGTCGGTCTCGACGACGATCGAGGTGCCGTTGTTCCCGACGGTCTCGGTCTCACCGGCGTGCAGCTTCACCAGGTACTTGATCGACGAGATGATGTCCTCGACGGTCAGGATCCCGGCGTCGAGCGGGGCTTCGCCGCCCAGCTTCTTGTTGACCTTGTAGCGGCCGACCTTCGCGAGGTCGTAGCGCTTGGGGTTGAAGTAGAGGTTCTCAAGCAGCGTCTGCGCGGCCTCACGGGTCGGCGGCTCGCCCGGACGCAGCTTGCGGTAGATGTCGAGCAGCGCGTCGTCCTGGCCCTGGGTGTGGTCCTTCTCCAGGGTGGCGCGCATGGATTCGTACTCGCCGAACTCCTCAAGGATCTGCTCGGTCGTCCAACCGAGAGCCTTGAGCAGGACGGTGACGGACTGCTTGCGCTTGCGGTCGATGCGGACACCGACCATGTCGCGCTTGTCGATCTCCATCTCCAGCCAGGCACCCCGGGACGGGATGACCTTCGCGGAGAAGATGTCCTTGTCGGACGTCTTGTCGATGGAGGAGTCGAAGTAGACACCCGGCGAACGGACCAGCTGCGACACCACGACACGCTCGGTGCCGTTGATGACGAAGGTGCCCTTGTTCGTCATGAGCGGGAAATCACCCATGAAGACGGTCTGGGACTTGATCTCGCCGGTCTCGTTGTTGGTGAACTCGGCGGTGACGAAGAGCGGCGCGGCGAACGTGAAGTCGCGCTCCTTGCACTCGTCGATCGAGTTCTTGGGAGGCTCGAAGCGGTGGTCGCGGAACGTCAGGGACATCGACCCTGAGAAGTCCTCGATCGGGGAGATCTCCTCGAAGATCTCCTCCAGACCGGACTTCCTGGGGACGTCCTGTCCACTGTCCAGAGCCGCCTCGACACGAGCCTTCCACGCGTCGTTGCCGAGCAGCCAGTCAAAACTTTCGGTCTGCAGCGCAAGAAGGTTCGGAACCTCAAGGGGCTCCTTGATCTTTGCAAAGGAGATGCGCAGCGGGGCGGTGCTGGCGCCGTTGTTCGTATTCGCGGTCGAGGCAGTGCGCGAGGCGGCCAAGAGGGGGTCCTTCCGAGGGCTCGGACTCACTACGCGCGTACCGGTCCCAAGCGGGGCACCAGGAAGGTCATCTTCCGAACCGGTCGAATACGACCAGGTCAGAGTCAGTTCCATCCACGATGCTCAAGCGAGGGTATGCCCCTGGTGACGGGCAGGAGGCAGCTAACAGGCAGCGCAAAGGGTCAGTGTAGCCACTAGGCCCACTGATGTCCAGTGCGGGTTTTTGAAGACCCTCGTTGTTCTCAACCCCTGCTGCAAGCCACGCCCTCGATGCACATCGATACTGCCCTCTTCGCCGCCGATCCATGCCTCGGATCCGGATCGTTGTGACGACGCGTCCTGAGAATTGCGCGCTGCGTGCGGTTCGTCAAGGCCCCCCAAGCCCGAACCGGGTGCTGCCACCGTCACTTGCAACCTGTCGTGCAGCCCGTCACGGGCGGCTGGAGGCACGAACGAAGATCACCATACTCGTCGCGACCGACAGCGCAAGGCAGTCGCCGCACGGCCCCCTCGAACGCCGAAGAGCGACCACCCAGATGGGTGATCGCTCTTCGGTGCGTCAGCGTTACACCGCTACGAAAGCGGCTCTACGCGGCTCGCAGGAGTCCTGGCGGACTCGTCGGGTCACTTGACCTCGACGGAGGCGCCGGCGCCCTTGAGGGACTCGGCAGCCTTCTCCGCGGCGGCCTTGTCGACCTTCTCCAGGACGGGCTTCGGAGCGCCGTCGACGAGGTCCTTGGCCTCCTTCAGACCCAGCGAGGTGAGCTCACGCACGACCTTGATGACCTGGATCTTCTTCTCGCCGGCACCCGTGAGGATGACGTCGAACTCGTCCTGCTCGGCCTCGGCCTCGGCCGGGGCGGCAGCGGCGGCGGGGCCGGCGGCGACCGCGGCGGCGGCGGTGACGTCGAACTTCTCCTCGAAGGCCTTCACGAACTCGGAGAGCTCGATGAGGGTGAGGTTCTCGAACTGCGCGAGCAGCTCTTCCTGGGACAGCTTCGCCATGATGGCGTCCTTCCACTAATTCGGCAGGTGCCGGGATGTACTGGTGAGGCGGGCGTACGTTCGGCCCGCTGCGACCGTCGCCTCAGGCGGCGGTCAATGCGCGAGCCGAGTTACTCGGCACCGCCCTGCTCTTCGAGCTTGACGCGAAGCGCTTCCGCGGTGCGGACGAACTTCGACGGGAGCGCCTGGAAGAGGGAGGCAGCCTGGGACTGCTTGCCCTTCATGGCGCCCGCCAGCTTGGAGAGCAGAACCTCGCGGGACTCAAGGTCCGCGAGCTTCTTGATCTCGTCGGCGGACAGCGCCTTGCCGTCAAGGACACCGCCCTTGATGACGAGGTTGGGGTTGTCCTTGGCGAAGTCACGAAGACCCTTCGCCGACGTCACCGGGTCACCGGAGATGAAGGCAACCGCTGTCGGACCGTTGAACAGGTCGTCGAGCGTGGAGATCCCGGCCTCGTTGGCCGCGATCTTGGTCAGCGTGTTCTTCACCACGGCGTACTGGGCGTCTTCACCGAGCGAACGACGCAGCGTCTTGAGCTGCGCCACGGTGAGACCCCGGTACTCGGTCAGCACAGCGGCGTTCGAGCTACGGAACTGGTCCGCGAGCTCGGCTACCGCGGCAGCCTTGTCGGGCCTTGCCATAAGCGTGGCCTCCTTCCGGGTGATGAGGACCGCTCAGAAGGAGACTGGGAAAACGAAACGCCCCGGCGCAGGCGCACGGGGCGTGGCTCTACCAGACGGAATCCGTACGAAGTACGGGACTGTCCGGGAGCTCATCCACAGTCACCTGCGCGGGTCGTCCGCAATTCAGCGGATCCTTCGGTCACCGCGTCCTCTGATGAGAGCACGGCAACGACCAGCGGTCTTTGGCTTCTGTGGAAGATTACGTGAACGGGGCACTGTCAAGCAAATCCGTGCCCCCGGGGCCGTCAGCCCTCCAGGTCACCCATCATCTCGGCCAGGTCCATGACGTCCTTGGCCGGCGGGGCCTCGACGGTCACGGGCTTGTTGTAGTCGAGGAAGGTGATGGTCATGTCGAGCTTGCCCTTGTCGGCGTCGCCCTGCATACGGAACTGCTTGGTGTGGTCCTCGCCGTCGACCCACATGTCCATCGTGAGCGCGTCCAGGCCCAGCTTCTCGTACTGCTCAAGGCTCTTCTCCCGCTGCTCACGGGTGGCCTTGCTCTCGGTCTTGAGGGACTTGCGGAACTCGTCGAGGGTGACCGTGCCCTTGTAGTGGGTGGTCTCGACGCCCTCGACCTTCTCGGTGCCGACCTTCTTCACATCCTTGGAGCCGGTGAGGAAGGTGGACTCCTGCGCCGGGTTCTTGTCGGCCGTCCCCGCGCCCGGGGCCCCGCCGCCGCCCAGCGCGTCGTCACCCAGCGTGGACATGTCGAACTTGATCCAGCTCTTGCCGTCCATCTCCTTGGCCGCCGCGGCGCCCCCGCCGATGTACATCGCCTCGTCGACCAGGCGGATCTCGGCGTTGCCGTCCTTCCCCTGGTCGAGGGCGGTCATCTTCATGCTCATGGCGACGTCGGGCTTCATACGCATCTGGGCCTCGGCCTTGATGCGCCCCTCCTCCGGGGTCCTGCCGGTCATCCGGTAGCTGAGGGAGGTGATGTCCTCGGTCTTCTTCGCCGCCTTGGCAACGGCCGCGGCGGGCGTCATCTCGGGGGACTTCTCGTCCCCCTTGGAACAGCCGACGGCTCCCCCGCCGAGGACGAGCGCGGCGACGACCGCGCCCGTCGCCCTGTGACCTGCAGATGTGTGCACAGAAAGCTTCATGGTTCCCCCCAAGGAACAGACAAGCGACTCACAGACAAGCCGCGAGCGTATCCCAGCGGGGTTCGGCCGGTCCTGCGAGTTATCGCGTGACCTGTGTGACGCCTGTGACGCCTGTGACGGCCGCGGAGGGAGGCGAGTCGGATGCCGAACCGGCCGGTGCGGGCGGCGGCCGGGCGGCCTCAGCCTGTCGGTTGGCTCCGCATGAGGTCCTTGAAGTCGGCGGTGTCGCCCGCCGCGGGCTCCTCGGCGGCGACCTCGACGCCGTAGTCGCTGTAGTACGCCGTCGAGGACATCGAGCCGGTCGCCAGTTCGCCCTTCTCGGCCTTCTTGACCAGCAGGTCCTTGTCGTTCACCCAGATGTCGATGGTCTCGGTGGTCACACCTGCCTGCTCCAACTGGCTTTTCAGGTCGGCCAGTTGACGCGCGGAGAGGGATGAGCTCCGGCCCGCGAGATCCGCGACGTCGACCGTGCCCGAGTAGTGCGTGGTGTCCTCGCCGCGCACCTTCTCCTCGCCGACCTTCTCGACGTCCCCGGAGGCCAGCAGCAGCTTCACCGACTGGTTCGGCGTGGTGTTCTGCATCTGGTCCTTCATGTACGCTCCCGATCCGCCGGCGAGCTCCGCCAGGTCGTCGTAGTCGTACTTGATCCAGTGCTTGCCGCCGGACTGCTCGGCGAACTTGTCGCCCATCTTCGCGTAGTAGGCGTCCGGCAGATAGCGGGCCTCCATGGAGGTGGTGCCCAGCTGGCGCATCTGGTCGGCCATCGTGCCGCCGGTGTACGTGATCGTCAGGTTTCCGGTGAGCCCGTCGGCCCAGCCGAGGGCGCCGTCCGCCTCCATCGACATCATCGTGCCCATGGTCGTGGTGGACTCGACCTTGGCGGAGTCCGCGCCGTCGGTGCTCTTCTCCACGGAACGAAGGGCCACGATCGCGTCCGTCAGGGTCCTGGCCCCGCCGTCGCTCCTGCCGTCCCCCGCCGAAGCCTCGCTGTCCCCTCCGGAACCCCCGTCGGAGTCCGAGCCGCTACAGGCCGCGACTCCGGTCAGAGCGGCGGCCACCGCTATCGAGACGGTCACCCGGCGCACGATCGAGCTCATCAGTCGTCCCCCTATGCGATTCCTGTGCCCCGCACGCTAGCGCAGGCCACCGACATCCGACCCGGAAACGGGCACTGGGCACTGGGCACCGGACGCCGGACTCCCGTCACCCGGCCCCTTCCCCGTCCCCGCCCCCGTCCCCGCCCCCCGGACACAGAGACGGGCCCCGCACCTCGAAAGGTTGCGGGGCCCGTCCTGAAATCGCGTCTGCGACGCGGCTACCGGTGAGCGTCAGGCTCAGACGGCGGCCGGGTCCTCCTCGACGAGGAGGTTGCGGGTGCGGTTCGAGTCGATCGTGATGCCGGGGCCGATCGTGGTGCTGATCGTGGCCTTCTTGATGTAGCGACCCTTGGCGGCCGACGGCTTCAGACGAAGGATCTCGTCGAGCGCGGCGCCGTAGTTCTCCACCAGCTGCGTGTCGTCGAACGACGCCTTGCCGATGATGAAGTGCAGGTTCGAGTGCTTGTCGACGCGGAACTCGATCTTGCCGCCCTTGATCTCGGTCACGGCCTTGGCCACGTCCGGGGTCACGGTGCCCGTCTTCGGGTTCGGCATCAGACCACGCGGGCCGAGGACACGGCCCAGGCGGCCGACCTTGCCCATGAGGTCCGGGGTGGCGACGACGGCGTCGAAGTCCAGACGCCCCTTCGCCACCTCGTCGATGAGTTCGTCGGAACCGACGATGTCGGCGCCGGCGGCAGTCGCGGCCTCGGCACGGTCACCGGTCGCGAAGACCAGGACCCGGGCGGTCTTGCCGGTGCCGTGCGGGAGGTTCACGGTGCCGCGGACCATCTGGTCGGCCTTGCGCGGGTCGACACCCAGACGGAAGGCGACCTCGACGGTGCCGTCGAACTTGGAGGTGGAGGTCTCCTTGGCGAGACGGACGGCTTCGAGCGGGGCGTACTGCTTCTCCCGGTCGATCTTGGCGTCCGCAGCGCGGAGAGACTTGCTGCGCTTGCTCACTACTGCTCCTGTGTGCTCTGAGGAGTCGTGGTAGGGGCCGAGCAGGCCCTGCCACGGTGTTCTGCGAAGGTGGGGATCAGCTCTCGACCGTGATGCCCATGGAACGGGCGGTGCCGGCGATGATCTTCGACGCGGCGTCCAGGTCGTTGGCGTTGAGGTCGGCCATCTTGGTGGTGGCGATCTCGCGGACCTGGGCCTGGCTGATCTTGGCGACCTTGGTCTTGTGGGGCTCGCCGGAGCCCTTCTCGACACCAGCGGCCTTGAGGATCATCTTCGCGGCCGGCGGGGTCTTGGTGATGAAGGTGAAGGAGCGGTCTTCGTAGACCGTGATCTCCACCGGGATGACCCAGCCGCGCTGCGACTCGGTCGCCGCGTTGTAGGCCTTGCAGAACTCCATGATGTTGACGCCGTGCTGGCCCAGCGCGGGGCCGACCGGCGGCGCCGGGTTGGCCGCACCGGCCTGGATCTGGAGCTTGATAAGCCCCGTGACCTTCTTCTTCTTGGGAGGCATTGCTCTCTCCGGGTCCTAGTGAGAGTTTCCGGCCATCCATTCCGGATCATCCGGATGGAGGCATACCGCACAACGATAACGGGTATCGGTGCGCAGCCTGAAACCGAGCAGGTCAGACGGTCCCTCGCAAGCGGGAGATACTCCCAGCGAGAGCCTGTCTGACCTGGTCGGAAGCGTACGGTCCGAAAGAACGTCAGTTCTTCTGGATCTGGTCGAAGCTGAGCTCCACCGGAGTCTCGCGGCCGAAGATCTCGACGAGGCCCTTGACCTTCTTCGAGTCGGCGTTGATCTCGTTGATGGTCGCCTGCAGCGTCGCGAACGGGCCGTCGGTGACGGTGACCGAGTCGCCCACCTCGAAGTCCAGCACCTGGACCTCAAGCTTGCGGGACGGCGCGGGCTTGCCCTCGGCCTCGGCGGCCTCGCGGGCGGCCTTCTCTTCGGCCTCGGGGGCGAGCATCTTGACGATCTCGTCCAGCGTCAGCGGGTACGGGTCGTAGGCGTTGCCCACGAAGCCGGTGACGCCGGGGGTGTTGCGGACGACACCCCAGGACTCGTTCGTCAGATCCATGCGCACCAGCACGTAGCCGGGGAGCTTGTTCTGCTTGATGGTCTTGCGCTCGCCGTTCTTGATCTGCGCGACCTCTTCTTGCGGCACCTCGGCCGCGAAGATGAAGTCCTCGACGTTCAGCGAGACGGCACGCTGTTCGAGGTTGGTCTTCACGCGGTTCTCGTAACCGGCGTACGTGTGGATGACGTACCACTCGCCGGGCAGTGCGCGCAGTTCCTCACGAAGGGCGGTGACGGGGTCGACCGGCTCGGCCTCCTCCGCCTCCTCCTCGTCGGACTCGGCGCTCTCGTCCTCGTCGACCGCGGCGTCGGCAGCCTCGACCTCGTCCTCGACGGCAGAGGGAGCCTGGGCGGTGTCGCCCTCGACGTCCCCGCCGGACTCGTCCTCGACGTGCAGCGCGGCCTCTTCGGCGGGCTCGCCCGCCGCGGCGTCGGCAGCCTCGACCTCGTCCTCGACGTCCGCGCCCTCGACGATGTCGAGTTCGTCGTCACGGGACTCGACCGACTCGACGGCATCGTTCAGGTTCGGGTCAGACACGGTGGCTGCTTCTTCCTGGATCATGGGGGTGGAACACGCGAAAGCGGGCGCCGGGTACGGCGCCCTTCGCGCTTGGCCTAGCCGAAGACGTACTTGGCGGCCTTGTCGAGTCCGAAGTCAATCACAGTCACCAGACCGATCATGATGACAACGAACACAATCACCACTGTGGTGTACGTCGTCAGCTGATTACGGGTCGGCCAGACAACCTTGCGGAGTTCCGCGACGATCTGGCGGTAGAAGAGGGCGAGGCGCTTCAGCGGGCCCTTCTTGGCACGCTTACCGCCCTTGCGGCCCTTCTTCTGGGACTCCGGCGCCTCATCCTGGGCATCAGGCATGTCGATGGAGCCCACGGCGTCCGTCACTCGTCCTCACCTGATTCCGGGTCGTGGCCGTGCCGCGCCCGGTGTGAGCCGCACGACGGTGCAATGCAGTACGTACATGTGCACACATCCTGGTGAAAGGAGTGTGTAGCAGGGCCGGAGGGACTTGAACCCCCAACCGCTGGTTTTGGAGACCAGTGCTCTACCAATTGAGCTACGACCCTTTGCTTCCCCCACAACGTACCGCATCCGCCCGGGTGCTCGGAGTGCACCGGAAGAGTGCGGCCGGTGAAGGCCAACGAGGTGAGAGTGTACGTGGTCGGCGGCCGGTCGTCGAACAGAAAGTGTCCGTACGGACTTTGTGCGTGCCCGGCCCCGGGTCCGTCCGGCGTTGCCCAGTCTGTGAAACCGGTGTGCCGGGGACGTTTCCGGTCTGAAACGATGGGCCCATGAGCGCTGCAATCCCTCCCACCGAGCGCCGGGTCTCCGCCCGAGTCGGCGCGATTTCCGAGTCCGCCACCCTCGCCGTGGACGCCAAGGCCAAGGCCCTCAAGGCCGCCGGACGTCCGGTGATCGGCTTCGGCGCCGGTGAGCCCGACTTCCCGACCCCGGACTACGTCGTCGACGCCGCCATCGAGGCATGCAAGAACCCGAAGTACCACCGCTACACGCCGGCCGGCGGGCTTCCCGAGCTGAAGGCGGCGATCGTCGCCAAGACGCTGCGTGACTCCCACTACGAGGTGGACGCCTCCCAGGTCCTGGTGACCAACGGCGGCAAGCAGGCCATCTACCAGGCGTTCGCCGCGATCCTCGACCCGGGCGACGAGGTCATCGTCCCGGCCCCCTACTGGACGACGTACCCCGAGTCGATCCGTCTCGCCGGCGGTGTCCCGGTGGATGTCGTCGCGGACGAGACGACCGGCTACCGCGTCTCGGTCGAGCAGTTGGAGGCGGCCCGTACGGAGAAGACCAAGGTCGTCCTCTTCGTGTCGCCCTCCAACCCGACCGGTGCCGTCTACAGCGCCGAGGACACCGAGGCCATCGGCCGCTGGGCCGTCGAGCACGGCCTGTGGGTGATGACGGACGAGATCTACGAGCACCTGGTCTACGGGGACGCGGAGTTCACCTCGCTGCCCGCAGTACTTCCTGAGCTGCGCGACAAGTGCATCGTGGTCAACGGCGTAGCGAAGACGTACGCGATGACCGGCTGGCGGGTCGGGTGGCTCATCGGCCCCAAGGACGTGGTGAAGGCCGCGACCAACCTGCAGTCCCACGCCACGTCGAACGTGTCGAACGTGGCCCAGGCCGCTGCGATCGCCGCCGTCTCGGGCGACCTGACGGCCGTCGCCGAGATGCGCGAGGCCTTCGACCGGCGCCGCAAGACGATCGTGCGCATGCTCAACGAGATCGACGGCGTGCTCTGCCCGGAGCCCGAGGGCGCTTTCTACGCGTACCCCTCGGTGAAGGCCCTCCTCGGCAAGGAGATCCGCGGCAGGCGCCCGCAGGACTCCGTCGAGCTGGCCGCGCTGATCCTGGAGGAGGCCGAGGTCGCGGTCGTCCCGGGCGAGGCCTTCGGTACGCCGGGCTATCTGCGGCTGTCGTACGCGCTGGGTGACGAGGACCTCGTCGAGGGCGTCTCGCGGATCCAGAAGCTCCTGGCGGAGGCCAGGGCCTGAACCCGCACACGACAGTAAGTACTGCGAGCCGCTTCCCTACGGGGAGGCGGCTCGTTTCTTCGTGCGAGCAAGACCACGTTCAGGGAAAGCGCTACCGATACGGCGCCGCCGTGCGGCAGGATCCTTGAATGGAGCACGTACGTAAGGTCTCTGAGCTGCCCAAGGCTCATCTGCACCTGCATTTCACCGGTTCGATGCGGCACACCACCCTGCTGGAACTGGCCGACAAGCACGGGATCCACCTGCCCGACGCGCTGACGAGCGGCGAGCCGCCCAAGCTGCGGGCGACGGACGAGCGCGGCTGGTTCCGCTTCCAGCGTCTGTACGACGCGGCGCGGTCGTGCCTGAGAGATCCCGAGGACATCCAGCGGCTCGTGCGCGAGGCCGCCGAGGAGGACCTCAAGGACGGCTCGGGGTGGCTGGAGATCCAGGTCGACCCCACGTCGTACGCGCCGCGCCTGGGCGGTCTGATCCCCGCCCTGGAGGTCATCCTGGACGCGGTGGACACCGCCTCGCGCGAGACCGGGCTCGGTATGCGGGTCCTGGTCGCCGCGAACCGGATGAAACACCCCCTGGACGCCCGCACGCTGGCCCGTCTGGCCGTGCGGTACGCGGACCGGGGCATCGTCGGGTTCGGGCTCTCCAACGACGAGCGGCGGGGCATGGCGCGGGACTTCGACCGGGCCTTCGCGATCGCCCGGGAAGGCGGGCTGCTGGCCGCGCCGCACGGCGGTGAGCTGACGGGCCCCGCGTCCGTCCGCGACTGCCTGGACGACCTGCACGCCTCACGGATCGGACACGGGGTGCGGGCCGCCGAGGACCCGCGGCTGCTGAAGCGGCTCGCGGACCGCGGCATCACCTGTGAGGTCTGCCCGGCCTCGAACGTCGCCCTGGGGGTCTACGAGAAGCCGGAGGACGTCCCCCTGCGCACGCTCTTCGAGGCGGGCGTGCCCATGGCGCTCGGCGCGGACGACCCGCTGCTGTTCGGCTCCCGGCTGGCCGCCCAGTACGACATCGCGCGCCGCCATCACGGCTTCTCCGACGCCGAACTGGCCGAACTGGCACGGCAGTCGGTACGCGCCTCGGCGGCCCCGCCCGACATCAGGCAGAAGCTGCTGTCCGGGGTCGACGACTGGCTGACCGCCCCGGTCGCCTGAAGCGGCCACGGGGCGGGCGTGGGCGGCGGCCTCGGCGCCTCAGAGGCTGACGCCCACGGTCACCGGTTCGTTGACGAGCGTGATCCCGAAGGCCCCGTGGACTCCGGCGACGACCTCGCGGGCGAGCGCGAGGAGGTCCTCCGTGGTGGCCCCGCCCCGGTTGGTGAGGGCCAGGGTGTGCTTGGTGGAGATACGGGCGGGACCGGTGCCGTACCCCTTGGTGAAGCCCGACTTGTCGATCAGCCAGGCCGCGGAGGTCTTGGTGTGTCCGTCGCCCGCGGGGTAGGCGGGCGGGATCACTCCGTCGCCCAGCCGCTGTGCCACGCGCGCGTGGAAGACGGCGAACTCCTCGTGCGTGAGGATCGGGTTGGTGAAGAACGAGCCGGCCGACCAGGTGTCGTGGTCCTCGGGGTCGAGCACCATGCCTTTCCCGGAACGCAGCTTCAGGACGGTCTCACGGGCCGCGTCCACGGGCACGCGGTCACCGGGTCCGACCCCGAGCATGCGGGCCGTCTCGGCGTACCTCAGCGGCGCGGACAGCCCGGCGGCGTCCTCCAGCTCGAACCGGACGCGCAGCACGACGAACCGCTCGGGATCGCTCTTGAAACGACTGTGCCGGTACGAGAAGGCGCACTCGGCGTTCGACATGGTGACCGTCTCGCGGCTCTCACGGTCATAGACGATCACTTCGGTGATCGTCGACGACACTTCCTGGCCGTACGCGCCCACGTTCTGGATCGGTGTCGCACCGGCGGAGCCCGGGATTCCGGCGAGGCACTCGACGCCCGCGAGCCGGGCCTCGACGGTACGGGCGACCGCGTCGGTCCACACCTCCCCGGCGGCCAGCTCCAGCCGCGTGCCGTCCAGCTCGAAGCCGCGCGTGGCGATGCGCAGGGCGGTGCCCGGGAAGCCCTTGTCGCCGATGACGAGGTTGGATCCGCCGCCGATCAGCAGCAGCGGCGTACCGGAGTCGTCGGCCTCGCGGACGGCGGCGATCACCTCGTCGTCGGTGGTCGCGGTGATCAGCCGGGCGGCGGGGCCGCCGAGCCGGAAGGTGGTCAGCGGGGCGAGGGGGGTGTCGTGGAGTTCCTGCACGTGCCCAGAGTACGAGAACGGCCCCGCCGGGTCGGGCGGGGCCGTTCTCAGGGGGTGCGGGTGCCTCCGGTCACCGGTGTCGCGTGTCCGTGCGGGCCGGTGGGGGCGGAAGCCGGGGCGCAGCCCCGCTTGTGAGGGGCGCGGGGAACCGCGCGACACGCGCCCCCACCGGCCCGCAGACTCAGCGCGGCGCCGTCTCCGGTACGGGTGCGGGCGCCTCCGTGACCTCCTCGGACCCGGCCTCGGGCCGTCGGCTCGGGATGTACAGCGCCCCGAGGGCCGCCAGGGCCACCGCTGCGGAGCCGACCCACAGAGCGGGCCGGATGCCGTCCACGAAGGTCTGCGCGCTCTCGTAGCCGCCCTGCGCGGAGAAGATCGAGGCCATCACCGCGATACCGAGCGCCCCGCCGACCTCACGCAGCGCGTTGTTGGCGCCGGACGCGATCCCCTGCTCCTGTGCCCGGACGCTGGACATGACCAGGCTGGAGGCGGGGGCGAAGAAGAGGGACATCCCGATTCCGCTGATGATCAGGGCCGGCAGCTGCGCGGCGTACGAGGTGTCGGCCTCGACCACGACAGCGAACCACCCGAGCCCGACGGCCTGCAGGAACAGCCCCGCCGCGACGACGGGACGTCCACCGATCCGGTCCGACAGATAGCCGGCGACCGGCGCGACGAGCATCGGCATACCGGTCCACGGCAGCATGCGCAGTCCCGCCTCGGTGGGCGAGTAGCCGAGCACGCCCTGCATGTACTGGCTGAGCAGGAAGATCGAGCCGAACATCCCGAGGAACATCAGCAGGCTCGCCGCGTTGATCCCGGCGAAGGCACGGCTACGGAAGAGCCGCATCGGCAGCATCGGGTTCTTGGCCCGCATGCCGTGGAACACGAAGCCGGTGAGCAGAGCCGTACCCCCGGACAGGGCGAGCAGGACCACGACGTCGCTCCAGCCGACGACAGGCGCGCGGACCAGTCCGTACACGATTCCGAAGAGTCCGCCGCTGGCGAGCAGGGTGCCGCGGATGTCGAGCGGGGCGCCGGTGCCGAACGACTCCGAGAGACGCAGCCGGGCGAGCGGCAGCAGGGCGAGACCCAGCGGAACGTTCAGCCAGAAGATCCACTGCCAGGACAGGTGTTCGGTGAGGCTGCCACCGATGAGCGGTCCCGAGGCGACCGCGAGACCGTTGACGGCACCCCATATCCCGTACGCCATCCCGCGCTTGGCGGCCGGGACGGCGGCCGTCAGCAGGGTCAGGGTCAGCGGCATCATGATGGCCGCGCCGACGCCCTGGACCGCGCGGGCGGCGATCAGTGAGTCGATGCCGGGCGCCATGGCCGCCGCGGCGGACGCCCCGGTGAAGACGGTGATGCCGACGAGGAAGAGCCGGCGGCGGCCGAACCGGTCGCCCAGGGCCGCGCCGAACATCAGCAGCACGGCGAAGGTGAGCGTGTACGCGCTCACGGTCCATTCCAGATCGTCGAGCGCTCCCCCGAAGTCCTTGCGGATCGAGGGCAGAGCGGTGGTGACGACGAGGTTGTCGAGGGCCGCCATGAATCCGGCGACGCTGGTGATGACGAGGGCCCAGACGGCTCCCCCGCGACGTTCGGTCTGCTGTGACATCGCTCCCCCAGCGGGTTATCGCTAGCTTCGGTTGGTGCTT
Organism: Streptomyces sp. NPDC017991; assembly: GCF_044328075.1. NCBI lineage: Bacteria > Bacillati > Actinomycetota > Actinomycetes > Kitasatosporales > Streptomycetaceae > Streptomyces > Streptomyces sp. NPDC017991. The sequence goes on along the minus strand of NZ_JBIRGP010000013.1, from coordinate 214,909 downwards.
CGGTTGATGCTTCGGTTAGTTATTGCTGACTAACTTTCGAGGTCATGAAAAGGCGCGGGTCCCCGCCGCCTTCCGCTTCAGTGTTCGAGTCGGCCCTTGACCTGGGCCGACGGATAGAGCCCTTCCCACACCCGGTGCTGGGGCGGGAACCCCATGGCCACCAGGCAGTTGATGAGCATGCCGTGGGCCAGGAAGGTCGTGGTCTCGCCCATGTCCGCGCCGAGCGGCAGGTGAACGGTGTCCCACAGCCGCATCCAGCCGGCGCGCACCGCCTCACCGAGTTCGTGATCACCGGCCTGTTCGGCCGCGGCCACCGCGACATACAGCTGCATCTGCATGAGCAGCCGCTCCGGCTCCTCCGCGATGACCCTGGTGTACGCGTCCGCCATGGAGTGCAGGGCCTCCTCGCCCCGCAGCCCCTCGGAGGCCGCCTCGAACGTGCGCCTGGTGTCGTCCAGACAGCGCTCCGCGGCCGCGAGGAAGATCGCTTTCTTGCCGGGGAAGAGCCGGAAGAGGTACGGCTGCGAGACCCCCACGCGCTTGGCGATCACCTCGGTGGACGTGCCGTAGTAGCCGCCCCGGGCGAACTCGCTCATCGCCGCGCGAATGACGCTCTCACGCCGTTCCTCTGCGCTCATCCTGACCATACGACGAAGTTAGTACTCAATCACTAACTAAGTCAAGAGGGCGGCTCGGAGACGCAGAGAGAAGGGGCGGAGGTGCGCAGAGGATGTGCGCGGGAGAAGAGTAAGGAGCGCCCGCAACGGCGGGCGCCCCTTACTCGCAGTGCTGCTGCCTGAGCCTGGTCAGGCCAGTCGCACGACGGCCCGGGACATGCCCAGCACCTTCTGGCCCGCGCTCATCGCGACGAGGTCGACGCGGACGGTGTTGTCGTCGAGCTTGACGGCGACCTTGCCGCTGACCTCGATCGTGGCGCCCTCGTCGTCGTTCGGGACGACGACGGGCTTGGTGAAGCGGACGCCGTACTCGACGACCGCGCCCGGGTCGCCGGTCCAGTCGGTGACGACCCGGATCGCCTCGGCCATGGTGAACATGCCGTGCGCGATGACGTCCGGGAGGCCGACCTCCTTGGCGAACTTCTCGTTCCAGTGGATCGGGTTGAAGTCCCCCGACGCGCCCGCGTACTGCACCAGCGTGGCGCGGGTCACTCCGAAGGTCTGGGCCGGCAGCTCCGTGCCGACCTCGACGTCGTCGTACGCGATCTTCGCGGTCATCGGTTCACGCCCCCTCTGCCGCACGGGACACGAGCTTGGTCCAGGCGGTCACCACGTGCTCGCCGGACTCGTCGCGGACCTCGCCGCGAATGTCCAGGATGTCGTTGCCCGCCATCGACTTGATCGCCTCGATGGTGGACGTGACCGTGAGCCGGTCCCCCGCGCGCACCGGGCGCCGGTGGACGAACTTCTGGTCGCCGTGCACGACCCGGCTGTAGTCGAGACCCAGTTGCGGGTCCTGGACGACCTGTCCCGCGGCTTTGAAAGTGATCGCGAACACGAAAGTCGGCGGCGCGATCACATCGGGGTGACCGAGGGCCTTGGCCGCGTCCGGGTCCGTGTAAGCGGGATTTGGATCTCCCACCGCTTCCGCGAATTCACGGATCTTCTCCCGGCCGACCTCGTACGGGTCGGTGGGCGGGTAGGACCGCCCTACGAAGGACTGGTCGAGCGCCATCGGCTCGGCACCTCCTGGTTCGCACTGGTTCGCAGCTGGTGTTCAACGACGCGAGGCCGCCCCCCGATTACAGGGGACGGCCTCGTGAACGAGCCTTTTTTATCGCGTTTCGCGGTGCGCAGTGTGCGAGTTGCAACGCGGGCAGTGCTTCTTCATCTCCATGCGATCCGGGTTGTTACGCCGGTTCTTCTTGGTGATGTAGTTCCGCTCCTTGCACTCCACGCAGGCCAGCGTGATCTTCGGGCGGACGTCGGTGGCAGCCACGTGAGTGCTCCTTGCCGGACGGATGGGACATGGATTAACGCATAGAAGAGTAACCGATCGAAGGACCGACCCCGCAATCGGCTACCGTCAGTAGCGGTGACCGGACTTGAACCGGTGACACAGCGATTATGAGCCGCTTGCTCTACCGACTGAGCTACACCGCTTTGATGTGATCAGTTCCCGTCTTTCGACGGGAACCTCCCACACCAGAGCCCCAATACGGAATCGAACCGTAGACCTTCTCCTTACCATGGAGACGCTCTACCGACTGAGCTATTGGGGCGAGCGATGAAGACATTACACGCTGGGCAGCCGATCGCCCAAATCCGTTTCGCGGCACCGGCCCCGGCCCGTTCCCGGGTCCGCACCGGCTGTTCCACCCGCCTCTCCGGCACGACGGACCACACCGGTACGACTATTCCGCTCCTCCTCGATGCGCGCCGATCGTCACCCTAGGCTCGACTCACGCTGCGTGATCTTGTGCCCCTCCTGCGCAGCCGCCGAGTCACAGGAGCGCGATGCCAGACAGTCAGCCGCAGCCGCACCACTCCTCGTCGAGCTCCTCGTCGTCGTCGGGCTCCTCGGGTCCCTCGGGCTCGCCCGGCCGGGCCAACGGCTCCGACCTGCTGCTCTGCGGTGCGCGGCTCACCGACGGCCGGCTCGTGGACGTACGGCTGGCCGACGGACGCATCGAGGCGGTCGGCACGGCGGGCAGTCTCACCGCTCACATCGCGCGCGTGGACCTCTCCGGCCATCTGCTCCTGCCGGCCCCGGCCGAGCCCCACGCCCACGGCGACACGGCCCTGTCGGCCGACGGCGAGGGCCCGGTCTCGTACGAGGGCCAGGAGGTCCAGCGCCGTACGACCGAGGCCGCTCTCCTGCAGCTCGGGCACGGGGCGACCGCCGTCCGCTCGCACGTGCGCGTGGGCGACGTGCAGGGGCTGGGCCCGATGGCGGCGGTGCTCCAGGCGCGGCGCGCGCTGCGAGGGCTGGTCGAGCTGACGGTCGTGGCGATGCCCCGGGTACTCACCGGACTCGCCGGGGCCGACGGACTGGCGATGCTGCGGGACGCGGTGAAGATGGGCGCCTCCGTAGTGGGCGGTTGTCCAGATCTGGACCCGGATCCGACGGGATATGTGGAAGCGGTCCTGGAGGTCGCCGCGGAGCAGGGCTGCCCGGTCGATCTGCATACGGACGGTGACGATCCGGCCCGGCTCGGGCGCCTCGCGGCGATGGCGGGCGGGTTGCGGCCCGGGGTGACGCTGGGCCCCTGCGGAGGGCTGAGCCGGCTGCCCTCGGAGGTGGCCTCGCGATCGGCCGACCAGCTCGCCGCGGCCGGCGTGACCGTCGTCTGCCTGCCCCAGGGCGGCTGTTCGGGCGTGGATCGCCGAGGAACGGCTCCGGTACGGCTGCTGCGGGCGGCCGGCGTACGGGTCGCGGCCGGGAGCGGCGCTCTGCGGGACCTGTCGAATCCCGTGGGCCGCGGGGACCCACTGGAGGCGGCGTATCTGCTGGCCTCGCGGTACGGGCTGCGGTCCGCCGACGCGTACGACGCGGTGAGTTCGTCGGCGCGGGCGGTGCTGGGGCTGCCCGAGGTGCGCGTGGAGGCCGGCTTCCCGGCGGAACTGCTCGCGGTGCGCGGGGACCGGCTCGACGGTGCGCTGTCGCTGGCGTACAGCCGGATCGTGGTGCACCGGGGGCGCGTGGTGGCGCGGACGAGCGCGGTGCGGGAGTACTGCAACTCGGCGGCGACCGTGGCGCTGGACCTGCCGCGCCAGGGGCGTACGGGGCAGGCGTGAGCTGCGGAACGCGGTGGGGTGCGCGGTGGGGTGAGCGCGCGGCACGCGCGCGTGGGGGCCGTTGGCCTTCACGCGCGCGCGCGTGCGGGCGTCTGCTGTTGCGGCGAATTCAGAGGCCGGCGAACAGAGTGTCAGAAGCCGCCCAGCAGACCACTGGTGAACGGGTTGCCCGGACCGCCGAACTCTCCAGCGGGCAGCTTCTTGGCGCCGGAGGGGGCGCTGATGTCGCCGGCTTCGCCGAACTTGACGACCAGGGGGACCTTGGCGCCCTTCGGGTCGTCCGCCAGGGTGGCGAGGTCGATGGAGACGCGGGTCAGATCACCGTTCTTCAGGGTGAAGTCGACGGCGACCTTGTTGTCCGGAGCGTCCTTCAAGTTCTCGTCGGTGGGCAGTTCGACGCCTGCCGGGAGTTCGTCGGCCAGCGGTCGCAGCTTGTCGAGGATGCCGGTGAGCAGGTCGCGGAACGAGGCCTTGGCGACGACCCGTTCGACGCCGTCGCTGCCGCCCTTGTCGCTGAAGGTGACCTCACGGGCGACGACCGAGCGGACGGCCTTGAGAATCTTCTGCTGGGTCCCACTGTCGATCTCGTCGGCCTTGCCCTTGCCGTCCTCGCCGCCCTTGCCGGGGGCGTCCTGCGCGGCGCGGTCGAGTTCGCGGTTGTCGATCTTGACCCACTTGCCCTCAAGTACCGGCCTGAGCTCCTTCTCGCTCCCGGGGAGCTCGTCGGCGGTCGGCAGGGGGAAGCCCATCGCCTCGCCGAACGCCTTCATGTCGGCCCGGTAGTACGTGTAGTCGCCGACGAGGCGGTATTCGGCGAGGACACCGTCGGGCCCCGAGACCGACATTGCCGTACCGACGAGATCCTTCTCACCCGAATCGGCGAGCCGCTTGCGCGACTCGACGGACACCTTGACCCGTACTCCGGTGAACAGTTTCGCGAGCTCGGGCGGCATCTCCTCGCCGGGCTCCTCCTCTCCGGCCAGCTTCACGAGTGCCGAGGGCTTGGCGTCGAGCCCCAACTCGAAGGCGAGTGACTTCTTTTCGCCGAGCCCGTCGACGGCCTGGTCCACCTTCTGACCGGCGGTGAGGTTCTCCACCGTGCCGCAGGCGGCCACTCCGGAGAGCAGGGCGGTGCTGCAGCCGACCGCGGTGAGAGTCCTGCGTATGACAGGGCTCCTGCGGGCGGCGGGGCTCATGCGTGTGGCGGTGATGACGGTCTCCTTATGACGCCTGACGGCGTCCCCCTCGTGCAACGTGATCTCTCAAGAGACTCACGAGTTATCCACAGGGTTGTGCGGCGAGTGTCCCCGTCCGGGCGTACGGTCGGAAACATGCGCATTGTTATCGCTGGAGGTCATGGTCAGATCGCGTTGCGGCTTGAGCGGTTGCTCTCCGCGCGCGGTGACGAGGTCGCGGGGATCATCCGCCGAGCCGAACAGGGCGACGATCTGCGGGCGGCCGGCGCCGAGCCGGTGCTGTGCGATCTGGAGTCGGCTTCGGAGGAGGAGGTCTCCGCGCATCTGCGGGGCGCGGACGCCGCGATCTTCGCGGCGGGCGCGGGCCCGGACAGTGGGGCGGCCCGCAAGGAGACCGTGGACCGGGGCGCCGCGGTGCTCTTCGCGGACGCGGCGGCCCGGGCCGGGGTACGACGCCATGTGGTCGTCTCCTCCATGGGCGCGGATCCGGAGCACCCCGGGGACGAGGTGTTCGACGCGTATCTGCGCGCCAAGGGCGAGGCCGACTCGTACGTACGCGCTCACCGCGGCCTGGACTGGACGATCCTGCGTCCTGGAATGCTGACGACCGACGCCGGCACGGGCCTCGTCCGTCTGGAGGCCGCCACGGGCCGCGGGCCGGTCCCGCGCGACGACGTCGCCGCGGTCCTCGCGGAGCTGGTGGACACCCCCGCGACAGCCGGTCTGACCCTGGAACTGATCAGCGGTTCCACACCGGTGTCGGTGGCGGTCAAGTCGGTGGCCGGTAACTGACGGGCAGGTGGCCCTGACCTGAGCTGGGACGCCGCGCCGCCGGTGAGGGGCGGGCCCGGCAGGCACGGCCGCTCAGAAGCCGGCAGACCGCAAGAACGCAAGAACGTACGAGTCCGAAGAGCGCAGGAGTCAGAGAGCGCAGGAGTCAGAAGAGCGGAAGCTGGCCGGGGAAGTCCGCCACGACGTACCCGTCCAGCGCCGGCTGAGAGGCCCCGAGCTCCGCATGCCTGCGCGACCCCGGGCAGGACACGAGTTCCCCGCTCCCCCGGGCCCCCGCCGGGTCGTGCCGAGCGAACCGCCCGGCGACGACAGCGATCTCGCGACGGCACTCGGGGCAGATCCGGCGACGTGAGGACATGGGTTCAGGGTACGGAGCGAACGCGGGGCACCGGTGCGGGGGCGCTCCGCGTTCCCGTGGTTCACAGCCCTGGAACGGTCGGGCCGCCGGCCACCGGGCCCGGGGCTGTCCGAACACGAAGAAACCCTCTCTGAAATGCGTACTCGCATTTCAGAGAGGGTTTCTTCTCTCAGCGTGGCGGCGCCAGGGTTCGAACCTGGGTAGGCTGAGCCGGCAGATTTACAGTCTGCTCCCTTTGGCCGCTCGGGCACACCGCCGGGTTTGCTGCCGTTCGAACCGTCTTTCGACGGCGCTCTGTGGCAACGACGTAAACGATACCCGATGCTCGGGGGTGCTTCGCCACTCGATTGATCGGTGCCCGGAGGGGAGGGGGTGGCTAGGCTTATGCGGATGCGGCCCGGAACCGAAGCGGGTTCGGCGGCCGCCACTACGCACCCCGATACAAGGAGCCACAGGACATGGCCGACTCCAGTTTCGACATCGTCTCGAAGGTCGAGCGGCAGGAGGTCGACAACGCCCTCAACCAGGCCGCCAAGGAGATCTCGCAGCGCTACGACTTCAAGAACGTGGGCGCCTCCATCTCCTGGTCCGGCGAGAAGATCCTCATGGAGGCGAACTCCGAGGAGCGGGTCAAGGCCATCCTCGACGTGTTCGAGACCAAGCTGATCAAGCGCGGTATCTCGCTGAAGGCACTGGACGCCGGTGAGCCGCAGCTCTCCGGCAAGGAGTACAAGATCTTCTCTTCGATCGAGGAGGGCATCTCCCAGGACAACGCGAAGAAGGTCGCGAAGATCATTCGCGACGAGGGCCCGAAGGGCGTGAAGGCGCAGGTACAGGGTGACGAGCTGCGGGTCAGCTCGAAGAGCCGTGACGACCTGCAGGCCGTGCAGGCCCTGCTCAAGGGCAAGGACTTCGACTTCGCACTGCAGTTCGTCAACTACCGGTGACCTGCCGGTCGTTCCACGGGCGCCGGCCGCGCGTACGAGAAAGGGTGGGCACCTCGGGTGCCCACCCTTCTCGTCTGCCGGCTGCGGCCTTGGAGGCGCGCACTCAGTCGCGCGAGTTGCCGAACAGGATGCGGTAGCCGATCAGCAGAACCAGCGCGCCGCCGATCGCGGCGGCCCAGGTGGCTCCGTCGTAGAAGTCCTTGGCGATCGGGTGGTCCAGCCAACGGGCGGATATCCAGCCGCCGATGAACGCGCCCGCGACGCCGATCAGTGTCGTGCCGATGAAGCCACCCGGATCGCGTCCCGGCAGCAAGAACTTGGCGATGGCTCCGGCCAGCAGCCCCAGAATGATCCAGCTGATGATGCCCATGCCGTGAACCTGCCCCTTCGCGCTGTACCTGTGCTGTGATCCTGCTCGCACAACCCTGTGGTCATACCGCTCTCGGCTGTTTCTGTCGTTCTGTGTTTCGCTCTTCTGTTCACCCCTTGTTGGTGAGGAGGACGTCGGCACGACGGTGACCGGTTGCACTGATCAGTAGGGTGCAATTCATGACACAGTCCGATCCCGCCCGGCCGGGTTCGTCCGGGTCCGGTTCTGGATCCGCTTCTCGATCCGCTTCTGGATCCCCGAGCGGCGCGGCGGAACTGCGGCGGACCCTCGGCGTCGGTGACGCCGTGGTCATCGGCCTCGGCTCGATGATCGGTGCGGGAATCTTCGCCGCGCTGGGGCCCGCGGCAAGGGCCGCGGGATCCGGACTGCTCCTTGCGCTGGGGATCGCCGCCGTCGTCGCCTACTGCAACGCGACCGCTTCGGCACGCCTGGCCGCCCGGTATCCCGCGTCGGGCGGAACGTATGTGTACGGCCGCGAGCGGCTCGGCGAGTTCTGGGGATATCTGGCGGGCTGGTCGTTCGTCGTGGGGAAGACCTCCTCGTGTGCGGCGATGGCGCTCACCGTGGGCACGTACGTGTGGCCGGGTCAGGCGCACGCGGTGGCCGTCGGGGCGGTGGTGGCCCTGACCGCGGTGAACTACGGCGGTGTGCAGAAGTCCGCGTGGCTGACGCGGGTGATCGTCGCGGTGGTCCTCGCGGTCCTCGCTTCCGTCGTGGTCGTCTGCCTGACCTCGGGGCACTCCGATGCCGGGCGGCTCGGCACGGGCGCCTCCGGGGGCGCCGGAGGCGTGCTTCAGGCGGCCGGACTGCTGTTCTTCGCCTTCGCCGGATACGCGCGGATCGCGACCCTCGGCGAGGAGGTACGGGATCCGGCGCGCACCATTCCGCGCGCGATCCCGCTCGCTCTGGGTATCGCACTGGTCGTGTACGCGGCTGTGGCGGTGGCTGTCGTCTCCGTGCTGGGGCCGGCGGGTCTCGGGCAGGCGACGGCTCCGCTCGCCGAGGCGGTGCGCGCCGGCGGGGCACCGGGGCTCGTCCCGGTCGTACGGGTGGGCGCCGCGGTGGCGGCGCTCGGCTCCCTTCTCGCGCTGATCCTGGGGGTGTCGCGGACGACGCTGGCCATGGCCCGCGACCGGCATCTGCCGGGCGGGCTGGCCGCCGTGCATCCGCGCTTCCGGGTGCCCCATCGGGCGGAGCTCGCCGTCGGGGCGGTGGTCGCGGTGCTGGCCGCGACGGTGGATGTGCGGGGTGCGATCGGCTTCTCCTCCTTCGGGGTGCTGGTGTACTACGCGATCGCCAACGCCGCGGCCTGGGCACTGGGTCCGGCGGCTGTGTCACGGGTCCTGCCCGTGGTGGGGCTGGCCGGGTGCCTGACACTGGCTTTCGCCCTGCCGTGGATGTCCGTGGCCGTGGGGGTCGGCGTGCTGGGGTTCGGGGCGGTCGCGTACGGGGTGCGGTGGCGGCTTCGCGCGCGTTGATCGTGCGCGCGTCGCCTTCACGGGCGGGGGGGAGTGCCGGGGATCGTCGGTGAGTGAGTGCTGGCCGGTAGGGGCCGAGTGTGCAGTTCCCCGCGCCCTTGAAGGGCCGGAGGCCGGAAGTTTGGAGGCCGGGAGTTTGGAGCTGGGAGCCGCACGCTACGACGCTCGTGCCGCTCCCGTCCGTATGCGGAAGTCGTCCCAGGGCTCCAGGTCCGTGTCGTCGTTCAGCTCGTCGTACCAGCCGGTGCCTTGGAGCCACGCGTCGAGCCAAACCGTGAGGGTGGGTGCGTCCACGTACCAGGCGTGGTCGGCGTCGTCGGCGTTCGGCTCGAACAGGAGCACCGTGGCGTCCGGCGCACGGCAGTCCACGCATGCGTACATTCCGCAGCCCCAGTGGGATATCGGCAGGATGCCTTCCGGCCAGGGCCAGTCGGGATCCTTGCGGCCGCTCTCGCGGAGGGCGAGGTACTGCGCGACGACCGCCGGCTCCCCCGAGGGCGGGCTGTCGAGCAGCGGAAGCAGACCGTACTCCGGGCCGAATCCTCCGTCCCCTATCCGCAGATAGAGCGCGGCGAGCAGCGGCGGTACGGAGAAGCCGAGGGCGGACTCGGCGCGGGCAAGCGTGGCGGCGTCCACGGGCTCGGGGAGCGAAGGCCAGCCCCACGGCCGGGAGTTGCGTGCCTCAGCGAGGACACGTACCAGCAACTGCTCGATCTCGGTCATGCGTTCATGATGCAGCGCGCCTCTGACAATGGGACCGGCCTGTGGATAACCCTCGGACGAGCGGCTCTCAGGCGGGACGGACGTCGGTGCCCTTGTCCACGAGGAAGGCGAGGAGTTCCTCGAACGTCCACGGGCGGCGGTCGGTGCGCGGGACGAGGCCGAGGCCGGTGCGGGCGACCTCCGCGTCGTGCCAGATCAGGGTGAAGGGCCGTCGGGTGCCCCAGCGGCCACGGAGGCAGTCGTCGAGGGCGTCGAGATTCCGGCCGAAGTAGCCTCCCGGTGCGTTGACCGCCTCGCCGAGCGCGCAGAAGAAGCCCGGCTCGTCGATGATGTGGTGGCCGTCGAGGTGACAGGTACGGCCGGGTTCCGCGTTGGGTCTGTCGGCGTCGGGTCTGTCGGCGTCGTAGCGGTCCAGTGCCGTCGTCAGCCAGTGGCGGCGGCCCTCCGCACCGGGCCCAGAGAGCGGGCTCGGCGGGCCTGCCGGTGTCCCACAGCTCCCCTACCTCCTCGGCCGCGGTCGGCGGCCGGTCCGATCAGGGCTCCAGCGTGAGGTCCACCGGGCCGGGGCCGCGTGCCGAGGGAATTACGCGACGAGTTCGCCCTCGACGGCGGACTGGACGGGACGGCCCGCCCTGTCGACGCGTATCAGCTTGGCGTGTCCGAGGTCCTCCTCGCCCGCGTCCAGGGCCGTGCGGAGGGCTCCGCCGGGGGGGGGAGCAACCGAGCAGCCGCACGGGTGGTTCGAGAAGGTCCGGCCGCCTGTCCGGAATGTGCGCCAGGTCCCGGCAACCGCCCCAGGGTTCGGCCTCCGTACCCCGGGCGCCGCCCTACCGGACCGACGACGTGAACGGCTGGTCCGTACGCACGATCTCGCGTCCCAGGGGGAACAGCGAGACCGGGATCAGCTTGAAGTTGGCGATGCCCAGGGGGATGCCGATGATCGTGACGCACTGGATGAGGCCCGTGACGATGTGCGCGAGGGCCAGCCACCAGCCGGCGAGGATCAGCCACAGGACGTTGACGACGAAGGACGGCGCCCCCGCGTCACGGCGCTCGACCGTCGTCCGGCCGAAGGGCCACAGCGCGTAGGTGCCGATACGGAACGCGGCGACGCCGAACGGGATCCCGATGATCGTGATGCAGAGCAGCACGCCCGCGAGCAGGTAGCCGAGGAACAGCCAGAAGCCGCTCAGGACGAGCCAGATGATGTTGAGGATTGTCTTCACTGGTGGCGACCTGCCATCTGTTCGAGCCGGGCGATGCGCTCCGCCATGGGCGGGTGCGTTGAGAACATCTTGGAGAGTCCCTGGCCCGGGCGGAAGGGGTTGGCGATCATCATGTGGCTCGCAGTCTCGATGCGCGGCTCCGGAGGCAGCGGCAGCTGCTTCGTGCCCGCCTCCAGTTTGCGCAGGGCGCTCGCCAGGGCCAGCGGGTCGCCGGTGAGCTGGGCGCCGGACGCGTCCGCCTCGTACTCCCTGGAGCGGCTGATGGCGAGCTGGATGACGGACGCGGCAAGCGGGCCGAGGATCATGATCATCAGCATGCCGAGCAGGCCGGGACCGTCGTCGTCGTTGGAGCGGCCGATCGGGATCAGCCAGGCGAAGTTGACCAGGAACATGATGACGGAGGCCAGGGCGCCGGCGACGGACGAGATGAGGATGTCGCGGTTGTAGACGTGGCTCAGTTCGTGGCCGATGACGCCGCGCAGCTCCCGCTCGTTCAGGATGCGCAGGATGCCCTCGGTGCAGCACACGGCGGCGTTGCGCGGATTGCGGCCCGTGGCGAACGCGTTCGGTGCTTCCGTCGGGGAGATGTACAGGCGGGGCATGGGCTGGCGGGCCTGCGTGGAGAGTTCGCGGACCATCTTGTAGAGCGCCGGGGCCTCGAATTCGCTCACCGGGCGCGCGCGCATCGCGCGTAGAGCCAGTTTGTCGCTGTTCCAGTACGCGTACGCGTTCGTGCCGATCGCGATGGCCAGTGCGACGACGAGGCCCATACGCCCGAAGAAACTGCCGATGACGATGATGAGTGCGGACAGTCCCCCGAGGAGTACGGCGGTCCTGAGCCCGTTGTGCCGGCGGTGCACGGTACGCCCTCCAAATCGTGCGGCAGGGGAACCCTTGCTTGTCGATCTCTGACGTCACTGGTTCCGTGACTCCACGGTCCAGTGGACCCTCCCTCACTGGTCAACGCCAGGCGGGGAGCACTAGTTCCCTTGTGCGCACGGGGTCGCGCGTCGGCTGTCCGGGTGATGTGCGACCACACGCACGCGCGTGTGCGGGGCTGCTGACCCGCACACGCGCGTGAAGGCTGCGGGAATGGCGTCAGAAAAGACCGGTGTCCGAGAAGCGCAGAATGAGCTGAGGTGCCCCCGAGAGCGCGACGCCGAGGACGGCGGTCAGGGCGATCGCCGCGGTGAGGGGGGCCGGGACGCGGTGCGTCTCGGGTTCGCCCTCGGGTGCGCGGAACAGCAGGGTCGTCCACTGGAGGTAGTAGAAGAGCGCGATCACGACGTTGACGGCCATGACCACGGCGAGCCAGCCGAGGCCCGCCTCGACGGCCGCCGAGAAGACGGTGACCTTCGCGAAGAGGCCGATGATGCCCGGCGGCAGACCGGCCAGGCAGAGCAGGAAGAAGCCGAGGACGAGCGCGGCGAGGGGGCGGGAGGCGTACAGGCCGCGGTAGTCGCTGATCCGGTTCAGCGGCTTCGTACGGGCCACCAGGGCGGCCACCGCGAAGGCTCCGAGGTTCACGGCGGCGTACATGAGGGCGTACGCGACGGTGGAGCCGATGGCTTTCCGGGCGTCCTCGGAGTACGCGGCGGCGGCGATCGGCACCAGGAGGTAGCCGGCCTGTCCCACGGAGGACCAGGCGAGGAGCCGTACCGCGCTGTACGCGCGCGTGGCCCGCTGCCGCAGGGCGCCGACGTTGCCGATCGTCATGGTGAGGGCGGCCAGGGCGGCGAGTGCCGGGCCCCAGACGTCCGCGTACGACGGGAGGGCGATCACGGTGACGAGGATCAGGCCGGAGAAGCCGACCGCCTTGCCGACGACCGACAGGTAGGCGGCGACCGGGAGAGGGGCTCCTACGTAGGTGTCGGGCACCCAGAAGTGGAACGGCACGGCGGCGGTCTTGAAGGCGAAGCCGACGAGGGTGAGGACGACGCCCGCCTGGGCGAGCGTGTGCAGTTGGGCGTCGACGTCCTCGATCCTGGTGGCGATCTCCGTGAGGTACAGGGTGCCTGTCGACGCGTAGACGAAGCTGACGCCCATGAGGCTCACGGCGGTCGCGGTGACCGAGGACAGGAAGAACTTCAGGGCCGCTTCGGAGGACTTCCGGTCACCGTGCTTGATGCCGACGAGGGCGAAGGCGGGGAGGGAGGCGACCTCCAGGGCGACGATCAGTGTGGCGAGATCACGCGAGGCGGGCAGCAGGGCGGCACCCGCGGCCGAGGAGAGAAGCAGGAACCAGAACTCCCCTTCGGGGAGTTCCTTGTCGGTGTCTCCACCGGCGTCCTTGCCCGCGTCCTTCAGGGTGGTCATCGACAGGAGTGCCGCGAGGAGCGCGCCGCCGAGGACGAGGAACTGGATGACCAGCGTGAACCGGTCCGCGGTGTAGCTGCACACGTCCGCGTCGCCCGTCAGGCAGAACGTGGAGCGGTCGCCGTCCAGGAGGGGCAGCAGGGCGAGCCCGGCGAGGGCGAGCCCCGCGACGGAGACCCAGCCGAGCAGGGCCTTCTTCTTGCCGTCCACGAAGAGGTCGGCCACGAGCACCGCGAGTCCGACGACCGCCGCGATGGTGGGCGGGGCGATCGCGAGCCAGTCGACGGACTGGACCAGGGACTGGGCCTGGGGGCTCATCGGTTGCCTCCTGAGAGGAGCTGCTGCACGGCCGGGTCGGTCAGGCCGAGGAGTGCCTTGGGCCAGAGCCCGGCGACGACGGTGAGGACGACGAGCGGGGTCCAGGCGGCGAACTCGTACGTCCGGACGTCGGCGAGCTTCGGGCTCCCCTGCTCCGAGTGCTCCGCGTGCTCCGGGTGCTGCGAGGTGTCGCCCATGCAGACACGGCGGACCACGACGAGCATGTACGCGGCCGTGAGCAGGGTGCCGAACGCGGCGATCGCCATGAACGTCAGGAACGCGGGCCGGCTGAGGCCGTCGGCGGGGTCGAACGCGCCGAACAGCGTGAGCATCTCGCCCCAGAACCCGGCGAGGCCCGGCAGTCCGAGCGAGGCGACGGCGGCGAAGGCGAGCAGGCCGCCGAGGCGCGGGGCACGGCCGTAGAGCGCGGCTCCGGTCGTCTTCGCGAGAGCGTCGAGGTCGGTCGTGCCCGTGCGGTCCTTGAGCGCGCCGACGAGGAAGAAGAGCAGGCCGGTGATGAGGCCGTGGGCGATGTTCGCGAACAGCGCGCCGTTCACGCCGGTCGGGGTCATCGACGCGATGCCGAGGAGCACGAAGCCCATGTGGCCGACCGAGGAGTACGCGATGAGGCGTTTGAGGTCGCCCTTCGCGCCCTGCTTGGCGAGCGCCAGGCAGGCCAGCGAACCGTAGATGATCCCGACGACCGCGAAGGCCCCGAGATACGGGGCGAAGGTGCTCATGCCGTCGGGCGTGACGGGCAGCAGGATGCGGACGAACCCGTACGTGCCCATCTTCAGCAGGACCCCGGCCAGCAGGACCGAGCCGACGGTCGGGGCGGCGGTGTGCGCGTCCGGCAGCCAGCTGTGGAGCGGCCACATCGGCGTCTTGACCGCGAGCCCGATCCCGATCGCCAGAACGGCGATGACCTGCACCGATGGGGTCAGCGCGGGGTGATTGTCAGTGGCGAGTGCCACCATGTCGAAAGTGCCCGCCTTGATTCCGATCAGGAGCAGGCCCAGCAGCATGACGACGGACCCGAGCAGGGTGTAGAGGATGAACTTCCAGGCCGCCTGGGTTCGTTGCTCACCGCCCCAGCGGGCGATGAGGAAGTACATCGGGATGAGCACCATCTCGAACGCGAGGAAGAACAGCAGCAAGTCGAGGACGGCGAAGGTCGCGAGGGTGCCGGACTCCAGCACGAGGACGAGCGCCACGAATGCTTTCGGGGACGGGCCCGACGGCATTTTGAAGTAGGAGTACAGCGCGCACAGGAAGGTCAGGAGCGCGGTCAGCACGAGGAGAGGGAGGGAGATGCCGTCGATGCCGAGGTGGATCCGTACGTCGAGTGCGGGGATCCAGCTGATGTCCGTCGTGGCCTGCATCCGCTGTGCCTTGACCGGAGTGTCGTGGTCGAAGCCGAGCGCGAGGACGATGGCGGCGATGAGTACGGCACCGGTGACGGTCGTGCCGTGCCGCAGCACGGCCTGCTCGGGCGACTTCCCCTTCAGCCCGGGCGGGGCCGGCAGGAGAGCGGCGGCGGCCCCGATGAGCGGGGCGACGACGATGAACGCCAGAAGAAACTGCATCACGGACTCGTTGATATCGATCACGCCTGCTCACGCTCCCGCGGTGGCGACGAGGAGGGCGGCGACCACCAGGACGACGGTGCCGGCGAGCAGCGCGCTCACATAGGTCTGCAGATTGCCGGTCTGGGCGCGCCGGACGGCCGCGCCCAGCCAGCGGGGCAGGGCTCCCGCGCCGCGTACGTAGGTGTCGACGACCTCGCGGTCGAGGAACCGGACGAGGGTGGCCGCGGCCTGGACCGGGCGGACGAAGAGCGCCGCGTACACCGCGTCGAGGTGGAAACCGACGGCCGCGTGACGGTGCAGCGGGCCGAGCAGCAGGCGGCCCGGATCCGCCGGGTCGGGTGCGGAGGCCACGTTCCCGTAGGCGGGTTCGTGGCTGGCGATGGCCTCGGCCTCGACCAGGCCGCCGTCGGCGTCCGGGTGGGCCGCGACCGCGCCCAGCGGGACACGGCCGGCCATGGCGGTGGTGTGCCGCCACGCGCCGTACGTGACGATGCCGCCTACCAGGGCGACGCCCGTACCGAGGACGGCGGTGGTGAGGGTCGGGGTCAGGTCCCGGCCGTCGAACCAGTCGGGCAGCAGGCCCGTGGCGAGTCCGAAAGCGAGTGAGGGGAGGGCGAGCAGCCACAGCACGGAGTTCATGGCGACGGGCTGCTTGCCGTGGTCGGGGGCCTCGGTGCCGTGGCCGTGGAAGGCGAGCAGCCACAGGCGCATCGCGTAGGCGGCGGTGAGCAGGGCGGTCACCAGGCCGGAGACGAGGACGATCCAGCCCGCGGCTCCGGGGACGCTCTCGGCGTGGCCGACGGCGGCGTGCTCGGCGGCTCCGAGGACGGACTCCTTGGAGAAGAAGCCGCTGAAGGGCGGGATCGCGGCGAGTGCGAGGAGCGCCACGGTCATCGTCCAGTAGGCGTCGGGGACGCGGGCGCGCAGGTCCTTCATCCGGGACATGGCGGCCAGCGAGTTGGTGCCGGCGGCGTGGATGATCACGCCGGCCGCGAGGAACAGCAGCGCCTTGAAGGCGCCGTGGGCGAGGAGGTGGAAGACGGCGGCACCACGGTCGCCGACGGCGAGGGCGCCGGTCATGTAGCCGAGCTGGCCGATCGTCGAGTACGCGAGGACACGCTTGATGTCGTCCTGGGCGAGCGCGGCGAGGGCCGAGCCCGCCATCGTCACGGCGGCCATGACGGCGAGGACGACCAGTGCGGCCGCGGAGGCGGCGAAGACCGGGAGGAGCCGGGCGATGAAGTAGACACCGGCGGCGACCATCGTCGCGGCGTGGATCAGCGCGGAGACGGGTGTGGGGCCCGCCATCGCGTCGGGGAGCCAGGTGTGGAGCGGGAACTGCGCCGACTTGCCCGCCACACCGGCGAGGAGCAGCAGGGCGATCAGGGTCGGGTGGTCGAGTCCGCCGCTCGCGACGTTGCCGAGGATCTTCGTGATGCGGAACGAACCGGTGTCGGCGGCGAGCGCGAACAGACCGATCAGGAAGGGGACGTCGCCGAGTTTGGTGACGAGGAAGGCCTTGATGGAAGCGGCGCGTGCTTCCGGGGTCTCCCAGTAGTGGCCCACGAGGAAGTACGAGCAGATGCCCATGATCTCCCAGCCGACCAGCAGCACCATCAGGTCGCCGGAGTAGACGACGAGCAGCATGGCGGAGGTGAAGAGGGAGACGAGAGCGGCGTACGAGGTGTAGCGCGGGTCGTCGCGCAGGTAGGCCGTCGAGTAGATCTGCACACAGGTCGCGACCAGGCCGACGAGGATCGCGACGAGGGCGGCGAAGCCGTCGATGTGCAGGGCGAGTTCGACGGGGACCGAACCGGTGGGGGTGAGCTCGGTCGCCGCGTCCACGGCCTGTCCGCCGCCCTGGCGTACGGCGACGACCGCGGCGAGTGCGAGGGCGGCGACGGAGGGCAGGACGGCGAGGGGACGTGCGAAGCCGGGGGCGGTGCGGCCCAGGAGCAGGCCGGCCGCGGCGCCCAGGAACGGGAGGAGGGGGACGAGGACGGCGAGGGTGGTCGTGGTCACGCGGTGGCCTCAGCCTTCTCGGCCGGTTCGCTCCGGGCGGTCTCGGAGTCGCCGTCGAAGCCGTCATCGGAGTCGTCGTCGGGGTCGTCGTCATCGCCGGGCTCGGCGGTGTCGCGGAGCCTGTCGATGTCCGCGGTGCCGCGGTTGCGGTGGACGGCGAGGACGATCGCCAGGCCGATGCCGATCTCGGCGGCGGCGATGGCGATGGTGAACAGGGTCAGGGCCTGGCCGGAGTGCAGGGTGTCCTGGGCGGTCTTGCTGAGCCAGACGTCGAAGGCGACGAGGTTGAGGTTGACGGCGTTGAGCATCAGCTCGACGGACATCAGGACCAGGATCGCGTTGCGGCGGGCCAGGACGCCGTAGAGGCCGGTGGAGAAGAGGAGGGCGGAGAGTACGGCCGGGTAGGCGAGGTGCATCAGCGGGCGCCTTCCTTGTCGCTCCGGGGGGCAGCGCTTCGGGTGGCGTCGGTTCGCGGGGTCAGGGGGGTCAGGGGGCGCGCGGTGGTCGCTCCCCCGGCCGCTTCCTTCGCCTTCGTCCTCGCCTTGCGGGAGAGGACGATCGCACCGACCAGCGCGGCGAGCAGCAGGACCGAGAGGGCCTCGAAGGGGAGCACCCAGCTCTGGAAGAGGCTCGCGCCGGTGACCGCGGTGGAGCCGGCGGCGGCGCCGTCCAGGTCGATCCACGTCGTCCGGAAGGCGTCGACGACCACCCAGACGAGGGCGGCGGCCGCGGCGAGCGCGACGGTGAGGGCGGCCCAGCGGTTGCCGGAGTCGGCGTCCGGGGAGCGGCCGATGGGGGCCCTGGTGAGCATCAGACCGAAGAGGAGGAGGACGACGACGGAACCGACGTAGATGAGGACCTGCACCCAGGCGATGAACTCGGCCGTGAGGAGGAGGTATTCGACGGCGAGGCCGCCGAGGGCGACGACCAGCCACAGGGCGGCGTGCACCAGTTGCTTCGTGGTGACCGTGACGACGGCGGCGCCGAAGGTGACCAGGCCGACGAGGAGGAAGGCGATCTCGACGCCGGTCGGGGAGAGGAAGCCGTGGGCCTCGGCGGCGGTGGTCGTGGCCTGTGCCGCCGAGACGGTGGCCGCGGCGGGAGTCACGATGCGCCTCCCTGCGGAGGATCGGTGGGGTCGGGCTGCGCCTGCGTCTGTCCCTGCCGCGCCGCCTGTGCCGCTTCCTCAGCGTCTGCCTGGGCCTGGGCCTGGGCCGTGGCGAGTTTCTCGGCGGTCTTGCGGGCGGCGGCGATCTCCTTGGGTTCCTCGGCGCCGGGGTCGAGGGCCGGCGGGGCCGGGACGGTCCACATCCAGTCGCGGAGCTTGTCGCGTTCGTGGGTGAGTTCGTGGATGTCGGTCTCGGCGTACTCGAACTCGGGGGACCAGAAGAGGGCGTCGAAGGGGCAGACCTCGATGCAGATACCGCAGTACATGCAGAGGGAGAAGTCGATGGCGAAGCGGTCGAGGACGTTGCGGCTGCGTTCGCGGCCACCGGGAGCGGCGGCCGGGACCGTCTCCTTGTGGGAGTCGATGTAGATGCACCAGTCCGGGCACTCGCGGGCGCACAGCATGCAGACCGTGCAGTTCTCCTCGAAGAGCCCGATGACGCCGCGGGTGCGGGGCGGGAGTTCGGGCTGCGCGTCGGGGTACTGCGCGGTGACGGTCTTCTTCGTCATCGTGCGCAGGGTGACGGCCAGGCCCTTGGCCAGGCCTGAGCCGGGAAAGGGGGACATGGTTACGCGATCACCACCTTGACGATGCCGGTGAGGGCGATCTGGGCGAGGGAGAGGGGGACGAGGACGGTCCAGGCGAGTTTCTGGAGCTGGTCCTCGCGCAGGCGGGGATAGGTGACGCGCAGCCAGATGACGACGAAGGCGAGGACGGCCGCCTTCAGCAGGGTCCAGACCCAGCCGAGGCCGTCGGCGCCCCACGGGCCGTGCCAGCCGCCCAGGAAGAGCACGGTGGTCAGGCCGCACAGGACGACGATTCCGGCGTACTCGGCGAGGAGGAACAGGGCGAAGCGGAGGCCCGTGTACTCGGTGTAGGCGCCGAAGATGATCTCCGAGTCGGCGACCGGCATGTCGAAGGGCGGGCGCTGGAGTTCGGCGAGGCCCGCCACGAAGAAGACGATCGCGCCGACGATCTGCCACGGCAGCCACCACCACTCGAAGGCGTCGACGATGCCGGGGAGGGAGACCGTGCCGGCCGCCATGGCGACCGAGGCGGCGGTCAGCAGCATGGGGAGTTCGTAGGCGAGGAGCTGGGCGGCGGTGCGCAGACCACCGAGGAGGGAGAACTTGTTGGCCGAGGCCCAGCCCGCCATGAGCGAGCCGAGGACGCTGACGCCCATCACCGCGAGGACGAAGAAGATGCCCGCGTCGACGACCTCGCCGACCGCGCCCTCGCCCGGGCCGATCGGGATGACGAGGAGGACCATCAGGTACGGGAGGAGAGCCACTGCGGGGGCGAGCTGGAAGATACGGCGGTCCGCGGCTGCCGGGACCACGTCTTCCTTCTGGGCGAACTTCACGCCGTCCGCGACGAGTTGGGCCCAGCCGTGGAAGCCGCCCGCGTACATGGGGCCGAGGCGGCCCTGCATATGGGCCATCACCTTGTGCTCGGCCTGACCGACGATCAGGGGGAACGTCAGGAACACGACGAAGACGACGAGGAGTCGCAGGGCGACGTCGAGCGCGTCGTTCACTGCGCGCCTCCTGTGGGGCTTTCGGAATCGTCGGGACCGTCGGGGTGCTCTGCATCCGGCGCCGGTTTCGGCTCCGGTGCCGGCTTCGGCTCCGGTGCCGGCTTCGGCTCCGGTGCCGGCTTCGGCTCCGGTGCCGGCTTCGGCTCCGGTGCCGGCTTCGGCTCCGGCTCCGGATCGTCGGGCTGTGGGTTCGACGGTGGTCCGGGCTCGTCGAAGGCCGGGCGGGCCTGGTGCCACGGGGCGTCCGCACCGCGTGACGCCGTGGGCGGCTTCGGTTCGGTGGGCGCCTTCGGCCCGGTCGCAGCGGTCGGCTCGGCCGGCGCCGTGGGTGCGGGCGCAGGCGTAGGCGTGGCCGAAGCCGTCGGGGGCGGCGGCGGTGGCGCGTCCGGCGTGGGGCCGGTGGGCAGCGCTCCCGTGCCGCCGGCCCCGGACTCCGGCGCCGGCGCGGATTCCGGCGAGGCGGGCGTCGTCGTCCGGCTCGCCGAGCCGTCGGCCGCCGTGCGGGGCCGTCGTGCCGGGCGGTCGCCGGTCGCGGCGGGTCCACCCGCCGCTCCCCTCGCAGCCCCTGCTCCTCCCGCCGCTCCCCTCGCAGCCCCTGCTCCTCCCGCTCCCCTCGCACCCGCCGCGCGGCCCGCGCCTCGGACCGGGCGGGCGGGGGCCGGGGGGAGTTGGCCCTTGAGGGGGCCCCATTCGTTCGGGTCGGGGACTCCTGGCGGGAGCATCTGGCGGCGTTTCGGGCCGCCGTGCTCCGACTCCCCCGGCTCCTTCGCGCCCGGCCAGGCCTTCGCCACGCGCGCCGCCAGGACGAAGTCCTTGCGGAGGGGGTGGCCCTCGAAGCCCTCGGGCAGGAGGAGCGGGTCCAGGCCGGGGTGGCCCTCGAAGGTGACGCCGAACATCTCGTGGGTCTCGCGTTCGTGCCAGGCGGCGCCCGCGTAGACCTCGACGGCGGAGGGAAGGGCGGGTGCGGAGTGCGGAACCGTCGTGCGGACGAGGAGACGGCGTACGGGGGCCAGCGCCACGACGTGGGCCGAGACGCGGAAGCCGCCACCCGGTTCCGTACCGGGCTCCGAACCCGGTTCCGTACCGGCAGCCGAGCCGGACGCCGCACCGGAAGCCGCGCCGGAAGCCGCGCCCGGTTCGTCGACGGCGCTCAGCCAGTCGAAGTAGGTGCAGCCCAGGGTGTCGCGCGCGCTCCGCAGGGAGGCGAGCCAGGACTGCGGGGGCACGTCGACCGTCAGGAGCTCGTACGACTCCTCGGCCGTGGCGTCGGGGCCGAAGAGTTCCTCCACGGGAGCGGGGAGCCATCCGGTCGTCCCGGTCATCGGGCGTCCCCCTGGGCCGGCGGCTGGACGAGGCCGCTCTGCAGCGCGGCCACGGAGGGACGGCCGGCGCCGGAGGACGCGTACCGCTCTCCCAAAGACTCCTGGGCGATCTTCTCCTGGAGCTTGAGGATGCCCTGGAGCAGCGCCTCCGGGCGGGGCGGGCAGCCCGGGACGTACACGTCGACGGGGATGATCTGGTCGACGCCCTTCGTCACGGAGTACGAGTCCCAGTACGGGCCGCCGCAGTTCGAGCAGGCGCCGAACGAGATGACGTACTTCGGCTCGGGCATCTGCTCGTACAGGCGCTTCACGGCCGGGGCCATCTTGTCCGTGACCGTGCCGGAGACCACCATCAGGTCGGCCTGGCGCGGGCCCGGGGCGAACGGGATGACGCCGAGGCGGATGAAGTCGTGACGGGCCATCGACGCCGCGATGAACTCGATCGCGCAGCAGGCGAGTCCGAAGTTGAAGACCCAGAGCGAGTAGCGGCGGCCCCAGTTCAGGACCACCTTCATCGGCTCGGGGGCCAGCCGGGCGAGCGCGCCCAGACGCTTCGGCTCCGGCAGCAGCACCGGCTCCGGAGCGGAGGGGACCGAGGACGTCGCGGAGACCGGGGACGTCGACGGGGTCGAGGCGGCCCTGGGGGTCACGTCCATGTGAGGACGCCCTTCTTGTATGCGTACAGCAGTCCGACGGCCAGGAAGCCGAGGAAGATGAACATCTCCACGAGCGTCGCCGCGCCGTATCCGGGCGCCGCGAAGACCGTCGCCCAGGGGAAGAGGAAGATCGAGTCGACGGCGAAGATCACGTACAGGAACGCGTAGACGTAGTAGCGGACCTGGGTGTGGGCCCAGCCCTCGCCGACGGGGTCGACTCCGCACTCGTACGTCAAGAGTTTCTCGGGGGTCGGGACGACGGGGCGCAGCAGGCGGCCCGCTCCGAAGGCGACGGCGACGAACAGCACGCCGACCACGGCGAGCAGTCCGACGACCGAGTAGGACTGGAAGTAGTCGGCCGCGAGGGAGGTACCGGTGGCCGCGGTATCGGCCCCGGTTCCCGTGGTTCCGGTCGCCGCGACCATGGTCGGTTCCGGCACGTCCGCCCTCGCTCCCTGGCCTGGATGACCTCGTGTGACCTGGTGTGATCTCGTACAACAAGTGCGTACGACCACGTACGACGGGCCCGTACGAGTCCGTAGGACCACGCGTGCGCCTGCGTGCGCGCCGTGCGATGCGCCGCGTTCGACGATCTGTACGCACCGGAGTCTAGGGCCTGCTAAAGAGACCGTAAGCAGCCCGTCACGGTTAGGCATGGTGCAGTTGGGTTCCCCGGCCGCGGTCGACGAGGGCCGGAGCCGCCGATGGTGGGGTTTTCCCCCGGAGACGGAGGCGGCCCACCTCATGGCGCCGCGGGCCGCGGTTGGGCAAGGTGGCGCCTATGACCGAACGCATTGCGGCCGTCGACACCCTGGGCACCGGCACCGACAGGCCGCCACCCCCGCGCTTCGCCTACGACCGGCACACCTGGAAGGAGATCTCGCATCTCCTGGCCAACCTGCCGTCGTCCCTCTTCGGGTTCGTCTACGTCGTCACCGTGCTGTTCCTGGGAGCCGGGCTGACGGTGACGGTGATCGGGTTGCCGGTACTGGCGTTCGGGCTCCTGGGCGCGCGCCAGATCGGGAAGTTCGAGCGGATGCGGGCCAGGGGCCTGCTCGGGGTACGGGTGGACGAGCCGAGCCCCCTGCCGTTGCGCGGGCGGGGCGGGTTCTTCGGCTGGTTGTGGATGGCGTTGAAGGATCCGGTCGGCTGGCGGACGGTGCTCTACGAGTTCATGCGGCTGCCGTGGAGCATCGTCACCTTCACCCTCACGCTGACCTCGTTGTTCGTGCTGTGGCCGGTGCTGCCGTTCATCGCGCGCGGCCTGGCCAACGCCGACCGGGCCATGGTGCGCGCCCTGCTGTCGCCCTCCGACGAGCTGGAACAGCGGATCGCCGAGCTGGAGTCGGACCGGGGGGTGGTCGTCGACACGGCCGCGGCCGACCTGCGGCGCATCGAGCGGGACCTGCACGACGGGGCGCAGGCCCGGCTGGTGAACCTCGCGATGGGGCTCGGCCTGGCGAAGGAGAAGCTGCTGGAGGGGCAGGCCGACGAGACCGTCGCCGCCATGGTCGACGAGGCGCACGGCGAGGTGAAACTGGCGTTGCAGGAACTGCGGGACCTGGCACGCGGTATCCACCCGGCCGTGTTGACCGACCGGGGTCTGGACGCCGCGCTGTCCTCGGTCGGCGCCCGCTGCACGGTGCCGGTGAAGGTGACGGCCGACCTGCCGGCCCGCCCGGCCGCGGCCATCGAGGGCATCGCGTACTTCACCGTCTCCGAGCTCCTGCAGAACGTCAGCAAGCACAGCGGTGCGCGGTCCGCCTCGGTCGACGTGTGGCGTGCGGAGAACCGCCTGCTCATACAGGTCTGGGACGACGGCCGCGGTGGCGCCTCCCTCGACGGCGGTACGGGGATGGCGGGGCTCGCGGACCGGCTCGGCGCGGTGGACGGCCTGTTCGTCATCGACTCGCCGGTCGGCGGGCCTACGACGATCACGGCGGAGCTGCCCTGGCGGGACCGGACGGGGGGCGCCGGAGGGAAGCCCTGAGCTGCGGGTTTCCCTGAGGAGGGCGACGCCCCCGACCGCCTCTGACGAGGGCGCGTTCGGGGGCGTACGTGTGTACACCCAGGTCACTCGGGTCACTCGGGTCACTCAGGCCACCGGGCCATCCGGCCACCCGGATCGCTTCGTCGCCCGTCCGCCGCCGCCGCCCGTCCGCCGCCGCCCGTTCGCCGTCGCCCCCGGCCGGGGTAGGGAAAACCCCCGGCCCTAGACGCCGACGCGCTGCATGTTCCGCGGGCGCCGCACGCAGCACAGTGGAGGTACACCAGCGGACGAAGCAGCTGAGCGAACTGCAGCGGCTGACGAACAGAAACGGACGGCGGCCATGGCCACGGAGTACGGACAGGGATACGGGTGGGACGACGGCCCCGGATTCCGGGGGGAGGGCACCGGGGAGCGGTGGCACCGGCTCCCCACCGCGCTGCGGGCGCCGATCGAGCCCCGCAGCCTGCGTGAGTTCGCCTATCTGATGCTGAGTCTGCCGATCAGTGTCTTCATGTTCACCTTCGCCGTGACGATGATGTCGCTCGGCGCCGGCCTGCTGATCACCTTCCTCGGCGTCCCGGTACTCGCCGCGGGACTCGCCGGCTGCCGCGGACTCGGCGCGCTGGAACGAGCGCGCGCCCGCGGCCTGCTGGGGCTCGACGTCGCCGCGCCGGAACCGCTGCGGATGCGCAAGCAGACCCCGATGGGATGGATAGGGGCCACGCTGAAGAGCGGCGCGTCCTGGCGCCACCTCCTCTACACGGTCATGCACTTCCCGTGGGCGGTGTTCGCCTTCTCCGTGGCCATCACCCTCTGGACGACCGGCTGGACGCTGCTGACATATCCGCTGTGGTTCTGGGTCTTCCCCATGTCCGGTGGACAGGACGGACTGCAGCTGTACGGGGACGAGGGGCACCGGGTCTATTTGGACAACCCCTTCGAGATCACCGTCACCGCGCTCGTCGGGCTGCTGCTCACGCTGGCGACGCCGTGGATCGTACGGGCGCTGACCCTGGTGGACCGGGTTCTCGTGGGCGGGCTGCTGGGCCCTTCGAAGCTGGCCACCCGCGTGGTGGAGCTGGAGTCGGACCGGGGTGTCGTGGTCGACACGGCGGCGGCCGACCTGCGGCGCATCGAGCGCGACCTGCACGACGGGGCGCAGGCCCGGCTGGTGGCGCTGGCGATGGATCTGGGGCTCGCGAAGGAGAAGCTGACGGAGGATCCGGAGGAGGCGGCGCGGATGGTGGGCGAGGCGCACGGTGAGGTGAAGACGGCGCTTCAGGAGCTGCGGGATCTTGCCCGCGGGATCCATCCCGCCGTGCTGACCGACCGCGGGCTGGACGCGGCGCTGTCCTCGGTCGCCTCCCGGTGCACCGTGCCCGTGCAGGTCGAGGTCGATCTGCCGGCCCGGCCGGCGCCCGCCATCGAGGGGATCGCGTACTTCACGGTGTCCGAACTGCTGCAGAACGTCAGCAAGCACTCGCGGGCCACGCGGGCGACGGTCGATGTCTGGCGGATCGAGAACCGGCTGATGCTTCAGGTCGTCGACAACGGGGTCGGGGGGGCGGACGCCGGGGCGGGGTCCGGGCTGGCGGGGCTTGCGGGGCGGCTCGACGCGGTGGATGGCATTCTCGTGGTCGATTCGCCTGCGGCGGGGCCTACTCGGGTGACCGCGGAGCTGCCCTGGCGGGCGGCCTGAGTTTTCGCGGGGCCGGGGAGGTGGGGTTCTCCTCCCCGGCCCCGCCCCTTCCCGAAACCGGGGGCTTCGCCCCCGGGCCCCCGAAGCGGAAAGATTGCGCAGTTCCCCGCGCCCCCTAAAGGCAGCTCCGTGCCGCCTCTCCGAGGGGAAACGTGCCGCGTACCGGCCCCGATGCTGGGATGCTGGGCGCTGACGTATGTGCCGGGCGTGGGCGGGGATCGACCCGGTGCGCTGTCCGGGACGGGCTGGGGGGCCGAGAATCGTGGAGGACAGAGTGCGCGTGGTCATCGCCGAGGATTCAGTGCTGCTGCGGGAGGGCCTGACCCGGTTGCTGACCGACCGCGGGCACGACGTGATCGCAGGCGTCGGGGACGGGGAGGCGCTGATCAAGACGATCACGGAGTTCGCGGCGCAGGACGCGCTGCCGGACGTCGTGGTCGCGGACGTCCGGATGCCGCCGACCCACACCGACGAAGGCGTGAAGGCGGCCGTGCAGTTGCGCAAGCAGCACCCGGGGCTCGGCGTCCTGGTGCTGTCGCAGTACGTGGAGGAGCAGTACGCCACCGAACTGCTGGCCGGTTCCACCACCGGCGTCGGCTATCTCCTCAAGGACCGGGTAGCCGAAGTGCGGGAGTTCGTGGACGCGGTCGTCCGTGTGGCCCGCGGCGGCACCGCTCTCGACCCCGAGGTCGTCGCGCAGTTGCTCGGGCGCAGCCGCAAGCAGGACGTCCTCGCGGGGCTCACCCCGCGCGAGAGGGAGGTCCTGGGACTGATGGCCGAGGGACGGACGAACTCCGCGGTCGCCCGGCAGCTCGTGGTCAGCGACGGCGCGGTCGAGAAGCACGTGAGCAATATCTTCATGAAACTGGGCCTGTCCCAGAGCGACGGGGACCACCGGCGTGTTCTCGCGGTCCTCACCTATCTGAAATCTTGATCACCTGTCTGAGTTCCTGTTCCGGGGATACAGCACGGTGCGAGTGTGAGAACCGAGAATGTGCGCGGAGCGTCTTCACAGGTAACGCCGGGGGGGCGGAGCGATCGTGACAGAAGAGGGTGTACGACAGTCTCGAAACGGCGTCCGTCATGAAAGCTTCCCGGGGCGGGCACCCCTTGCCGACGTAGGGTTGGGCCCCGGGTGGAGGCCTGCGGGAGGGCCTCACCCGGACAGCCGCCTCGAAGGAGGTTCACTTCAGTGACCAGTCAGGTCAGCAGTCCAGCTGAGCAGGCCGACGGAGCCGTCGTAGGAGAACAGCGCAAACCGGCGGGTGAGAAGGACGTACGCCGGCTCGATCGGGTGATCATCCGGTTCGCGGGGGACTCGGGTGACGGTATGCAGCTCACCGGAGACCGCTTCACCTCCGAGACGGCATCGTTCGGAAACGATCTTTCGACACTGCCGAACTTCCCCGCCGAAATCCGCGCGCCCGCAGGAACACTGCCGGGCGTTTCTTCTTTTCAGCTGCATTTCGCCGACCACGACATCCTCACGCCCGGCGACGCGCCCAACGTTCTCGTGGCGATGAACCCGGCCGCGCTGAAGGCGAACATCGCGGACGTTCCGCGCGGCGCGGAGATCATCGTCAACACGGACGAGTTCACCAAACGGGCGATGTCGAAGGTCGGATACGCGGCCAGCCCGCTGGAGGACGGTTCGCTGGACGGGTTCTCCGTCCACCCGGTGCCGCTGACCACGCTGACCGTCGAGGCGCTCAAGTCGTTCGACCTGTCCCGCAAGGAGGCGGAGCGCAGCAAGAACATGTTCGCGCTGGGCCTGCTGAGCTGGATGTACCACCGGCCGACCGAGGGCACCGAGAAGTTCCTGCGGACCAAGTTCGCCAAGAAGCCCGACATCGCGGCGGCCAACGTCGCCGCGTTCCGGGCGGGCTGGAACTTCGGCGAGACGACCGAGGACTTCGCCGTCTCGTACGAGATCGCCCCCGCCACCCAGGCCTTCCCGACGGGCACCTATCGGAACATCTCCGGGAACCTGGCGCTGTCCTACGGGCTGATCGCCGCCTCCCGGCAGGCCGACCTGCCGCTGTACCTGGGCTCGTATCCGATCACGCCCGCCTCCGACATCCTGCACGAACTGAGCAAGCACAAGAACTTCGGTGTACGCACCTTCCAGGCCGAGGACGAGATCGCGGGGATCGGGGCGGCGCTGGGCGCGGCCTTCGGCGGATCGCTGGCGGTGACCACGACGTCCGGTCCGGGTGTGGCGCTGAAGTCGGAGGCGATCGGGCTGGCCGTCTCCCTGGAGCTGCCGTTGCTGGTGATCGACATCCAGCGCGGCGGGCCCTCGACCGGGCTGCCGACCAAGACCGAGCAGGCCGACCTGCTCCAGGCGATGTACGGGCGCAACGGCGAGGCGCCGGTCCCGATCGTGGCCCCCCGTACGCCCGCCGACTGTTTCGACGCGGCCGTCGAGGCGGCCCGGATCGCACTCGCGTACCGCACGCCGGTGCTGCTGCTCTCGGACGGCTACCTGGCCAACGGCTCGGAGCCGTGGCGGATCCCGGAGACCGACGGACTTCCCGATCTGCGGGTGCAGTTCGCGCAGGGGCCCAACCACACGCTGGACGACGGCACCGAGGTCTTCTGGCCGTACAAGCGCGACCCCAAGACGCTGGCCCGTCCGTGGGCGATCCCTGGCACGCCCGGCCTGGAGCACCGCATCGGCGGCATCGAGAAGCAGGACGGCACGGGCAACATCTCGTACGACCCGGCCAACCACGACTTCATGGTCCGTACGCGGCAGGCCAAGATCGACGGCATCGACGTACCCGATGTGGAGGTCGACGACCTCACCGGGGACGCGAACACCCTCGTACTCGGCTGGGGTTCGACCTACGGGCCGATCACCGCGGCGGTACGCCGGCTGCGCGCGGCCGGGGAGCACATCGCGCAGGCCCATCTGCGCCACCTCAACCCCTTCCCGCGGAATCTCGGCACCGTGCTGAGGCGTTACGACACAGTGGTCATCCCCGAGATGAACCTCGGTCAGCTGGCCACGCTGGTCCGGGCGAAGTACCTGGTGGACGCCCACTCGTACAACCAGGTGAACGGCATGCCGTTCAAGGCTGAGCAGCTCGCCACGGCTCTCAAGGAGGCCATCGATGGCTGAGACGACCACGGAAGGCTCGGGCACGATCGAGGCGCTCACTCTGGTGCCCAAAGCCGAGGCCAAGCAGTCCATGAAGGACTTCAAGTCCGATCAGGAAGTGCGCTGGTGCCCCGGCTGCGGCGACTACGCGGTCCTCGCCGCCGTACAGGGCTTCATGCCCGAACTCGGCCTGGCGAAGGAGAACATCGTCTTCGTCTCGGGCATCGGGTGCTCGTCCCGCTTCCCGTACTACATGAACACGTACGGGATGCACTCCATCCACGGCCGCGCGCCCGCCATCGCGACCGGCCTCGCCTCGTCGAGGCGGGATCTGTCGGTGTGGGTCGTCACGGGTGACGGGGACGCGCTGTCCATCGGCGGCAATCACCTGATCCACGCGCTGCGGCGGAACGTGAACCTGAAGATCCTGCTGTTCAACAACCGGATCTACGGGCTCACCAAGGGCCAGTACTCCCCGACCTCCGAGGTCGGGAAGATCACGAAGTCCACGCCGATGGGCTCGCTCGACGCGCCCTTCAACCCGGTGTCGCTGGCGATCGGCGCGGAGGCGTCCTTCGTGGCGCGGACCGTGGACTCCGACCGCAAGCACCTCACCGAGGTCCTGCGGCAGGCGGCGGCCCATCCGGGCACGGCCCTCGTCGAGATCTACCAGAACTGCAACATCTTCAACGACGGCGCCTTCGAGGTCCTCAAGGACAGGCAGCAGGCCGAGGAGGCGGTGATCCGCCTGGAGCACGGGCGGCCGATCCGCTTCGGCACTCCGCTGGAGGACGGCCTCGGTTCGAAGGGCGTCGTGCGCGACGCGGTGACCGGGGATCTGAGGGTCGTCACCGTCACCCCGGAGAACGAGTCGCTGATCCTGGTCCACGACGCGCACTCCGCGTCGCCGACGACAGCGTTCGCGCTGTCCCGTCTCGCCGATCCCGACACGCTGCATCACACGCCGATCGGGGTGCTGCGGGCCGTGGACCGGGCGGTCTACGACACGCAGATGGCCGATCAGCTGGACTCCGCGATCGAGCAGAACGGCAAGGGGGACTTGTCGGCGCTGCTCACCGGCGGGGATGCCTGGACGGTTGTGGGCTGACCCCGGTCGGCCGACCGCCGCGCTGAGCAGGCAGTGATTTGTCCGCGGGTGCGTCGTGGCCGGGCCCGGTCGGTGTGCTTACGACCGGGCCTCGTCGTATGCCTGCCTGGCCTTCTCCACCGCGTCCATCCGCTGCTCGGTCCACAGCGCCAGGGCCAGGACCTGTTCGGCGGCCTCCCGGCCCAGGTCGGTGAGGGAGTAGTCGACGCGTGGCGGGATGACCGGCTTGGCGTCGCGGTGCACGAGGCCGTCGCGTTCCAGGGTCTGCAGGGTCTGGGTGAGCATCTTCTCGCTGACCCTGCCGATCGCCCGGCGCAGCTCGCTGAAGCGGAACGGACGCTCCCTCAGCTCGATCAGGACGAGGACGCCCCAGCGACTGGTGACGTGCTCCAGGACGAGGCGGTACGGACACATCCCCTCGCCGAGGGAGTACTTGTCCACCACCGGACTCGCCACCGGACTCGCCGCCGGACCGTTCGTTGCCGGACCGTTCGTTGCCGGGCCGGTCACTGCCAGGCCGTTCACTGCCGTGCCGGTCGTTGCCGAGCTGCTTACCGTCATGGAGGTACCTTACTTCAAAGTGGGTACTTTCCCAGAGTTAGTGCAGCTCCTATGGTGAGTGTGTATCCACCCCACAAGGAGTTGTTTCCACCATGAGCATCGTCGTCACCGGAGCCACCGGACACCTCGGCCGGCACGTCATCGAGGCACTGCTGGAGAAGGTCCCGGCCGACCAGGTCGTCGCCGTCGTCCGCAGCAAGGAGAAGGCCGCGGACCTCGCCGCCCGCGGCGTGCGTATCGCGGTCGCCGACTACAACGCTCCCGAGACCTTCGACAGCGTCTTCTCCGCCGGCGACCGGGTGCTGCTCGTCTCCGGCAACGAGTTCGACAAGGGCCGTGTCGCCCAGCACAAGGTCGTCCTCGACGCCGCCAAGGCCGCCGGGGTGGCGCTCTTCGCGTACACCAGCGCCCCCGGCGCCCTGACCGCCGCGCTGGCCGACGACCACCGGGGCACCGAGGCGGCGATCCTGGAGTCCGGTGTGACATACACCCTGCTGCGCAACGGCTGGTACAACGAGAACTACACCGAGAACCTGGCCCCCGTCCTCGAACACGGCGCCGTCGTCCAGGCGGCCGGCGCGGGCCGGATCTCCGCCGCCTCCCGTGCGGACTACGCGGCCGCCGCCGTGGCCGTGCTGACCGGTGAGGGGCACGAGAACAAGACGTACGAGCTGGGCGGCGACACCGCCTTCAGCTTCGCCGAGTACGCCGCCGCGGTGTCGCAGGCGTCCGGCAAGGAGATCGCGTACAACTCCGTCCCCGCCGAGACGTACAAGGGCATCCTGACCGGTGCCGGTCTGCCCGGGCCGTTCGCCGAGATCCTGGCCGGTGTGGACGAGTCCATCGAGAAGGGCGAGCTGGTCGTCAGCACGGGCGACCTCTCCCGGCTGACCGGCCGTCCGACCACGCCGATCGCGGAGTCGGTCGCGGCGGCGCTCAAGGGCTGAGGCCCCGCGCCGGGCCCGGTGGGTCTCGGCGCCGGCCGGCCCCGGTCCCGGTCCCGCCCGGGACGCGTACCCCCGCCTGTCATGACCGTATGGCGATACGGACATGACGTGCGGGAGTTCTTGGCGCTACCTTCTTGGAGCTTGAGCTTGAGTTCGGGCTTGAGCTTGCGCTTGAGGCGAGAAAGAAGGAGGGGCCGTGCCGGTGGAGTCCGAGGGCGAGCAGCACATAGGTCCGAACGTGGGTCCGGAGCCCAGAGGCGAACAGCGGATCGGTCTGCTGAACGGTTTCGCGGCGTACGGCATGTGGGGGCTCGTCCCTCTCTTCTGGCCGTTCCTCGAACCCGCGAGCGCCGGAGAGATCCTCGCCCACCGCATGGTCTGGTCCCTCGGTTTCGTGCTGATCGCCCTCGTGGTGACGCGGCGCTGGTCCTGGGCCCTCCCCCTGCTGCGCCAGCCGCGCAAGCTGGGCCTGATCACCGTCGCGGCGGCCGTGATCACCGTCAACTGGGGCGTTTACATCTGGGCCGTGAACAGCGGCCATGTGGTGGAGGCGTCACTCGGTTACTTCATCAATCCCCTCGTCACCATCGCCATCGGCGTCCTGCTCCTGAAGGAGCGACTGCGGCCCGCCCAGTGGGCGGCGGTCGGTACCGGCTTCGCCGCGGTGCTCGTCCTGACCGTCGGCTACGGCCAGCCGCCGTGGATCTCCCTCTGTCTCGCCTTCTCCTTCGCCACGTACGGGCTGGTCAAGAAGAAGCTCAACCTCGGCGGCCTGGAGTCGCTGGCAGCGGAGACCGCCGTCCAGTTCCTGCCCGCGCTCGGCTATCTGGTGTGGCTGTCGGCCCGGGGCGACGCGACCTTCGGCGGTGAGGGCGCCGGGCACGCGGCGCTGCTGGCCGCGACCGGTGTGGTCACCGCCCTGCCGCTCGTGTGCTTCGGCGCGGCGGCGATCCGGGTGCCGCTGTCCACGCTGGGACTGCTGCAGTACCTGGCGCCCGTGCTGCAGTTCCTGCTGGGCGTCCTGTACTTCCACGAGGCGATGCCTCCCGAGCGGTGGGCCGGGTTCGCCCTGGTGTGGGCCGCGCTGTCGCTGCTGACCTGGGACGCGCTGCGCACGGCCCGCCGGTCGCGGACGACCCTGCGGAACGCGGCGATCGCCGCCGCCTCGGCGACCGCGGAGGCCGCGACGGCGGAGGCGGCGGCCGGGGAGGCGGCGACCGGCGCGCCCGCAACCGAAGGGCCCCGGCAGGAGCAGATAAGCCGCCGTCAGTAGTCGGTGTCCCTCAGTAGTCGGTGTCCCTCAGTAGTCGGTGTCCTTGCCGAGGAACAGTTCGGCGAATCCGGCCGCGGCGGCGGGCGAGCCGAGGGTCCGCCGCATCCTCGCCCGCGCGATCCCCGCACGGAACGGATCGCCGGACGAGACACCGTGGTACACCTCGGACAGCCACTGCGAGAACTCCTGGTACTGCCACACCCGCCGCAGGCACCTCTGCGAGTAGCCGCGCAGCCCGCTGTCGTCCCCCTTGCCGTAGTGGGCGACGAGCGCGTCGCCGAGCAGCAGGGAGTCGTGGATGGCGAGGTTCATGCCCTTCGCGCCGATCGGTGCGAGCAGATGGGCCGAGTCCCCCACCAGATACAGCCGCCCGTACGCCATCGGCTCCACCACGTAGTTGTGCATGGCCAGGACCCGCTTCTCGATCAGCTCGCCCTCGACGAGCGGCCGGGCCCCGTCCGCCGCGAGCCGTTCGTGCAGTTCGGACCAGACGCGGTCGTGGGACCAGTTCTCCGGGTCGTCGCCCGGCGGGCATTCCAGGTAGTAACGGGTGACCTGCGGACTGCGGGCCATGTGCCCGGCGAACCCGCGCGGATGGATCCCGAAGACGACGCAGTCGGAGGACGGCGGCGCCTCGGCGAGGAGGGCCAGCCAGCCGACGCCGAGGTCGTGCCGGGCGATCGTGACGTGCTCCGACGGCAGGTGGTCGCGGGTCACACCGCGCGCGCCGTCGCACCCCGCGACGAAGTCGCAGTCGAGCCGCACGCGTTCACCCGTCTCCGGATCCGTGTACGCCACCGAGGGCCGGTCGGTGTCCGTCCCGGCCGGCTCGACGTCACGGACGCCGAACCGGATGTCGCCGCCGCGGACGTCCGCGTACTCCCGTACCAGGTCCGTCACCAGGAGCGGCTGCGGATAGACGTAGTGCCGCTGCCCCGACACACCCGTGTACGGGAACCGGTGGCTCTCCCCGGCGAACCGGAACTCGCACTCGGTGTGCACCACCGTGTTCCGCAGCAGCCGGTCCGCGAGGCCCCGACCGTCCAGCGCACGGACCGCCCACTCCTCCAGGAACCCCGCGCGCGGACGCTGCTCGATGAACTGCCTGCCCTCGTTCTCCAGCACCACGCAGTCCACGGAGGCGGCCCGCAGGATGTTGGCCAGGGTGAGCCCGGCGGGACCTGCGCCGACGATGACGACTCGGGTGCGCTGAACGGAGACAGGGGCGGCTGCGGTCATACGAACAGTATGGCGAAATCGGCTGCCCCAGTCGTCAACTCGGCCTCGGGGGCACAGCCCGCCTTTCAGGGGCGCGGGGAACTGCGCGGCCAGCCCCCACCGGGCCGAACCCGTGGACGAAACCCTCAGCCCCCTTAGTCCCCTTCGGCCCCCTTAGTCCCCCTCGGCCCGCCGAGCCCGATGCGCCCGCACCTTGTGCAAGGTGCCGCAGTGCTCCATCGCGCACCACCGCCGCCGCCCCGGCCGCGACGTGTCGACGAACAGCAGCCCGCAGTTGCCCGACCCGCACTCCCGGAAGCGGTCCGCGTACGGCCCGGTGAGCAACTCGACCGCCTCACGCGCCACGGTGGCCAGCAGCCGCGCCACCGTGGCCCCCGGCGCCCACCCGCGCGAACCGTCCGCCTCGATACGCGCGGCGAGCGGCGCCCCGGCCGCGACGAGGTTGACGGCGTCGAGTTCACGGGCCCCCGGGGGCCGGCCATGAACGCGGTCGGTGATGACCTGGAACAGCGCATCACGCAGGGCTCGCGTTTCCGCCAACTCCCTTTCCGTGACCGGTATTTCGAGCCCGCCCGGCAGACGGCTCCGCTCCACCCAGCGCAGCAGGTCGGCCGGCTCGTGCAGCGACTCGTAGCGCGCGAACTCCCCCGGCCCACCCGTCGTCAGCAACTCCGTGCACAGCGCCCCGGCATCGAAGCGGTACCGCTTCCCCCCGTGCGACACGAGAGTCAGTCCGGACGGTTTCATTGCAGGCTCGCTCACGTAACCACTATAACTGGTTACCATGACAGAGCCCTCCGCACCTCGGTCCGCGCCCGCGTCCACGCCTGTGCCCGCATCCACGCCCACGCCCGCACCCCTGCACTGGAAACTCGTCGTCGACAGCGCCGACCCGCACTCCCAGGCCGACTTCTGGGGCGCCGCCCTCCACTACCTGGTGGAGGACCACAGCCCGTTGATCGAGCGCCTGCTGAGCATCGGCGCCGCACCCCCCGAGCTGGTCGTCGAGTCGCACGGCCGCCACGCCTGGCGGGACGCGACCGGCGTACGGCACCCCCAGGACCCGTACGAGGAGGAGAGCGGGGTGGGGCTGGGGCGGCGGCTGCTGTTCCAGCGCGTACCGGAGCCGAAGACCGTGAAGAACCGGCTGCACATCGACCTGCACAGCGAGGGCGGAGCGCGGGCGGCGGAGGTCGCACGGCTGACCGGGCTCGGGGCGACGGTCGTCCGCGAGGTGAAGGAGCCGTCGGGCGAGTGGGTGGTGATGGCGGACCCGGAGGGCAACGAGTTCTGCCTCCACTGAGACGCAACCGGTACGCATCGCTGTCGGCGCGGCCTCCGGCCGGTGAGCGCCTCGCGTCCGCTATGCGAACGCGGCTGACCGGATTGCGCTCTTGACGGAACGTCAGCCTCAGCTTCACCATCAGGCACCCATTTCCGCAAGGAATCCAAGGAATCCAAAGGAATTCGGAGCCCCCCACATGAAGCTCTCTGTTCCCGGACGCGCCACGGGTGCCGCCGCCATGGCGATCGCCGCGTTGCTCACGACGAGCGCGATAGCCGACGCCGCGCCCGCGCGCGTGGCCGCCGCACCGGACATACCCGTGGCCAACGTCAAGGCCCATCTCACCCAACTGCAGTCCATCGCCACCGCCAACGGCGGCAACCGCGCCCACGGCCGCACCGGCTACAAGGCCTCCCTCGACTACGTGAAGGCCAAGCTGGACGCGGCCGGATTCACCACCGCCATCCAGCAGTTCACCTCCTCCGGCAGCACCGGCTACAACCTGATCGCCGACTGGCCCGGCGGCGACGCCAACCAGGTCGTCATGTCGGGCTCCCACCTCGACAGCGTCTCCGCGGGGCCCGGCATCAACGACAACGGCTCCGGTTCGGCGGCCGTCCTGGAGGCCGCGCTCGCCGTGTCCCGGGCGCAGTACCAGCCCACCAAGCATCTGCGGTTCGCCTGGTGGGGAGCGGAGGAACTGGGCATGGTCGGCTCGCGCTACTACGTCAACAGCCTCACCACCGCCAACCGCGCGAAGATCAGCGGCTATCTGAACTTCGACATGATCGGGTCGCCGAACCCCGGCTACTTCGTCTACGACGACGACCCGGCCATCGAGAAGACCTTCAAGGACTACTTCACCGGTCTCGGCGTCGCGACCGAGATCGAGACCGAGGGCGACGGCCGCTCGGACCACGCCTACTTCAAGAGCGCGGGCATCCCCGTCGGCGGCCTCTTCACCGGCGCCAGCACCCGCAAGACCGCGGCACAGGTGACCAAGTGGGGCGGCACGGCGGGCGTGGCGTTCGACCGCTGCTACCACTCCTCGTGCGACACGACGACGAACATCAACGACACCGCCCTGAACCGCAACAGCGACGCCCTCGCGTACGCGGTGTGGGAGCTGTCGGAGTAGAGCGGGCCCGGCCCACTGCGGGGGTAGCCGACGACTGCATGCGTGTGCATATACTGCATACGCGTGTAGTCGTCGGACGCCCTACATGACGGAGCCCTCATGACCCGCCACTTCCTCTTCCTCCTGGGCAGCAGCCGCGACAACGGCAATACGGAGCTGCTGGCCCGCAGGGCCGCCGAGCAGCTGCCCGCCGATGTCACCCGGCGCTGGATCGATCTGGCCGAGCACCCCCTCCCCGACTTCGAGGACCTGCGCCACGACAGCGACCACGTCCGGCCGTCCGGAGACCACACGGCGACGCTCCTCGACGCGACGCTCGCGGCTACGGACCTCGTCATCGCCTCACCGCTGTACTGGTACTCCGTGTCCGCGTCCACCAAGCGCTACCTCGACCACTGGTCGGGCTGGCTGCGCACCCCCGGCGTCGACTTCAAGGAGACGATGGCCGGACGCACCCTGTGGGGTGTCACCGCCCTCGCGCACGAGGAGGAAGAGGTCGCCGGTCCTCTCATCGGCACCCTCAACCACTCGGCCGCCTACCTGGGGATGCGCTTCGGCGGAGTCCTCCTCGGCAACGGCAGCAAGCCCGGGGACGTGCTGAACGACTCCGGCGCCCTGGCCGCCGCCAAGACGTTCTTCGCCCAGGAACCCCCGCTCGCCCGCTTCCCCTACGAGGTCCCCGACGAGGTTCCTGACGCGGTCCCCGACGAGGTCCCCGACAAGAGCTGAGCCGGCTCCGAGGGTCCGCGCCGCCCGCTACGCGGTGATGTCCTTCGCCGTGAACCGCGCCCAGGCCGCCGCGCCGAACACCGCCGCGTACAGCGCCTGGAGTTCCAGGTTGCGTATCAGGTCGTCCCAGTAGACGGGGTCGCGCATGAGGTCGGCGAAGGACAGCCAGTAGTGCGAGAAGATGTACGGCTGGATCGCGTGCAGTTGGGGGATCTGGTCGAGGATCTGCACGGTGATGAGCAGACCGACGGTCGTCGCCATCGCCGCGATCCCGCTGTTCGTGAGGGTCGAGACGAACAGCCCCAGCGCCGCGATCCCGATCAGTGACGCGGCCACGATCAGCGCGATCAGCAGGGCCCGGCCCAGCCCCTCGCCGAAACTGATGCGGGTCCCGGAGATCGTCGTCAGCTCGCCCAGCGGGAACAGGAGCGCCCCGACGACGAGCGCCGAGGTCGCCACGACGAGGGTGGCGATGACACAGAAGGCCAGCGTGGTCGCGTACTTGGTGATCAGCAGGCGCGTACGCCCCGCCGGTGCGACCAGCAGATAGCGCAGCGTCCCCGCGTTGGCCTCGCCCGCGATCGCGTCGCCCGCGATGACGCCGACCGCCATCGGCAGGAAGAACGGCAGCGTGGCGGCCAGTGCGGTGAACACCAGGAACAGTCCGTTGTTGGTGATCTGCGCGATGAACGCGGGCCCCTCTCCCCCGCCGCCTCCGGCGGACGACCCGTCGCTCGTCTCGATCTTTACCGCGATGCCGACCAGCACCGGCACCGCGGCGAGCACCCCGAGCAGTGCGATCGTCCGCCAGCGGCGCAGCGTGGTGCTCAGTTCGTTGCCCAGCAGCCCGAGGGTCCACAGCGGGCTCGGCGCCCGTCCCGCGGCGGCTTTTCCGGTGCGCTTCTCCGCCGCCGACGGCTCGGCGGTCTCAGCCCGCGACATCGAAGCCCTCCCCCGTGAGCGCCACGAACGCGTCCTCCAGCGAGGCCCGCTCGATCCCGAAGCCGCGGACGCGGACGCCCGCCGTGACCAGTGCCGCGTTCACCTCGGCGAGGTCGCGGTCCGGTGGATCGGCGCTCACCCGGTCCTCGGCGACCACGACGTCGCTCATGCCCTGTTCCTTCAGCACCCGGGCCGCCTCGCCCGGATCGGGTGTGGTCACGACGAGCCGGCTGCGCGCGCCCGCCGCGAGCTCGGCCACCGGCCCCTGGGTGATCAACCTGCCCTGCGCCATCACCGCGGCGTGGGTGCAGACCTGCTCGATCTCGTCGAGCAGATGCGAGGAGAGGAACACGGTCGTGCCGTCCGAGGCCAGCTCACGGACCAGGGCGCGGATCTCACGCATCCCCTGCGGGTCGAGCCCGTTGGTCGGTTCGTCCAGCACGAGCAGTTTCCGGGGCTGCAGCAGCGCGGCGGCGAGGCCGAGCCGCTGCTTCATCCCGAGCGAGTAGGCCTTCGCCTTCTTGCCGGCGGCTGCGGTCAGCCCGACCCGGTCGAGCGCCGTGGCCACCCGGGCACGCCGGGTGCGCGGGTCGGCGGCCGGGTCGGCGGAGTCGTAGCGCAGGAGGTTGTCGCGGCCGGAGAGGAAGCCGTAGAGGGCGGGGCCCTCGATGAGCGCGCCCACGTGCGGCAGGACGGTGCGCGTGGCGCGCGGCATGGGCCGGCCCAGGACGCGGGCCGTGCCGGAGGTCGGCTCGATCAGGCCCATCAGCATTCTGATGGTGGTGGTCTTCCCGGAGCCGTTCGGTCCGAGGAAGCCGAAGACGCTGCCCGCCGGGACGGCCAGGTCGAGGCCGTCGACGGCGAGCTGTCCACCGCGGTAGCGCTTGGTCAGCGCGCGGGTGGCGATCACGGTGTCACCCGTATCGCCCGTGGCACGTGGGTCACGTGGGTCCACCGTGCCGCCGTCCCCCGTCGGGTCCCCGTCCCCCGTCGTGTCCCCGTCCGCGGTGGACAGTTCCGCCATCGACTCCCTCACTTCGCCTTGCCCTCGGGAACCCCCGCCGTCGGGGAACCCCGCCGTCGGAGGCCCGACAGGTACGCGACCTACTTCGCCGCGTTGGCCGCCTTCACCAGCGCGTCCTTGGTGACCGCGCCCGCGTAGACCTTGCCGTCGTCCGTGATCAGCGCGTTCACCAGGCGGGTCGAGAAGACCGTGCCCGAGCCGAACGTGCCGCTCACCTGGTCGCCCAGCGAGTCCAGGAAACGGCCCGCGTCGCCTCCGCCGGACCCCTCCGAGGGCAGGCCCTCGCCGCCGGTGTCGAACCGGGCGATGGAGCTCCAGCCCTCACCTATGACGTTCAGGCCCTGGAAGTCCTTGCCCAGGTCCTCGCCGCCCTTGCCGCTGCCGGGACGTGCCTTGTCACCCTTGTCGGCACCGCCCTTGCCTACTTCACCCCGGTCCGCCGGGCCGTCGGACTTCAGCTCGTCGCCCTCGGTGACCTTCGCGCCCTTCGGCGGGCTGAAGTCGAAGGTGGACGCCGCCGGCCTGGAGAAGTCGACCTTGGTGAAGCCCGCGTCGACGACGGCCGCGCCGCCGCTCGCCGGGGTGAGCGTGAACTTCAGCGGCAGACCGGTCTTCGCGTCCACGGCGATGGAGATCGCGCCGACCGTCGAACCGGACTGCTTCGGCTCGATCAGCAGCTTGTAGGCGTCCCGCCCGGCGATCCGCGCCGTACCGTCGACGGTCACGGACGTCGTGTCGTCCGACGCCTTCAGCGCCTCCTCGGCCAGCTCCTTGGGCGTGGCCGGCACGTCCTCGGACCTGCCCTTCGTCCCCTTCTCCGCGGAGTCGGAGGAAGCGGCGGAGCCGTCCTTCATGTGGTACGCCTCGTTCGACGCGCTGTCGTACGCCCACACCTCGTCGCCGTTGTGGATCACGCTGTACTCGGCGGCCTTGTCGAGGAGCGACAGCTTCTGCTTGTCCTCGCCGTCGGAGGCGACCCGCAGTGTGTGCGTACCGGACGCCAGTTCCATCAGCTTGGACGACGGGTCCGCGGACGAACCCGAGCCGCCGCGCCCGCCGGCCGCGGCACCGCCGAGGCTGCTCTCCAGGCCGCCGAGATCCGGCAGGCCGAGGTCCGTGCTGATCTTCACCGTGCCGGACAGCTGCTGTACGTCCGAAGCGGCGATCCTCTCGATGAGCTGCTGGGCGCTGACCTTCGGCAGGTCGGGGTCGCCGGAGCCCGCGAACGCCGGGACCAGCCCGATGGTCGCCGCCGCCACCCCCACCACCGCGACGGGAACGACATAGCGCGCGGCCTTCTGCCTGCCGCCGCGCCTGTCGTCCGCCTCGTCCTCGGTCGTGCTGTCGTCGGATCCGTACGGTGCCATGTGTGCCCTACCTCCGTTGTCGGCGGCGGCTGACCGTCCTCGCACTCGTCCACCCTGGCCGCCATTGTCACCCGAACTGCTGTGAAGTGGTGTGTCCCATCCGACCAAATCGGTCGGCCGAAAGCGTCAGACCTCGGAGCCAACTCCTCGTACACCTGGGGTATGACACGGAGGGACGGCGCCTCCCCCGACCCGTAGGGGTCGTACGGGCGAGACGCCGTCCGTGCAACTCGGCGAAGCGCGATGAACGAGGCCGCGGCTCAGCCCGCGCGGTGCACCACCGCGTCACACAGTTCCACCAGAGCCGCCTTCGCGTCGCACTCCGGGAGCGGCGCCAGTGTGGCGCGGGCGTCCTGCGCGTACCGCACGGTGTCGCGGCGGGCCTGGTCCAGCGCGGGGTGGACACGCAGCCTGGCCAGCGCCTCCGCGTGCCGTGCGTCGTCCGTCAGGTCGGAGGCGAGCAGTTCGGCGAGGGCGATGTCCTCGGCGAGTCCCAGCCGCTCGACGCGCTCGCGCAGCCGCAGGACGGGCATCGTCGGAATGCCCTCGCGCAGATCCGTGCCCGGCGTCTTGCCGGACTCGCGCGAGTCGCTCGCGATGTCCAGCACGTCGTCGGCGAGCTGGAAGGCGACGCCGAGCCGCTCCCCGTACTGCGTCAGCACGTCGACGACCGTCTCGTCGGCGCCCGACATCATCGCGCCGAACCGGCCGGCCACGGCGATCAGGGAGCCGGTCTTGCCGCCGAGCACATCCATGTAGTGGTCGACCGGGTCGCGTCCGTCGCGCGGTCCCGCCGTCTCCAGGATCTGGCCGGTGACCAGCCGCTCGAACGCCTCCGCCTGGACCCGTACGGCCTCGGGGCCCAGGTCGGCCAGGATGTGCGAGGCGCGCGCGAAGAGGAAGTCGCCGGTGAGGACCGCGACCGAGTTGTCCCAGCGGCTGTTGGCGCTGGGCACGCCGCGGCGCACGTCCGCCTCGTCCATCACGTCGTCGTGGTACAGCGTGGCGAGGTGGGTCAGCTCGACGACGACCGCCGAGGGCACGATCCCCGGCGCGTACGGGTCACCGAACCGGGCGGCGAGCATCACGAGCAGCGGCCGGAACCGCTTGCCGCCCGCGCGCACGAGGTGCTGCGCGGCTTCCGTGATGAACGGGACCTCGCTCTTGGTCGCTTCGAGCAGTCCCTCCTCGACAGCCGCCAATCCGGCCTGGACATCGGCTTCGAGAGCCTGGTCCCGCACGCTCAGCCCGAACGGCCCGACGACGGTCACGAGGGTCTCCTGTCTGCTGACGCTCTCAACGGCGGTCTCTGGATGCTCTGGGTGTGCTCTGTGCTGTGGGTGTTTGTCGATGTGTCGCTGCTGGCACTCAAGTCAGCGTATCCGGTCGTCTTTCGATCACGATGAGCGCCCGCCCGTCCCCCGCCACCACCCTGCCGGACACCTCCGGCTGATCCCTTTTGCACCTTCGACCAGGCCGGGCGGTATCGAACCACGGAAGGTATGTTCGTGATCTGCCGATATGACCGATAACTGACCGATACCTCCTGGAACTGACACCTCCTGAAACAGGACGGCTTCCCAGGAACAGGAAGTGGTGCGGGAAGTGGTGGATCTTGTCCCACAGTGCGATCGACACCGGTTCCGCACCCGGCCCGGAGCCCGGGGACGAACCCCCTGACCCCGCCGACGACCACGCCTTCTTCGGCCAGCCCAGAGGCCTGCTCACCCTCTCCGGCCTTGAGGTCTGGGAGCGCTTCTCGTTCCTGGGGATGCAGGCGATCCTCGTCCTGTACTTCGCGGACACGGTCGCCCACGGAGGCATGGGCATGTCCGCCGGAACGGCCGCCTCCGTGTCGGCCGCGTACGGGACGCTGGTCTATCTGGTCTCGGTGGCCGGCGGCTGGCTCGCCGACCGGGTCCTCGGCTCGTACCGGGCGGTCCTGTGGGGCGGGATCCTGATCGCCTGCGGCCACTACGCGATGGCGGTGCCCACCGCGGCGGCCACCTGGGCCGGCCTCGGTCTGATCAGCGCGGGCACGGGCCTGCTGAAGCCCAACGTCGCCACCATGGTCGGCAAGCTCTACGGCACCGACGACGACCGCCGTGACGCGGGATTCGCGCTCTACTACATGGCCATCAACACGGGCGCCTTCGCGGGCCCGCTGATCACCGGCTGGCTGGGCGACCACCGGGGCTGGCACTGGGGCTTCTCGGCGGCGGCCGTCGGCATGACCCTCGGGCTGATCCAGTACGTGGCGGGCCGCCGTCACCTGGCCGGGCGCGGACGGGCGGCCGAGTTCGCGCTGCCGCCCCGCGCGATGCGCCGCGCGGTCCGGCTGATCGTCCTGGGGCTCCTGGTGGCGGCGGTTCTCGCCGTCCTGTCGGCCCTCTCCGGAGTGCTGACCATGGACCGCTTCGTGGACCTGCTGACGCTGATCTCGGTGATCGCGCCGGTGGTGTACTTCGCGGTGATGTTCAGGAGCCCGCGGGTGACCCCCGAGGAACGGGGCCGGCTGCGCCCGTACATCGTCCTGTTCCTGGCCTCCACGGTCTTCAACTTCATCCTCTTCCAGGCGTACTCGACGATGATCCTGCTGGCCGCCTCGAACGCCGGGACGACGATCCTCGGCTTCGACTTCCCCGCCGGCTGGTACGCGTCCGCCCTGGGCGCCTTCGAGGTCGCGCTGGCCCCCGTGGTGGCCGCGCTCTGGGTGCGGATGGGGCACCGCCAGCCGCACGCCTCCAACAAGATCGCGTTCGGTGTGGTGCTCGGAGGGCTGTCGTTCCTGCTGATGGTCCTGCCGACCTCCGGCCACGACGGCGACGACTACCTGATGTCCGTCTGGTGGATCGTCGGCTCGTACTTCCTGCTGGGGCTCGGCGACATCCTCCTGGAGACCTCCGGC
Source organism: Streptomyces sp. NPDC017991 (assembly GCF_044328075.1). Lineage (NCBI taxonomy): Bacteria > Bacillati > Actinomycetota > Actinomycetes > Kitasatosporales > Streptomycetaceae > Streptomyces > Streptomyces sp. NPDC017991. The sequence goes on along the minus strand of NZ_JBIRGP010000013.1, from coordinate 171,802 downwards.
ATGTCGGCCACCACGAAGCTCGCCCCGAAGGCCTTCGCCGGCCAGACGATGTCCCTCTGGTTCCTCTCGCTGGCCCTCGCCAACGGCATCCAGGCCCAGACCGTGAAGCTCTACGACGACGTCTCCAAGCCCGCGTACTTCGGCGTCAACGGCGCGATCGCCGTGGCCGCCGGTCTGCTCGTGATCGCCGCGGCGCCCTGGCTGCGCCGCACGATGCACCCCGTCCACTGAGGTGACACCCATGCGCATCCGTACGTCCTTCCCCTACGAGACGTTTCACGAGGACATCCGCGTTCCCCTCGCGGACGGAACCAAGCTCTACGCGCGCGTGTGGCGTCCGCTCACCGAAGAACCCGTACCGGCCCTGCTCGAATACCTCCCCTACCGGCTGACCGACTGGACCGCCCCGCGCGACCGGCAGCGCCACCCCTGGTACGCGGGCCACGGCTACGCCTCCGTGCGCGTGGACGTCCGCGGGCACGGCAACTCCGAGGGCCTGCCGGGCGACGAATACTCCGCGACGGAGCTGGCCGACGGGGTCGAGGTCGTCGACTGGCTCGCCGACCGGCCCTGGTGCTCCGGCAAGGTCGGCATGTTCGGCATCTCCTGGGGCGGCTTCAACTCCCTCCAGATCGCGGCCCTCGCGCCCGAGCCGCTCAAGGCGGTCGTCACGGTCTGCTCGTCGGACGACCGCTACGACAACGACGTGCACTACATGGGTGGTTCCGTACTCGCCGTCGACATGCACGCGTGGGCGGCGACCATGCTCGCGTTCGTCGCGCGCCCGCCCGATCCGGCGTACGTGGGCGAGTCCTGGCGCGACCTGTGGGTGGAACGACTGGAGTCGGTCGATCCGTTCCTGCACACCTGGCTCGCCCACCAGACGAGGGACGAGCAGTGGCGCCGCGGCAGCGTCCGCGAGGACTACTCGGCGATCCGGGCGGCCGTGCTCGCGGTCGGCGGCTGGCACGACCCGTACCGGGACACCGTGCTGCGCCTCGTGGAACACCTCCCGCCGGACCGTGTACGGGGCCTGATCGGACCCTGGTCGCACCAGTACCCCGACCGGGGGCTGCCGCCGGGACCGGCGATCGGCTTCCTCCAGGAGACGCTGCGCTGGTGGGACCACTGGCTGAAGGACACCGAAACCGGCACCGGCACCGGCAGTGACACTGACAGCGGCACCCACTCCGGCTCCGGCTCCGGGGTGATGTCCGAGCCGCTCCTGCGCTCGTACGTCAGCGACTCGCACCCTCCCGCGACGGTGTACCCGGTGCTGCCCGGCCGCTGGGTCGGCGACCCCGCCTGGCCCTCCCCCCTGGTCGCCCACGTCCCGTACGCGCTCCAGGGCGCCCCCGTGGTGGTGCGCTCCCCCCAGCACACGGGGCTGGACGCCGGCCGCTTCTTCCCCTTCGGCAACGAGGCCGACCTGCCGCCGGACCAGCGGGAGGAGGACGCGCGGTCGGTGTGCTTCGAGTTCGAGGTTCCGGAGGAGACCTGGGTACTGGGCCGTCCGCGCGTGCGTCTGAGGCTCACCTCGGCGGTGACGCGTGGACAAGTAGTGGCCCGTCTGTGCGACGTGGCCCCCGACGGCTCCTCGACCCTGGTCACCCGAGGCGTCCTGAACCTGACAGCCCGTCATGGCCGTGACCAGGTGGTTCCCTGGGAACCGGGCTCTACGGAGGATGTGCTTTTCGAGCTGAACGGCATCGGCCACGCCTTCCCTCCGGGCCATCGCATCCGGCTCGCCGTGTCCTCCGCGTACTGGCCGTGGATCTGGCCCCAGCCGGGCTCGGAGGCGGGCTTCACCCTCACTCCGTCCGGGAGCGCGCTGGAACTCCCGGTCCGCGCCCAGGAGTCGGACCCCTCCGTCGTCTTCGAGGAACCGGAGCAGTCGGCTCCGCTGGGCGTGAACTCCCCCGCCACACTGGACGAACCGCGTCCCGAACGCCTCGTGGTCCGCGATGTCGCCAAGGGCGAATGGCGCCTGGAAGTGGATCCGCGGTACGGCGGCACCCGCGTCTACCCGGACGGTCTCGAATTCACCGAGGACGCGCTGGAGACGTACACCATCAATGAGTCCGACCCGTTGTCCGCGCGTACCCGGTCCGACTGGTCCGTCCGGCTGCACCGGCCGGAAATGCCGTGGGACGCGAGCGTCGAGACGCACTCCGAAATCACCTGCGACGAGGCGGACTTCATCACCTCGAACGAAGTGATCTGCAAGGACGGCGACGAAGTGGTGTTCCACCGCACCTGGGAGAAACGGATTCCGCGCACGGCGGGATGAGCCGGGACGAGTTCACATGCCCCTGGAACCACCCACGGTGTCCGGCACTTCCGGCGACCGCAGAACATTGCGTATCACCTTTTTTATGGACATTGCTCATCGGCGGCAGTGAATTGGGTCACGCCCGCGTGAAGTGATCGTTTCGCCGGCTCCGTCGATTTCCCTTTGCGTAAAGCAAGTTGAACTTCACCTTCCGTTTCGATCAAGAGATATTCGCCCGACAAGGCAGTTCATAGCCGTCGCTGTGCGAATTCGGGGCTTGTTCGCGGCATGTGCTCTCGCATACGTTCACGTCACTCCGGACGGATCGCCTAATCCTGCCGCCGCCCGGAAAACCCAGTCACCCATTCACTCGCGTACGGCAGGAGCGGGGGACCCAGGTAAGCCGCCGGTCCGTATATCGGAACGGCTAGGGGTCAAGTCGCGCACACCACGCGGCCGGGCATCTCCCGCCCGAACCCGACAGCTCACCTCGCAGGCGCCGGAGAGGAAATTCGCCATGCCCGCACGAGGCAAGCACCGCCGCCCCAGAAACAGCACCCTCACCCGTGGCATCGTCGCCGCCGGGACGGGCGGAGCCGCACTCGCGCTCCCCCTCGTGGGGGCCACCGGCGCCCAGGCCGCCCCGAACGCGGTCCCGCAGGTCTCGCTGGTCACCTACAAGGTGGCCGAGGGCGACACCCTGTCCAAGATCGCCAAAGCGCACACCACGGGCGACTGGAAGAAGCTGTACAAGGCCAACCGCGCGGTCATCGGCGACGACCCGGCGATCATCCGGCCGGGCCTCCAGCTCACCGTGGGCACGAAGAACGGCCGGACCTCGGCGAAGACCGCCACGACGGCCACGGCGTCCAAGGCGTCCACGGCGTCCGCCGTCACCCCGGCCTCGGCGAAGACCTACACGGACGACCTCGACGGCTGGATCAGGCAGTCGCTGGACGTCATGGCCCAGCAGGGCATCCCGGGCACCTACGACGGCATCTACCGCAACATCATCCGCGAGTCGTCGGGCAACCCGCAGGCCATGAACAACTGGGACTCCAACGCGGTCGCCGGTACGCCGTCGAAGGGGCTTCTGCAGGTCATCGACCCGACCTTCTCGGCGTACCACGTGACCGGTACCTCGCTGGACCCGTTCGACCCGGTCGCCAACATCACGGCGGCGTGCAACTACGCCGCCGCGCGCTACGGCTCGATCGACAACGTCTTCGGCGCCTACTGACCGACCCGTCGGCCGACCCGGGGACCCGTCCCCGGGTCGGTCCGGTCGGTCCGGTCGGTCCGGTCGGTCCGGTCCGCGCGGTCGGTCCGGCGGGTGGAGAACATGCGCTCCAGGACCACCGCGATGCCGTCGTCCTCGTTCGAGAGGGTGATCTCGTCGGCGACGGACTTGAGTTCGGGATGCGCGTTGGCCATCGCGACCCCGCGCCCGGCCCAGTCGAACATCGGGATGTCGTTCGGCATGTCCCCGAAGGCGACGGTCTGCGCCGACGTCAGGCCCAGCCGGTCGGCGGCGAGCGCGAGGCCGGTGGCCTTCGTGATGCCGCATGGCTGGAGTTCGACGGTACCGGGCCCTGACATCGTGACGGTGGCCAGAGAACCGACCGCTCCCCGCGCGGCGGACGCCAACTCGTCGTCGGAGAGCAGCGGATGCCGCAGCAGCACCTTGCTGATGGGCTGGGTCCAGAGGTCGTCGCGCCGCAGCACCCGTACCGCCGGCAGCGTCGGGTGGGGCATCTCGTAACCCGGCTCGATGAGCGTGAGTCCGTCGACCCCGTCCTGGTCGACGGCCGCGTACACCTCGCCGACCTCCGCCTCGATCTTGCCGAGAGCCACTTCGGCCAGCTCACGTTCGAGCGTGACGGACCACACCATGCGGTCCGCGCCGGAGTCGTACAACTGCGCGCCCTGTCCGCACACCGCGAGCCCCCGGCTGCCGAGTTCGTCCAGCAGCGGCCGTACGCGCGGGGCGGGGCGGCCCGTCACCACGAGGTGCCGGGCGCCTGCCCCGACCGCCATCGCCAGCGCCGCGCGCGACCGGTCCGAGAAGGTGTCGTCGCCGCGCAGCAGCGTCCCGTCCAGGTCAGTGGCGATGAGTGAATATGCAATCGGTGGGGCCATGATCAGAGAATACGGATCGAATCCCCCACCGACTCGACGGGAACCGGACGTCGTCCGGCACCTCGACCACCCCGCGCGTCGTCGCAGGCCCCAGCAGACCCCTGGAGTTCAGGCCGATCCCATGACATATCGGCCACTCCGCCGACCCGATGCACGCCCCTTCGCCGACCGCCCGCGTGCGCCCGCGCGCTCCCACCGTGTGCGCTCGCGCCCCGAGTCCAGCGCCGCCGTGCCGCCCAGCCGGCCGTTCCCGTCCGTGCCCCCTGAAGGAAGCCAAGCCGGAGGGAAACCCTCCGACCTCACCCCCAATCGGACATTGCGAACTCTTCAGACACTGCCCACGGGCGGCGCCTGCCCGTAACGTGTGCTCCACCCACACGGAAAGCGAGGCAGCACCCCATGCCCCCCTTCGATGTCCCCGAGGGCGATCCCTTCGGCCCGCACAATCTTCCGTACGGCGTCTTCTCCCTGAACAACTCTCCGGACGGCTCTTCGGGCAGCTCTTCGGGCGGCCCCGGTCACCGGAGTGTGGGCGTCCGGCTGGGCGACCATGTCCTGGACGCGGGGGCCGCAGCGGTGGAACTGGGCTCGCCGTACGCCGCCCTGCTCGCCCGCCCCACGCTCAACCCGCTGCTCGCGGCCGGCCGCACCGCGTGGTCGGACGTCCGGCGGGCGCTGACCGCCTGGGTGACGGTCCCCGCCCACCGCGAGACCGTCGCGCCCCTGATCCACCCGCTCTCCGAGGTGACCCTCCATCTCCCCTTCGAGGTGGCCGACTACGTCGACTTCTACGCCTCCGAGAACCACGCCCGTAACGTCGGCCAGATCTTCCGGCCCGACGCCGAGGACTCCCTCACCCCCAACTGGAAGCACCTGCCCATCGGTTACCACGGCCGGTCGGGCACGGTGGTGGTCTCCGGGACCGACGTCGTACGCCCCGCGGGCCAGCGCAAGGCTCCGGCGGACCCGGCGCCGGTCTTCGGCCCGTCCGTGCGGCTGGACATCGAGGCGGAGGTCGGCTTCGTCGTCGGCACGCCCTCCCCGATGGGCACGCCGGTGCCGCTGGGCGACTTCCGCGACCACGTCTTCGGGCTCTGCCTCCTCAACGACTGGTCCGCGCGCGACCTCCAGGCCTGGGAGTACGTCCCTCTCGGCCCCTTCCTCGGCAAGTCCTTCGCCACATCGGTGTCGGCCTGGATCACACCGCTCGACGCACTGGAGGACGCCCGGGTCGCGCCCCCTGCGCGTACGCACCCTCTCCTCCCCTACCTGGACGACACCTCCGAGGACGCCTCGGAGGACCCGGGCGGCTACGACCTGCGCATCTCCGTCGCCGTCAACGGGCATGTGGTGTCCGAGCCGCCGTTCTCCACGATGTACTGGACGGCCGCTCAGCAGCTGGCCCACATGACCGTGAACGGGGCCTCGCTGCGTACGGGTGATCTGTACGGGTCGGGGACCGTGAGCGGGGCCTCCGGCGGGGAGCTGGGCTCGCTCCTGGAGCTGACCTGGAACGGCCGGGACGCCCTCGAACTTCCCTCCGGCAAGCGGACGTTCCTGGAGGACGGCGATGTCGTGACGCTGACGGCGTGGGCGCCGGGTCCGCACGGCACACGGGTGGGCCTCGGCGAGGTGACCGGCCGGGTGGCACCGGCCGCATAGCGGAGCGCCCCGAAGGGGCGCGGGGGACTGCGCGACAAGCTCCCACCGGCCCGCACCCGACGAACACCCCCGCATCGGCGGGATCCGGCGCACCGCAGTGGCCGCCCGAGTGGCAGATCTTGCCGCGCCCCCGGCAAAACCCCAGCTCAACCGCCCGCTCGGCGGAGCCCTCGGTGGCGCAACACTCCGGCAACACCAAGTCCCGTACCCCCTGGGTATGGTCCGTCGCATGCCCACCGAACGCATCCGAGAGCACGCCGGCCAGGGCGCGACCACCGTCGCCGCCCGCCGGCGCAGGCTGCGTGCGGACCAGGCCAGGCAGCTCGCCGATCTGCTGCGCCGGCAGGTGCTGACAGGCGGCTTCCCGGGCGGCACGCTGCCGCACGAGACCGCCATCGGCGCCGACTACCGCACCTCGCGCAACACCGTGCGCCAGGCTCTCGACCTGCTGCGGGCCGAGGGCCTGGTGGAACGGCTGCCCGGCGTCGGCACGGTCGTCGTCGCCGAGAAGTACCCGCACGGGCTCGACCGGCTGATGGGACTCGCGGAGACCCTGCGCGAACACGGCCGGGTCAGCAACGAGGTCCGCTCGGCGGGCCCCGTCGCCGCGCCGGCCCCGGTCGCCGAACGGCTCCGTGTGCCCGTCGGCGCCGACGTCCTCTACATCGAACGGCTCCGGCGGCTGAACGGGCTGCCGCTCTCCCTCGACCTCACCTACATCCCTCTCGACCTCGGCACCGCCCTGCTCGGCGCCGACCTGGAGAACACTGACGTCTTCCGCCTCCTGGAAGCCATCACCGGACAGCCGCTCGGACACGCCGAGATCACCCTGGAGGCCGTCAACGCCGACGCGCACTCCGCGACCGTGCTGCAGGCTCCGCGCGGCTCGGCCGTCCTGATGCTGGAACGTCTCACGCACCTCGCCGACGGCCGCCCCGTCGATCTGGAGTTCATCCGGTTCCGCGGCGACCGCATCACGATGAGCGGGCTGCTGCGCCGCTCGCTCTGACTCCTTCGCCCCCTTGCCCGCTTCGGCGGGACTTCCCTGGAGACAGCCATGCCCTTGGCGCCCCAGCGGGCCGACGTGCCCGTGACCATCGACGAGTCGAAGTGCATCGACGGCTGCACGCTCTGTGTGGACATGTGCCCCCTGGACTCCCTCGCCATCGACGAGAGCAACGGCAAGGCCTACATGCACGTCGACGAGTGCTGGTACTGCGGCCCGTGCGCGGCCCGCTGTCCCACCGGAGCCGTCACGGTCAACATGCCCTATCTGCTCCGGTGAGAGGCCCGAACCCCCATGACCTCCAAGAAACGCATGGCCCCGGGCCGTCCGGCGGTCGCGGTCGCCGCCGTCGCCCTGCTGCTCCCGCTGGCCGGTTGCGGCGGGGACGCCGAGGCCGGTGACGGCTCCACGGTCACCGTCACCGTCGGCTACCAGTCCAAGACCATCAACACGGTCACGGCGGGCACGCTCCTGCGTTCCCTCGGCTACTTCGAGAAGCAGCTGAACGCACTGGGCGACGGCAGGACCTACAAGGTGAACTGGCAGGACTACGCGACCGGCGCCCCGATCACCGCGCAGATGACCGCCGGGAAGATCGACATCGGTTCGATGGGCGACTTCCCCCTGCTGATCAACGCGGCCCGCGGCGCCCAGCTCGGCCGCCCCACCCGCCTCGTCTCCGTCACCGGCTACAACCTGCGCGGCGGGCTCAACACCATCGTCACCGCACCGGACTCGAAGCTCACCGCGCTGAAGGACCTGCGCGGCAGGAAGGTGTCGACGAGCATCGGCTCGGCGGCCGACGGCACCCTCGTACGGGCCCTGCAGCGGGCCGGGATCGACCCGCAAGACGACATCGAGAAGCTCAACCAGCAGCCCGCGGTGGGTGCTTCGGCGCTCTCGGCGGGCAGCGCCGACGCGCTCTCGCAGTTCGTCGCCTGGCCCGGCCTGCTCGCCTTCCAGGGCAAGGCGAAAGCCCTCTACGACGGCGCCGAACTGAACCTGCCGACCTTCCACGGAGTCACCGCCCGCCAGGACTTCGCGAAGAAGCGCCCCGCCGTCCTCGAAGCCTTCCTCAAGGCGCAGGCGCAGGCGACGGACTACCTCCACGACCACCCGGTGACCGCGTCGGAGAAGGTCGCGAAGGCGACCGGGCTGCCCGCCGAGGTCGTCCACCTCTACAACGGCGGGCACGGCATCGCCACCTTCGGCCTGGCACTGCAACCCCGGCTGATCTCCGCCCTGAAGAAGGACGTCGCCGTCCTGAAGTCCGCGAAGCTCGTCGGAGACATCGACGTGGACGCCTTCGTGGACGACCGGTACGTCAAGCGCGCCCTGGGCACGAGCGCGTACACCGAACAGCTCACCGCGGCTCCCCCCGCCGCCGCGAGCGAGGTGTGGACCGAGGGCGCCACCGAGACCCGTACCTTCAAGTCGCCCTCCTCCCTCCTGCGTTACGTGTCCGGACACAAGGGCTCCGTCCGTGCCGCGTACGTCCCCGACACCACCACCGGGACCCCCTGGTTCGCGGACAGAGCCGTGTGGGTGACCGACGGCGACGCGCTGCGGCCGTTCGTCACGGCCTCCGGCGCGCGGGCGTACGCCGCCGAGCACGAAGGCGCGCGCACTCTCCCGTACGCCGAAGCGCTGGCGCGCGCCGCAGCCGCTCCGGAGTCGTCGTGAGCGGGCGCGCCGGAGCGGCCCGTTACGCGCTGCGCGCCGCCTCCCTCACCACCGCCCTGGTCGCCTGGCAGCTGTTGACCAGCCTCGACGTGGACCTCTGGCTGCGCTTCTCGCAGTTCCCGACCGTCGCCGACGTGGCGCGCGCCTTCGGTGAACGGCTCGGCGGGGACGACTACTGGACGGACCTCACCGACAGCCTCACCCGGATCCTCACCGGCTTCCTCCTGGCGGCCGTCCTGGGCATCGCCACCGGCGTGGCCGTGGCCCGCTCCCGCCTCGCCGAGGACCTGCTCGGCCCGATCCTCGAAGTGGTCAGGCCGATCCCCGCGATCGCCCTCGTCCCCGTGGCGATCCTGCTGTTCCCCAGCAACGAACAGGGCATCGTCTTCATCACCTGCACTGCCGCCTTCTTCCCCGTGCTGGTCTCCACCCGGCACGCGGTCCGCGCGCTGACACCCGTCTGGGAGGAGGCGGTGCGCACCATGGGCGGCGGTCGCGGCCGGATCCTCGCCACGGTGGTCCTGCCGGGCGCCCTGCCCGGCATCTTCGGCGGCCTCTCGGTCGGCATCGGCGTCTCGTGGATCTGTGTGATCTCCGCCGAGATGATCTCCGGCCAGTACGGCGTCGGCTACCGCACCTGGCAGGACTACACCGTCGTCGACTACCCCGGCGTCTTCGTCGGCATGGTGACGATCGGCGTCCTGGGCTGGCTCACCTCCACGGCCGTGGAACTCCTCGGCCGCCGCCTGACCCGCTGGCTGCCCCGCGCGTCGTACGTCCCCGGATCGCGGGCCAGGCCCCCGAAGGCGGCGCCTGCCGCCGGTTCCGCCTCCGCTCCCTCCGCCGTCCACAGCAAGGAGGCGCGCGATGAGCACCTCGTCTGAGACCCGGACGTCCACCGGACCGGCTCCCGTAAGGGAACCCGCGCCGGTACGCGGCACCCGGCTCGCCCTCCGCTCGGCCACTCTCGGCCGCCCCGACTCCACCGCCCTCGCCGGCGTCGACCTGGATGTCGCCCCGGGCGAGATCCTCACCGTCGTCGGCTCCTCGGGCTGCGGCAAGTCGACCCTGCTGCGCACCCTGGCCGGACTGCTGCCCGCCCTGGCCGGGGCGGTGGAACAGGACGGACAGCGGATCGAGGGACCGTCGGCCACCCGCGCGCTGGTCTTCCAGGAGGACGCCCTGCTCCCCTGGCGCAGCCTGCGCGCCAACGTCGAACTGCCCCTCGCCATCGAAGGGGTGCCGCGCGGCGAGCGCAGGAGGCAGGCCGAGTCCTGGCTCGACCGGGTCGGACTCGCCGACCGGTCGGGACAGTTGCCGCACCGCGTCTCCGGGGGCCAGCGCCAGCGCGCGCAACTGGCCCGGGCGCTCGCCCCGCGTCCGCGCGCCGTCCTGATGGACGAGCCGTTCGGCGCCCTCGACGCCCAGACCCGGGCCGGCATGCAGGACCTGCTGGTGGAGGTGCTGCACGGCACGGGCGCCACCGTCGTCTTCGTCACCCACGACGTGGACGAGGCCCTGTTCCTCGGGGACCGCGTGGCGCTCCTCGGTTCCGGCCGGCTGACCGCCGTACGCGAGGTGCCGCACCCCCGCGACCGTACGGCGCACGACGACCCGGCGCGGGTGGCCCTGCGGCGCGAGGTCCTCACTTCCCTCAGTACCTGAAAGGCACCTTGGTGGACACCCTTCTGGAGATTCCCGCTCTCGGTGACGCCGAGGAGCTCTCCTGCGACGTCCTCGTCATCGGCGGCGGCACGGCCGGCACGATGGCGGCGCTGACCGCCGCCGAGCACGGGGCCGACGTGCTGCTCCTTGAGAAGGCGCACGTACGGCACTCCGGCGCGCTCGCCATGGGCATGGACGGCGTCAACAACGCGGTCGTCCCCGGCCGCGCCGAGCCCGACGACTACGTCGCCGAGATCACCCGCGCCAACGACGGCATCGTCGACCAGTCCACCGTCCGCCAGACCGCCACCCGCGGCTTCGCGATGGTCCAGCGGCTGGAGTCGTACGGCGTGAAGTTCGAGAAGGACGAGTACGGCGAGTACGCGGTCCGCCAGGTCCACCGGTCCGGCTCGTACGTGCTGCCGATGCCCGAGGGCAAGGACGTGAAGAAGGTCCTCTACCGGCAGCTGCGGCGGCGCGAGATGCGCGAACGCATCCGGATCGAGAACCGGGTGATGCCGGTGCGCGTACTGACCGACGGAGGGCGCGCGGTGGGCGCCGCGGGCTTCAACACCCGCACGGGGCGGTTCGTCACCGTCCGCGCGGGCGCGGTGATCCTGGCGACCGGCGCCTGCGGCCGGCTCGGTCTGCCCGCCTCCGGCTACCTCTACGGGACGTACGAGAACCCGACGAACGCCGGTGACGGCTACGCCATGGCCTACCACGCCGGCGCCGAACTGACCGGTATCGAGTGCTTCCAGATCAACCCGCTGATCAAGGACTACAACGGTCCCGCCTGCGCGTACGTCGCCAATCCCTTCGGCGGCTACCAGGTCAACCGGCACGGCGAGCGCTTCGTCGACTCCGACTACTGGTCGGGCCAGATGATGGCGGAGTTCGCCGCGGAGGTCGCCTCGGACCGGGGCCCCGTCTACCTCAAACTCAGCCACCTCCCCGAGGAGTCGATCGCCTCGCTTGAGTCGATCCTGCACTCCACGGAGCGGCCCACGCGCGGCACCTTCCACGCCGGGCGCGGCCACGACTACCGCACCCACGACGTCGAGATGCACATCTCCGAGATCGGCCTGTGCGGCGGCCACTCCGCCTCGGGCGTACGGGTCGACGACCAGGCGCGCACGACCGTGCCGCGGCTGTACGCCGCCGGGGACCTGGCGTGTGTCCCGCACAACTACATGATCGGCGCGTTCGTGTTCGGGGACCTCGCGGGGGCCGACGCGGCCCAGTACCGCGCCCACGAGGGCGAGTTGCCGCAGGATCAGCTGCGCGAGGCGCACGAGCTGGTCTACCGTCCGCTGCGCAACCCGGAGGGGCCGCCGCAGTCCCAGGTCGAGTACAAACTCCGCCGTTTCGTGAACGACTACGTGGCCCCTCCCAAGTCCGGTGCCCGGCTGTCGCTCGCCCTGGAGTCCTTCGAGCGGATGCGCGCGGACATCTCCGAGATGGGCGGGCGCACACCGCACGAACTGATGCGGTGCGCCGAGGTCACCTTCATCCGCGACTGCGCGGAGATGGCGGCCCGTGCCTCGCTGGCCCGCACCGAGTCCCGCTGGGGTCTGTACCACGACCGCACGGACCATCCCGCGCGCGACGACTCCTCCTGGTTCCACCACCTCGACCTGCACAAGTCCCCCTCCGGTTCGATGACTTTCACCGCTCGTCCCGTCGCTCCCTACACCACCCCCGTCGACGGCTTCACCCCCGTCGGCGGGTCCTCCCGCCACATCGGCGAGGTCCATCCGGAGGGCGTGGCCACGGCGGGCGCCCGGGACGCGGCCCCGGTCGCCGCCGGGACGGCCACCACCGTGGCGCCCGACCTCGTGGCGCCCGGCATCGGCACCGGCCCCCACTCCGGCGCCGGTACCTCACCGCGGCTCCTCGAACTCCTCGCCCTCGCCGACGAGGAGCCCGAACTCGGCACCGTCCTGCCCTACCTGACCGACCCCGAGCCCGCCGTCAGACGGGCCGCCGTCGCCCTGCTCACCGAGACGGCCCCGGTCGGTACGGGACCGGCGCTGGCCGGCTCGCTCGCCGACACCGACCGTGCCGTTCGCGCCGCCGCGGCGGCCTCCCTGCGCGAACTCGTCGAGACGCTCACGCCCGAACCGGCCCTGCGCGACCCGCTCACGCGGGCCCTGGCCCAGTCCGACCCCGTCGTGCGCGCCGCCGCGCTCAACGTCCTGCGGGCCCTGCGCCTGGGCGACGCCGGCCTCTTCGCTCCCGCGCTGGACGACCCCGACGCCTCCGTCCGCATCGAGGCGGTCCGGGCCCTGGTGTCGGTCGACGCGGCCGACGCCCTGGCCCTCGCGGCGGCCGACCCCTCCCGAGAGGTGCGGGTGACCGTGGCCAAGGCGCTGGCGACGGTGAATCCTGGCCCGGCCCACGGGGTGGCCGGGGCCGCCCCGGACACCCGGGCCGGTGTCGTTCTCGCCGCGCTCGACCGGCTCACCGAGGACGCGGACGCGCTGGTCCGCGGGGCCGCCTTCGCCTCGTTGGGCGGGACGGGGTGCCCGGCGGCGCTGGCCGCACGTGCCGTCCGTGCCGCCCGGGTCGATCCCGCCTGGCAGGTGCGGGCCGGGGCCGCCGCCGCGCTGTCCGCGGCGGATGCCGCGGTTGCCGAGGTCGCCGTGGGCGCCCTCGCGGAGGCCTTGGGTGACTCGAACGCGGATGTTCGCAAGGCGGCGGTTCTTGCGCTTGTGCGCCACGCGGAGTCCGCCGACGCTTCCGCGGGCTCGACCGCCGCTGCCGCCGCAGCGCGGGCGGCGCTCGCCACGGCCACGTCGGACGCTGACGCGGATGTCAGGGCCTACGCGTCACGGGCGTTGTGACGTGCGGGCCGTGTGTCGGGTGCGGGCTCGTAGGGGCTGGTCGCGCAGTTCCCCGCGCCCCTGAGGGCGGGGGCCTGCGGTCGTGTGTTGGGTGCGGGGGCGTGGGGGCTGGTCGCGCAGTTCCTCGCGCCCCTGGGGGCGCCCCCCTACATCCAGTCCTCCGGTTCCGGTTCCGGTTCCATCTCCGGCCAGTGCAGGTCGGGGTCGCCGGTGCTTCGGCGTTGCGGCTCCGGTCGAGGGGCCGGGCCGTCGCCGCTCCCCGAACCCTTCGGTGCCACGGTGGGGCGCTCCAGGGAGGCGAGGACCCCGACCACTCCCTCTCCGTACGTCGCGAGTTTCTTCTCGCCGATGCCGCTGATGCCGCCCAGCTCCGGGACGGAGGTGGGCCACAGCGTGGCGATCTCCCGCAGGGTCGCGTCGTGGAAGATGACGTACGCCGGGACTCCCTGCTCCTTGGCCTGCCCGGCACGCCAGGTGCGCAGGGCCTCGAAGGCGGGGAGCAGCTCGGAGGGCATCTCGGCCGCCGCGGCCGCCGCCTTGGCCTTGCGCTCGGCCCGGCCTGAACCGGACGAGGAGGACGAGCCCTTGGAGGTCGCCGGCTTCGGCTGCTCCTTGCGCAGCGGTACCTCCCGCTCGCGCCGCAGCACGGTCTCGCTCGCCTCGGTCAGTACCAGCGTCCCGTACGCGCCCTCGACCGCGAGGAGGCCCTGGGCCAGCATCTGCCGGACGACACCGCGCCACGCGCCCTCGTCCAGCTCCTCGCCGATGCCGAAGACGGACAGCTGGTCGTGGTCGAACTGGATGACCTTGGCCGTCTTGCGCCCGAGCAGGATGTCGACGATCTGGATCGCCCCGAACTTCTGCCCCCGCTCGCGCTGCAGCCGCACCACGGTGGACAGCACCTTCTGCGCCGCGACCGTGCCGTCCCAGGTCTCGGGCGGGACCAGACAGGTGTCGCAGTTCCCGCACGCCTCGACCACGTCGTCCTGGCCGAAGTAGGCGAGCAGCTGGCCGCGCCGGCACTGGGCGGTCTCGCACAGCGCCAGCATCGCTTCGAGGTGCGAGGCCGCCCGGCGGCGGAACGCCTCGTCGCCCTCGCTCGACTGGATCATCTTGCGCTGTTGTATGACGTCGTTCAGGCCGTAGGCCATCCACGCCGTGGACGGCATTCCGTCGCGGCCCGCGCGGCCCGTCTCCTGGTAGTAGCCCTCGACGGACTTGGGCAGGTCGAGGTGGGCGACGAACCGGACGTCCGGCTTGTCGATGCCCATGCCGAAGGCGATGGTCGCGCACACCACCAGACCGTCCTCGCGCAGGAACCTCGACTGGTGGGCGGCGCGCGTGCCCGAGTCGAGGCCCGCGTGGTACGGCACCGCGGCGACGCCGTTGCGGGCGAGGAACTCGGCCGTCTTCTCGACCGAGTTGCGCGAGAGGCAGTACACGATGCCCGCGTCGCCCGCGTGCTCCTCCTGGAGGAAGGCGAGCAGCTGCTTCTTGGGGTCGGCCTTCGGCACGATCCGGTACTGGATGTTGGGCCGGTCGAAGCTGGCCACGAAGTGGCGGGCGTCCGGCATGCCCAGGCGCTGGGTGATCTCCGTGTGCGTCGCGTGCGTGGCCGTCGCGGTCAGCGCGATGCGCGGTACGTCCGGCCAGCGCTCGCCCAGCAGGGAGAGCGAGAGGTAGTCGGGGCGGAAGTCGTGGCCCCACTGGGACACGCAGTGCGCCTCGTCGATGGCGAAGACGGAGATCTTGCCCCGCTTGAGGAGGTCGAGCGTGGACTCCAGGCGCAGCCGCTCCGGCGCGAGGTAGATCAGGTCGAGCTCGCCCGCGAGGAACTCGGCCTCGACCGTGCGCCGCTCGTCGAAGTCCTGCGTGGAGTTCATGAACCCGGCGCGCACGCCGAGCGCCCGCAGCGCGTCCACCTGGTCCTGCATCAGCGCGATGAGCGGGGAGACCACCACACCCGTACCGGGTCTGACCAGGGCCGGAATCTGGTAGCAGAGCGACTTTCCGCCGCCTGTGGGCATGAGGACGACCGCGTCCCCGCCGCTCACCACATGCTCGATGACGGCTTCCTGCTCCCCTCGGAAGGCCTCGTACCCGAAGACCCGGTGGAGCGTTGCGAGCGCTTCGCTCTCCGCCACCTCTGTCATCACACCCGTCCCGCCCATCGTCCCGTCCCCCGTACGTCGTGCCTCGACCACTGCGTCCACGATAGGGGTCCGCACCGACAGCGTCGGAGTTATCCACAGGCTGCGACGGAGTATCTGCGGAACGCGCATGCCGGACCGTGCCGGTGAACGGCGTGGGCCCCGGTTCCGTACGGAACCGGGGCCCACGACTCACCAGACCCTCAGCGGACGAAAACGCCCGCCTGTCCCGCCAGGTCGAGGAAGTACTGCGGCGCCACACCGAGCACCAGCGTGACCGCCACGCCCACCGCGATGGCCGTCATCGTCAGGGGCGACGGCACGGCGACCGTGGGTCCCTCCGGACGCGGCTCGCTGAAGAACATCAGCACGATCACACGGATGTAGAAGAACGCCGCGATGGCCGACGAGATCACACCGACCACGACCAGCGCGCCCGCGCCGCCCTCGGCCGCCGCCTTGAACACGGCGAACTTGCCCGCGAAGCCGGAGGTCAGCGGGATGCCCGCGAAGGCCAGCAGATAGACCGCGAACACCGCCGCCACCAGTGGTGACCTGCGTCCGAGGCCGGCCCACTTGGACAGGTGCGTGGCCTCGCCGCCCGCGTCGCGGACGAGGGTGACCACCGCGAACGCGCCGATCGTCACGAACGAGTAGGCGCCCAGGTAGAAGAGCACCGACGACACACCGTCCGGTGTCATCGCGATGACACCGGCGAGGATGAATCCCGCGTGCGCGATGGACGAGTACGCGAGGAGCCGCTTGATGTCGGTCTGGGTGATCGCGACGATCGCGCCGCCCAGCATGGTGACGACCGCGACGCCCATCATCACCGGCCGCCAGTCCCAGCGCAGGCCCGGCAGGACGACGTACAGGAGCCGCAGCAGCGCGCCGAAGGCGGCCACCTTGGTCGCGGCGGCCATGAAGCCGGTCACCGGGGTCGGCGCGCCCTGGTAGACGTCCGGGGTCCACATGTGGAACGGCACCGCGCCGACCTTGAACAGCAGGCCCATGACGACCATCGCGGCGCCGATGAGCAGCAGCGCGTCGTTGCCCATGGTGTCGGCGAGCGCCGGGTTCACCGTCTCGACCGTGCCGTCGACGACCTGGGCGATCGTCGCGTACGACACGGAGCCCGCGTAGCCGTAGAGCAGGGCGATGCCGAAGAGGGTGAACGCGGAGGCGAACGCGCCGAGCAGGAAGTACTTGACCGCGGCCTCCTGCGACATGATCCGCTTGCGGCGGGCCACGGCGCACAGCAGGTAGAGCGGCAGCGAGAAGACCTCCAGCGCGATGAAGAGGGTCAGCAGGTCGTTCGCCGCCGGGAAGACGAGCATGCCGCCGATGGCGAAGAGCAGCAGCGGGAACACCTCGGTGGTGGTGAATCCCGCCTTGACCGCGGCCTTCTCGCTGTCGCTGCCCGGCACGGAGGCGGCCTGCGCGGCGAACGAGTCGACGCGGTTGCCGTGCGCCACGGGATCGAGGCGCCGTTCGGCGAACGTGAACACGCCCAGTACACCGGCCAGCAGGATGACGCCCTGAAGGAAGAGCGCGGGCCCGTCGACCGCGACGGCGCCCATCGCGGCGATACCCGCCTTCGTGGTGCCGTATCCGCTCGCCGCGAGGGCGACCACCGCGGCGAACGCGGCGGCGAGAGCGACGACGGACACGAAGACCTGCACGTAGTAGCGGGACCTGCGGGGCACGAAGGCCTCGACCAGGATTCCGATGACCGCCGCCCCGATGACGATCAGGGTGGGCGACAGCTGCCCGTACTCGATGTGCGGCGCGTCGATCTTCTGGATCGGCTCGGCCGCCGTTGTCCACAGGCTGTGGACGGCTGTAGCGCTCACTTGGCGGCCTCCACCTCGGGCTTGGGGTCCTTCTTGTGTACGTCGGACATGGTCTGCTTGACCGCCGGGTTGACGATGTCGGTGAGGGGCTTCGGGTAGACGCCGAGGAAGATCAACAGGGCGATCAGCGGGGCGACCACCGCGAGTTCCCTCACCTTGAGGTCGGGCATCGCCGAGACCTCGGGCTTCACCGGGCCCGTCATCGTCCGCTGGTAGAGGACGAGCGTGTAGAGCGCGGCGAGGACGATGCCGAAGGTGGCGATGATCCCGATGACCGGATAGCGCGCGAAGGTGCCGATCAGGACCAGGAACTCACTCACGAACGGGGCGAGTCCCGGCAGCGACAGCGTCGCCAGGCTGCCGATCAGGAAGGTGCCCGCGAGCACCGGGGCGACTTTCTGCACCCCTCCGTAGTCGGCGATCAGACGCGAGCCGCGCCGGGTGATCAGGAACCCGGCCACCAGCATCAGCGCGGCGGTCGAGATCCCGTGGTTGACCATGTAGAGCGTCGCGCCCGACTGCCCCTGGCTGGTCATCGCGAAGATGCCCATGATGATGAACCCGAAGTGGGAGATCGACGCGTACGCCACCAGACGCTTGATGTCCCGCTGGCCGACCGCGAGCAGCGCCCCGTAGATGATGCTGATCAGGGCGAGGACGAGGATCGCGGGTGTCGCCCACTTCGAGGCTTCCGGGAAGAGCTGGAGGCAGAAGCGGAGCATCGCGAAGGTGCCGACCTTGTCGACCACCGCGGTGATCAGTACGGCGACCGGGGCGGTGGCCTCCCCCATGGCGTTGGGCAGCCAGGTGTGGAGCGGCCACAGGGGCGCCTTCACCGCGAAGGCGAAGAAGAAGCCGAGGAACAGCCACCGTTCGGTGTTGGTCGCCATGTCCAGCGAGCCGTTGGCCCGGGCCTCGGCGATTGCCTGGAGCGAGAAGTTCCCCGCCACCACGTAGAGGCCGATCACGGCGGCCAGCATGATCAGGCCGCCGGCCAGGTTGTAGAGGAGGAACTTCACGGCGGCGTACGAGCGCTGCGCCGCCGCGTGTTCGTCCGAGCCCGCGTGGGCCCGGTCCCCGAAGCCGCCGATGAGGAAGTACATCGGGATGAGCATGGCTTCGAAGAAGATGTAGAAGAGGAAGACGTCGGTGGCCTCGAAGGAGATGATCACCATCGCCTCGACACCGAGGATCAGGGCGAAGAAGCCCTGGGTCGGCCGCCACCGGCTGCTGTGGGTCTCCAGCGGGTCGGCGTCGTGCCAGCCCGCGAGGATGATGAACGGGATCAGCAGGGCGGTCAGCGCGATCAGCGCCACCGCGATGCCGTCCACGCCCAGCTCGTACCGCACCCCGAAGTCCTTGATCCAGGAGTGCGATTCGGTGAGCTGGTAGCGGTCGCCGTCGGGGTCGAAGCGGACCAGGACGACGACGGCGAGGGCCAGGGTGGCGAGCGAGACGAGCAGCGCCAGCCATTTGGCCGCGGTGCGGCGGGCGGCCGGCACGGCGGCCGTGGCGATCGCCCCGATCGCCGGGAGGGCCGCCGTCGCTGTCAGCAGAGGAAAGGACATCGGTATCAGACCGCCCTCATCAGCAGGGTCGCGGCGATGAGGATCGCCGCACCGCCGAACATCGAGACGGCGTACGAGCGCGCGTAGCCGTTCTGCAGCTTGCGGAGCCGTCCGGACAGACCGCCCATCGAGGCCGCCGTGCCGTTGACGACCCCGTCGACCAGGGTGTGGTCGACGTACACCAGGGAGCGCGTGAGGTGCTCGCCGCCGCGCACCAGGACGACGTGGTTGAAGTCGTCCTGGAGGAGGTCGCGCCGGGCGGCCCGGGTGAGCAGGGAGCCGCGCGGGGCGACGACCGGGACGGGACGGCGCCCGTACTGGACGTAGGCGAGGCCGACGCCGATGACGAGCACGACCATCGTGGAGAGCGTGACGGTGGTCGCGCCGATCGGCGGGTGTCCGTGCGCGTGCTCGGTGACGGGCTCCAGCCAGTGCAGGAAGCGGTCACCGATGCCGAAGAAGCCACCCGCGAAGACCGATCCGAAGGCCAGCACGATCATGGGGATCGTCATGGACCGCGGCGACTCGTGCGGGTGCGGCTCGTGGCCGTTCTCGTCCGGCTGCCAGCGCTTCTCCCCGAAGAACGTCATCAGCATCACGCGCGTCATGTAGAACGCGGTGATGGCCGCGCCCAGCAGGGCCACGCCGCCGAGGATCCAGCCCTCGGTGCCGCCCTTGGCGAAGGCGGCTTCGATGATCTTGTCCTTGGAGAAGAAGCCGGACAGGCCCGGGAAGCCGATGATGGCGAGGTACCCGAGGCCGAACGTCACGAAGGTGACCGGCATGTGCTTGCGCAGGCCGCCGTACTTCCGCATGTCGACCTCGTCGTTCATGCCGTGCATGACCGAACCGGCGCCGAGGAAGAGCCCGGCCTTGAAGAAGCCGTGCGTCACCAGGTGCATGATCGCGAAGACGTACCCGATCGGGCCGAGGCCCGCCGCGAGGATCATGTAGCCGATCTGCGACATGGTCGAACCGGCGAGCGCCTTCTTGATGTCGTCCTTGGCGCAACCGACGATCGCACCGAAGAGCAGCGTGACCGCTCCGACGACGGTGGTGACGAGCTGGGCGTCCGGCGCGGCGTTGAAGATCGCCCCGGAGCGGACGATCAGGTACACACCCGCGGTCACCATGGTCGCGGCGTGGATGAGGGCCGAGACCGGGGTCGGGCCCTCCATCGCGTCCCCGAGCCATGACTGCAGCGGCACCTGGGCGGACTTGCCGCACGCGGCGAGCAGCAGCATCAGCCCGATGGCGGTGAGCTTGCCCTCGCCCGTCTCACCGGTGGCCTCCAGGACCGGCCCGAAGGCGAAGGTCCCGAAGGTGGTGAACATCAGCATGATGGCGATCGACAGACCCATGTCGCCGACGCGGTTGACCAGGAAGGCCTTCTTCGCGGCGGTCGCGGCACTGGGCTTGTGCTGCCAGAAGCCGATGAGCAGGTACGAGGCGAGGCCCACGCCCTCCCAGCCGACGTACAGCAGCAGGTAGTTGTCGGCGAGGACGAGCAGCAGCATCGCCGCGAGGAACAGGTTCAGATAGCCGAAGAAGCGGCGGCGGCGCTCGTCGTGCTCCATGTACCCGATCGAGTACACGTGGATGAGCGAGCCGACGCCGGTGATCAGCAGTACGAACGTCATCGACAGCTGGTCGAGCTGGAAGGCGACGTCCGCCTGGAAGCCCTCGACGGGGATCCAGCTGAACAGGTGCTGCGCGAGGGCACGGTGCTCCTCGTCCTTGCCCAGCATGTCGGCGAAGAGGATCACGCCGATCACGAAGGAGGCGGACGCGAGGACCGTGCCGATCCAGTGGCCGACGGCATCGAGCCGCCTGCCGCCGCACAGCAGTACGGCCGCTCCGAGCAGAGGCGCCGCTACCAGCAGCGCAATCAGATTCTCAGCGTTAGTCACGGTTCAGCGACCCCTTACAGCTTCATCAGGCTGGCGTCGTCGACCGAGGCCGAGTGGCGGGAACGGAACAGCGACACGATGATCGCGAGCCCGACCACGACCTCCGCGGCGGCGACGACCATCGTGAAGAAGGCGATGATCTGGCCGTCGAGATTGCCGTGCATCCGGGAGAAGGCGACGAACGCGAGGTTGCAGGCGTTGAGCATCAGCTCGATGCACATGAACACCACGATCGCGTTCCGCCTGATCAGGACACCCGAGGCGCCGATCGTGAACAACAGGGCGGCGAGGTACAGGTAGTTGACCGGGTTCACTTCGCGGCCTCCTCTTCGCGTCCTTCGCGGCCGAGCCGCTCCCCGGAACGCTGTTCGAGCGCCTTCAGGTCCTTGATGGCCTGGTCCGACACATCACGGATCTGGCCGCGCTCGCGCAGCGTGCTGATGACGGTCAGTTCGGACGGGGTGCCGTCCGGGAGGAGACCGGCGATGTCCACCGCGTTGTGCCGGGCGTACACGCCGGGTGCGGGCAGCGGCGGAAGCTGCTTGTTCGCCCGTACGCGTTCCTCGGCCATCTCACGCTGGGTCTTGGCCCGCTCGGTGCGCTCGCGGTGGGTGAGCACCATCGCGCCGACGGCGGCCGTGATGAGCAGGGCGCCGGTGATCTCGAAGGCGAAGACGTACTTCGTGAAGATGAGGGCGGCCAGCCCTTCCACGTTGCCGCCGGCGTTGGCCTGGGTCAGGCCCTCGAACTCGTTCAGCGACGCGTTCCCGATGCCCGCGCACAGCAGGACGCCGAAGCCGAGGCCGCACAGGAGGGCCAGCCAGCGCTGGCCCTTGATGGTCTCCTTCAGGGAGTCCGCCGCGGTGACACCGACGAGCATGACCACGAAGAGGAACAGCATCATGATCGCGCCGGTGTAGACGACGACCTGCACGATGCCCAGGAAGTACGCGCCGTTGGCGAGGTAGAACACCGCCAGGATGATCATGGTTCCGGCGAGGCACAGCGCGCTGTGCACGGACTTCTTCATGAGGACGGTGCACAGGGCGCCGATCACGGCGACCGTACCGAGGATCCAGAACTGGAAGGCCTCGCCGGTGGAGGTCGAGTAGGCCGCCAGCGAGGTGGTGGCATCGACGGCGAGGGGGCCTGCGTGGGCGGCGAGCGGGGCGGTCATCGGCCGATCACCTGCTCCGACGCCGGCTCGTCCTCACCGAAGGTCGACGCGGCCTCCTGCGGCACCTCGCCCCTGGAGACGGCGACCTGGGTCTCCGTACCCGGCGCGGCCTCGGTGACCAGCCCCCGGTAGTAGTCCTGCTCGTCCGTGCCCGGGAAGATCGAGTGCGGCGACTCGACCATGCCCTCCTCCAGGCCGGAGAGCAGCTGCTCCTTGGTGTAGATGAGGTTGGCGCGGCTGCTGTCGGCCAGCTCGAACTCGTTGGTCATCGTGAGCGCGCGCGTGGGGCACGCCTCGATGCACAGGCCGCACAGGATGCAGCGCGCGTAGTTGATCTGGTAGACGCGTCCGTAGCGCTCGCCCGGGGAGTAGCGCTCCTCCTCGGTGTTCTCCGCGCCCTCCACATAGATGGCGTCCGCGGGACACGCCCAGGCGCACAGCTCGCAGCCGATGCACTTCTCCAGGCCGTCCGGGTGGCGATTGAGCTGGTGCCGGCCGTGGAAGCGCGGTGCGGTGGTCTTCTGCTGCTCCGGATACTGCTCGGTCAGCCGCTTCTTGAACATGGCCTTGAAGGTCACGCCGAAGCCTGCGACGGGATTCTGGAAACCGGGTTTGGTCTCCTTCTGCTCATCAGCCATCGGACGCCTCCTTTCCGTCACGAGGTCCATCGGATCCGTCACTGTCAGTATTCACGCCACCACTGACAATCAACTCCCGCTCCCGGCGCGGGCGGCGCCGGGGCACCGGCGGCAACTCCTGCCCCGGCAGCGGCGGCACGGGATATCCGCCCGCCATCGGGTCGAAGGCGACGGGTTCGTCCGGCGCCTCCCGGGCGCTCTCGGCGTCCTTGCGTTCGCGGAACATGTCGACGACGAACGAGAGCAGCAGCAGGACGAGGACGCCGCCGCCCACGTACAGGGCGATGTCGGCGAAGTCGTAGTTCTCGTTGCGCAGGGTCCGTACGGTCGCGACGAGCATCAGCCAGACCACGGAGACCGGGATCAGGACCTTCCAGCCGAGCTTCATCAGCTGGTCGTAGCGGACGCGGGGCAGCGTGCCGCGCAGCCAGATGAAGAAGAACAGCAGCAGCTGCACCTTGATGACGAACCACAGCATCGGCCACCAGCCGTGGTTGGCGCCCTCCCAGAAGGTGCTGATCGGCCAGGGAGCCCGCCAGCCGCCCAGGAAGAGCGTCACGGAGACCGCCGAGACGGTCACCATGTTCACGTACTCGGCGAGCATGAACAGCGCGAACTTGATGGACGAGTACTCGGTGTTGAAGCCGCCGACCAGGTCGCCCTCGGACTCCGGCATGTCGAAGGGGGCGCGGTTGGTCTCGCCGACCATCGTCACGATGTAGATCAGGAACGACACCGGCAGCAGGACGATGTACCAGCGGTCCTGCTGCTGGGCGACGATCTCCGAGGTCGACATCGAGCCGGAGTACAGGAACACCGAAGCGAACGCGGCACCCATGGCGATCTCGTAGGAGATCATCTGCGCGCACGAGCGCAGACCGCCGAGCAGCGGATACGTGGACCCGGAGGACCAGCCCGCGAGCACGATGCCGTAGATGCCCACCGAGGCGACCGCGAGGATGTAGAGCATCGCGATCGGCAGGTCGGTGAGCTGCATCGTGGTGCGCTGGCCGAGGATCGAGATCTCGTTGCCGGCCGGCCCGAAGGGGATCACGGCGATCGCCATGAAGGCCGGGATGGCCGCCACGATCGGCGCGAGGACATAGACGACCTTGTCCGCGCGCTTGACGATCAGGTCTTCCTTGAGCATCAGCTTGATGCCGTCGGCGAGCGACTGGAGCATGCCCCAGGGGCCGTGCCGGTTGGGGCCGATGCGCAGCTGCATCCAGGCGACGACCTTGCGCTCCCACACGATGGAGAAGAGCACGGTGATCATCAGGAAGGCGAAGCAGAAGACCGCCTTGATGACGACCAGCCACCAGACGTCCCGGCCGAACACGGAGAGGTCCTCCGCGGCCAGGTAGACCGGCGCGGTGAGGTTCGGGGTCATACCTCCACCTCCTTGGGGGCCTCGCCGGCGAGCGTCGCCGGTCCGATGCGGACGAGTGCGCCGGGGGCCGCGCCCGTGTCCGAGGCGACGCCTCCCCCGGCGGAGTTCAGCGGGAGCCAGACCACCCGGTCGGGCATCTGCGTGATCCGCAGCGGGAGTTCGACCGCTCCCGAGGGGCCGGTCACGGCCAGCGTGTCGCCGTCCTTGACACCCGCCTCGGCGGCCGTGGCGGGCGACACGCGCGCGTGGGCGGCGTGCCGGGTCCCGGCGAGCGCCTCGTCG
This sequence comes from Streptomyces sp. NPDC017991, assembly GCF_044328075.1. Taxonomy (NCBI): domain Bacteria; kingdom Bacillati; phylum Actinomycetota; class Actinomycetes; order Kitasatosporales; family Streptomycetaceae; genus Streptomyces; species Streptomyces sp. NPDC017991. The sequence continues at coordinate 147,561 of NZ_JBIRGP010000013.1, read as the reverse complement.
CCCTCCTGGAGGCGCCCCTGGTCGAGCAGCAGCCGGTGCCCGGCGAGCACGGCCTCGCCGGCGGCGGGCCGCGGCAACTGCGCCGCGGTCTCCAGCGGCTCGGTGGCCCGCGGCCCGTCCCAGGCGCCGAGCCGGTCCAGCTCTCCGCGCACGGTCCGCAGGTCGGGCAGTCCCAGGTGTACGTCCATGGCGTCGGCCAGCATCTGCAGGACGCGCGCGTCGGTGGGAGCCACCCGGCGGGTCATCTGGTCGGGCTTCAGAGCGGCCTCGAAGAGGCGTGCCCGGCCCTCCCAGTTGAGGAAGGTGCCCGCCTTCTCGGCGACCGCGGCGACCGGGAACACGACGTCCGCGTGCTCGGTGATCTCACTGGGACGCAGTTCCAGCGACACCAGGAAGCCCACTTCGGACAGTGCGGCACGCGCGCGCGTGGGGTCGGGGAGGTCGGCGACCTCGACGCCCGCCACGACGAGCGCGGAGAGTTCGCCGGTGGCGGCGGCCTCGACGATCTGTCCGGTGTCGCGGCCGTGCCGGTGCGGAAGCGCGCCGATCTTCCAGGCCCCGATGACCTCGTCCCGCGCGCGCGGGTCGGTGGCCGGACGTCCGCCGGGCAGCAGCGAGGGCATCGCCCCCGCCTCGATCGCGCCGCGTTCCCCGGCCCTGCGCGGGATCCACACCAGTTGGGCGCCGGTGGCGGTGGCGGCCCGTACGGCGGCGGTGAGCCCGCCCGCCACGGAGGCCAGCCGCTCACCGACGACGATCACGGCGCCCGCGAGGCGCAGTGCCTCGGCGGCCTTCGCCCCGTCGTCCTCCAGGCCGGTGCCGGACGCGAGCGCGTCCAGCCACGCGGTCTCGGTGCCGGGGGCGGCCGACAGCAGCGTGCCGCCCGCCTTCTCCAGGCCGCGGGTCGCGTGCGTGGCCAGCGAGAAGGTCTTCTGCCCGTGTCCGCGCCACGCCTTGCGGAGCCGCAGGAAGACGCCGGGCGCCTCCTCCTCGGACTCGAATCCGGCGAGCAGGACCGCGGGCGCCTTCTCCAGCGCGGTGTACGTGACCCCCGTACCGTCGAGATCGCGGCCACGCCCGGCGACGCGGGCGGCCAGGAACTCGGCCTCCTCGGCGCTGTGCACGCGCGCGCGGAAGTCGATGTCGTTCGTGTCGAGGGCCACGCGCGCGAACTTGCTGTACGCGTAGGCGTCCTCGACGGTCAGCCGGCCGCCGGTGAGGACGCCGGCCCGGGAGCGGGCCGCCAGGAGCCCTTGGGCCGCCGCCTCCAGTGCCTCGGGCCACGAGGCGGGCTCCAGCTCACCGGACCCGCCGCGCACCAGGGGCGTCGTCAGCCGGTCCCGCTGCTGCGCGTACCGGAAGCCGAACCGCCCCTTGTCGCACATCCACTCCTCGTTGACCTCGGGGTCGTCGGCCGCGATGCGCCGCATGACCTTGCCGCGCCGGTGGTCGGTGCGGGTCGCGCAGCCGCCGGAGCAGTGCTCGCACACCGAGGGCGAGGAGACGAGGTCGAAGGGCCGCGAGCGGAATCGGTACGCCGCCGAGGTGAGCGCCCCGACGGGGCAGATCTGGATGGTGTTCCCGGAGAAGTACGACTCGAAGGGGTCGCCCTCGCCGGTACCGACCTGCTGGAGCGCGCCCCGCTCGATCAGTTCGATCATCGGGTCGCCCGCGACCTGGTTGGAGAACCGGGTGCAGCGGGCGCACAGCACGCACCGCTCGCGGTCGAGCAGTACCTGGGTGGAGATCGGGACGGGCTTCTCGTACGTGCGCTTCTTGCCGTCGAAGCGGGACTCGGAGTCGCCGTGCGACATGGCCTGGTTCTGCAGCGGGCACTCGCCGCCCTTGTCGCAGACGGGGCAGTCCAGCGGGTGGTTGATGAGCAGCAGCTCCATCACACCCTTCTGGGCCTTCTCGGCGACAGGAGAGGTGAGATGGGTCTTGACGACCATCCCGTCCGTGCAGGTGATCGTGCAGGACGCCATGGGCTTGCGCTGGCCCTCGACCTCGACGATGCACTGGCGGCAGGCGCCGGCCGGGTCGAGGAGGGGGTGGTCGCAGAAGCGGGGGATCTCGATGCCGAGCTGTTCGGCGGCGCGGATGACCAGGGTGCCCTTGGGCACGCTGATCTCGACGCCGTCGATGGTCAGTGAGACGAGATCCTCCGGCGGGACCGCCGCCTCCCCGCCTCCGGAGGGAGCGCTCGTGGTCACGGTCATGCGTTCACCTCCGTGTGCTTGTCCTTGTCGGCCCAGACCGTCGACCTGGCGGGGTCGAAGGGGCAGCCGCGGCCCGTGATGTGCTCCTCGTACTCCGCGCGGAAGTACTTGAGGGAGGAGAAGATCGGTGAGGCGGCGCCGTCGCCGAGGGCGCAGAAGGACTTGCCGTTGATGTTGTCGGCGATGTCGTTCAGCTTGTCGAGGTCGGACATGACGCCCTTGCCGGCCTCGATGTCGCGCAGCAACTGCACGAGCCAGTACGTGCCTTCGCGGCAAGGTGTGCACTTGCCGCAGGACTCGTGGGCGTAGAACTCGGTCCACCGCGTGACGGCCCGTACGACACAGGTCGTCTCGTCGAAGCACTGGAGTGCTTTCGTGCCGAGCATGGAACCCGCGGCGCCCACTCCTTCGTAATCAAGGGGGACGTCGAGGTGTTCGTCGGTGAACATCGGGGTCGAGGAGCCGCCCGGCGTCCAGAACTTGAGGCGGTGTCCGGCCCGGATGCCGCCGCTCATGTCGAGGAGCTGACGCAGGGTGATGCCGAGGGGGGCCTCGTACTGGCCGGGGCTGGTGACATGGCCGCTGAGCGAGTAGAGCGTGAAGCCCGGGGACTTCTCGCTTCCCATCGAGCGGAACCATTCTTTGCCCTTGTGGAGAATCGCGGGAACCGACGCGATCGACTCGACGTTGTTCACCACAGTGGGACAGGCATAAAGACCCGCGACCGCAGGGAAAGGGGGACGAAGTCGCGGCTGCCCACGGCGGCCTTCGAGCGAGTCGAGGAGCGCGGTCTCCTCACCACAGATGTACGCGCCCGCGCCCGCGTGCACGGTGAGCTGGAGATCGAGTCCGCTGCCCAGGATGTTCTCTCCCAGGTAGCCCGCCTCGTGGGCCTCGCGTACGGCCTCGTGCAGGCGCCGCAGTACGGGGACGACCTCGCCCCGCAGATAGATGAACGCATGCGAAGACCGGATCGCGTAACAGGCGATCACAATGCCCTCGATGAGGCTGTGCGGGTTCGCGAAGAGGAGCGGGATGTCCTTACAGGTCCCGGGCTCCGATTCGTCGGCGTTGACAACTAGATAGTGAGGCTTTCCGTCACCCTGGGGAATGAACTGCCACTTCATTCCCGTCGGGAATCCCGCGCCGCCCCGGCCGCGCAGACCGGATTCCTTCACATAGGCGATGAGGTCGTCCGGTGACATGGCGAGCGCCTTGCGCAGGCCCTCGTACCCGTCGTGCCGCCGGTACGTGTCCATCGTCCAGGACTTGTCCTCGTCCCAGAAGGCCGACAGCACCGGTGCGAGCACCTTCTCGGGGCTGTGTTCCCCGCCGGTCTCCGGCTGGGAGGTGCCCCCGTATCGAGTGGACAAGGCCATCACTCCCCCTCCTCGGCGGCGGGCCCGGCCGGGTGGTCCGGGTCGGAGGCCGACGTGTCCTGCGGTGCGTCGTGCGAACTCAGGTGCTTGGACGATGGTTGGCCGGACGGTGACGGGTCGCGCGGCGACCCGTCCCGGGAGGACCCGGAAGACCCGGGAGATTCGGAAGCCCCTGAAGGACCGGAGGAGCCGGCAGAACCGGCGGAGCCGGGAGCTTCGGACCCGCGCGGATGCACCACGCGCGCCGGACCCGTCTCCCCCTTGGCCAGCCGCAGGCCCACCAGCGAGGCGGGGCCCGCGCCGCCGCTCGCCTCGACCGCGCCGGGGCGCTCGTCGGGGAAGCCCGCCAGGATGCGGGCGGTGTCCTTGAACGTGCACAGGGGGGCGCCGCGGGTCGGATCGACCTGTGTTCCCGCGCGCAGGTCGTCGACGAGGCTCTTCGCGCTCGCCACGGTCTGGTTGTCGAAGAACTCCCAGTTGACCATCACGACCGGCGCGAAGTCGCAGGCCGCGTTGCACTCGATGTGCTCCAGGGTGACCTTGCCGTCGCCGGTGGTCTCGCCGTTGCCGACGCCCAGGTGCTCCTGGAGGGCTTCGAAGATCGCGTCGCCGCCCATGACGGCGCACAGCGTGTTGGTGCAGACGCCCACCTGGTAGTCGCCGCTCGGCTTGCGGCGGTACATGGAGTAGAAGGTGGCGACCGCGGTCACCTCGGCCGTGGTGAGGCCGAGCATCTCCGCGCAGAACCGCTGCCCCGTGCGCGTGACATGGCCCTCCTCCGACTGCACGAGGTGCAGCAGCGGAAGGAGGGCGGACCGGGAGTCCGGGTAGCGGGCGATGATCTCGCGCGCGTCCGCTTCGAGCCGGGCCCGGACATCGTCCGGGTAGTCCGGCGGGGGCAGTTGGGGCATCCCCAAGCTGATGCCCTGTGGCTGTACGCCCTGCTCGGAAGGAGTGGTGGTCACCGGTCGACGCCTCCCATCACGGGGTCGATGGAGGCGACGGCCACGATGACGTCGGCGATCTGGCCGCCCTCGCACATCGCCGCCATGGCCTGCAGGTTGGTGAAGGACGGGTCCCGGTAGTGGACCCGGTAGGGGCGGGTGCCTCCGTCGGACACGACGTGCACCCCGAGTTCCCCCTTGGGTGACTCGACGGCCGCGTACGCCTGTCCCGGCGGGACGCGGAAGCCCTCGGTCACCAGCTTGAAGTGGTGGATCAGGGCCTCCATGGAGGTGCCCATGATCTTCTTGATGTGGTCGAGCGAGTTGCCGAGGCCGTCGGGGCCGAGCGCGAGCTGGGCGGGCCAGGCGATCTTCTTGTCGGTGACCATGACCGGACCGGGCTGCAGCCGGTCCAGGCACTGCTCGACGATCGCGAGCGACTGGCGCATCTCCTCAAGCCGGATGAGGAAGCGCCCGTACGCGTCGGCGGTGTCCGTGGTCGGGACGTCGAAGTCGTACGTCTCGTAGCCGCAGTACGGCTGGGCCTTGCGCAGGTCGTGCGGGAGGCCGGCGGACCGCAGGATCGGTCCTGTGGCACCGAGGGCCATGCAGCCGGTCAGGTCCAGGTGGCCGACGTCCTGCATACGGGCCTTGAAGATGGGGTTCCCGGTGGCGAGCTTGTCGTACTCGGGAAGGTTCTTCCGCATCTTCTTCACGAACTCGCGGATGTGGTCCACCGCGCCCGGGGGCAGGTCCTGGGCGAGGCCGCCGGGCCGGATGAACGCGTGGTTCATGCGCAGGCCGGTGATGAGTTCGTAGATGTCGAGAATGAGTTCACGATCACGGAATCCGTAGATCATGATCGTGGTGGCGCCGAGCTCCATGCCGCCGGTGGCGATGCACACCAGGTGCGAGGAGAGCCGGTTCAGCTCCATCAGGAGCACCCGGATGATCGTCGCGCGGTCCGGGACCTGGTCCTCGATGCCGAGGAGCTTCTCGACGGCGAGACAGTACGCGGTCTCGTTGAAGAAGGACGTCAGGTAGTCCATGCGCGTCACGAAGGTGGTGCCCTGCGTCCACGTCCGGTATTCGAGGTTCTTCTCGATGCCGGTGTGCAGGTAGCCGATGCCGCAGCGGGCCTCGGTGACCGTCTCGCCCTCGATCTCCAGGATGAGCCGGAGCACGCCGTGGGTGGACGGGTGCTGGGGGCCCATGTTGACGACGATGCGCTCGTCGTCGGCCCTGGCCGCGGTCTGGACGACCTCGTCCCAGTCGCCACCGGTGACCGTGTAGACGGTGCCTTCGGTGGTCTCCCGCGCCGACGCCGACTGCGTGCTCGCCGACTGCGCGCCGGCTGACTGTGCACTCGTTGACTGCGTGCTCATGAGTACGACCTCCGCTGGTCCGGAGCCGGGATCTGGGCGCCCTTGTACTCGACGGCGATGCCGCCGAGGGGATAGTCCTTGCGCTGCGGGAAGCCCTGCCAGTCGTCCGGCATCATGATCCGCGTCAGCGCCGGGTGACCTTCGAAGACGATGCCGAAGAAGTCGTACGTCTCGCGCTCGTGCCAGTCGTTGGTCGGATAGACCGTGACCAGGGACGGGATGCGCGGGTCGCTGTCGGGGGCACTGACTTCGAGGCGGATCAGCCGGTTGTGGGTGAGCGAGCGCAGGTGGTAGACGGCGTGCAGCTCGCGGCCCTTGTCGGCCGGGTAGTGCACTCCGCTCACTCCGGTGCAGAGCTCGAAGCGCAGGGCCGGGTCGTCGCGCAGGGTCCGGGCGACCTGGAGCAGGTGCTCGCGCTCGACGTGGAAGGTGAGCTCGTCGCGGTCGACGATCGTCTTCTCGATCGCGTTCTCCGGGACCAGCCCCTGTTCCTCCAGGGCGCCTTCGAGTTCGTCGGCGACCTCGTCGAACCAGCCGCCGTACGGGCGGGCGGCCGGGCCGGGGAGGCGGATCGAGCGGACCAGGCCGCCGTATCCGGAGGTGTCCCCGCCGTTGTTGGCGCCGAACATGCCGCGCTGGACGCGGATCTCCTCCCCGCCGTCGCCGCGCTGGCCCGGCAGGTTGGAGGCGCCGAGGTCCTTCTCGGGGTTGGCGCCGTTGGTGCCGTCGCCGGCCGGACCCCCGCCCTTGCCGTCTCCGGTCGGGCTCTTGCCGTTGCCGTTCGCGTCGCTCACCGCAGCAGCCCCTTCATCTCGATGGTGGGGAGCGCCTTGAGCGCCGCTTCCTCCGCCTCACGGGCCGCTTCCTCGGCGTTCACGCCGAGCTTCGAGGACTGGATCTTCTGGTGGAGCTTGAGGATCGCGTCCACCAGCATCTCGGGCCGCGGCGGACAGCCCGGGAGGTAGATGTCGACGGGGACGATGTGATCGACGCCCTGCACGATCGCGTAGTTGTTGAACATGCCGCCCGAAGAGGCGCAGACCCCCATGGAGATCACCCACTTGGGGTTCGGCATCTGGTCGTAGACCTGCCTCAGAACCGGTGCCATCTTCTGGCTGACACGCCCGGCGACGATCATCAGGTCGGCCTGCCGCGGTGAGCCGCGGAAGACCTCCATGCCGAAGCGCGCCAGGTCGTAGCGGCCCGCCCCTGTCGTCATCATCTCGATGGCGCAGCAGGCGAGGCCGAAGGTGGCGGGAAAGACGGACGACTTGCGCACCCACCCCGCGGCCTGCTCGACGGTGGTCAGCAGGAAGCCGCTCGGCAGCTTTTCTTCGAGTCCCATGCTCAATGGCTCCTCTGTCCCCTATACGGGGCTCAGTCCCTTGCGGGGGTCAGTCCCATGCGGGGCCCTTACGGGTGTCGGTCCCATACGGGTTCAGTCCCATTCCAGGCCGCCGCGCCGCCACACGTACGCGTAGGCGACGAAGACGGTGAGCACGAAGAGCAGCATCTCCACGAGCCCGAAGACCCCGAGCGCGTCGAAGGTGACGGCCCAGGGATAGAGGAAGACGATCTCGATATCGAAAATGATGAAGAGCATCGCCGTCAGGTAGTACTTGATGGGGAACCGCCCGCCGCCCGCCGGCGTGGGGGTCGGCTCGATCCCGCACTCGTAGGCCTCAAGCTTGGCCCGGTTGTATCGCTTTGGACCGATAAGCGTGGCCATGACCACGGAGAAGATCGCAAAGCCTGCCCCGAGGGCTCCCAGTACGAGGATGGGCGCATACGCGTTCACCGCTCCTCGCTCCTCTCAGTCGGCATTGACTGCTGGCGGTTGCATCAGGCGTCGCCCCCGCTCCACGAACCCCATGGACCTCATGAGGCGCGCGAGCTCCGTGCGGCTCACACGAAGATCGCGCACATGTGAAGCAGGTCACAAGCCCAACTGCCCCGCATCCTATGCCTGCCGGTCTGTGATCTGCGACACGGGGTACGACAACGCCTTTGTGATCTCCACCACCCAGCCAAGGATCATGAAGTCGGATGAGTGCCGATCTTCGTACGAGAAGCGTCCGAGTGATCACCAGAGGTGACATTTTCGCCCGTCGTCGCTGGTCCGGGCCTTGGCGCACTATCAAGCCAGGCGGATCCAAGGCAAATTGGTGCTGGACCGGGCCGCTTGATAGTGGAACTCGTTCACACGTCGGGGGGAGTTGGGATGTCCGTTGTGGACGGCGAGGGTGCGTGCATCCGTTCACGAGCGGAAGCCGGCGCCGGGCCGACCCCGGGCCACCCTCCGGGTTGGCGCCGGGTCTCCCCACGATCCGCACGCGCAACGCGACCGCCGGGGCTTCCGTTCCGTGACGTGCGTCACATCGGTAACAGGCCGGAAACAACCGGGCTTGGCCAACCGCCTCAACGAGTGGTAGGTCGCGGGCAATTCGGACGTAACTCGAAAAGGCCGTGATCACAGGCGCGTCGGGCACTGTCCGCAATGCCCGTTACGGCGTCAATAAAGGGCGTCACGACCCCGATTCGCGGCTCCGTTGAACAATTGTGGCGCACCACACGTTTCTTGAAGGTATGGAGGAGCCCCTGATACCGGTTGTCCCTATGTCCCACACCGCTCACATACGAAGCCACCGGAAACCCCGGCCTCGCAGCAGTTCGGCGCTCGCGATGCGCGCCGGAGTTGCCGGTGGCGTCCTCGGCACCCTGGCAGTGGCCGGTGCCGCCGGAACGGCCAACGCGGCCGAGCCGGTGACCCAGACCATCGAGCTGCCCACCCTCACGGCAGACATGACCGCTCAGGTCGCCGAGTCCGCGGAGGTCACCCAGCAGGCCGCGGCCGACTACCAGCTGCGTGCCGAGCGTGACGCGGCTGCCGAAAAGGCCGCGAAGCAGGCCAAGTCGGACCTCGCAGACGCGAAGAAGAAGGCCGAGGCCAAGGAGAAGGCCGAGGCGGCCCGCAAGGAGGCCGCCGAGCGCGCCACCCGCTCCGCGGGCCGGACGACCCTCACGACGGCCTCCACGGCCTCCACGGCCGCCAGCAGCGACGCCGTGGCTCCTGCCAGCGGCAGCGTCGGGACCGTCATCAGCTTCCTGCGGGCGCAGGTCGGCGACGCCTACGTCATGGGGGCCTCCGGACCCGACGCGTGGGACTGCTCCAGCCTCGTCCAGGCGGCGTTCAAGCAGGTCGGTGTCGACCTGCCGCGCGTCTCCCAGGACCAGTCCGTGGCCGGCACCCCGGTCTCGCTGTCCAACGTCCAGGTCGGCGACATCCTGTACTGGGGTGGCGCGGGCTCGGCGTACCACGTGGGTGTCTACATCGGCGGCGGGCAGTACCTGGACGCGGCGAACCCCTCGAAGGGCGTCGTCATCCAGGACCTGTCGGGCTACCCGGCGAGCGGTGCGGTCCGGGTGCTCTGACCTTCGGTCACACGACCCCGGGTCACCCGCCCTTGGGACGCACGTCCCTGGGCCACACCTTTTGAACGCTTTTGTGGGCCGTTTCCCCGGCGGGGGAAACGGCCCACAAGCATGCGTGCGTGCCGGGGCCGGGGCCGCGCCGGCCCCGGCCCCGGTCCCGTCAGGCCCGGGGGGCCACCTTCGTCAGGCCGTTGATGATGCGGTCCATCGCGTCGCCGCCCGTCGGGTCCGTCAGGTTGGCGAGCATCTTCAGGGTGAACTTCATCAGCATGGGGTGGGTGAGGCCGCGCTGTGCGGCGATCTTCATGACCTTCGGGTTGCCGATGAGCTTCACGAACGCGCGGCCGAGCGTGTAGTAGCCGCCGTAGGTGTCCTTGAGGACCTTCGGGTAGCGCTGGAGGGCGAGTTCGCGCTGGGCGGGGGTCGCGCGGGCCTGCGCCTGGACGATGACGTCCGCGGCGATCTGCCCGGACTCCATGGCGTACGCGATGCCCTCGCCGTTGAACGGGTTCACCATGCCGCCCGCGTCGCCGACGAGCAGCAGGCCCTTCGTGTAGTGGGGCTGGCGGTTGAAGGCCATCGGCAGGGCGGCCCCGCGGATCGGGATCGTCATGTTCTCCGGGGTGTAGCCCCAGTCCGCCGGCATCGAGGCGCACCACGCCTTGAGGACCTCGCGCCAGTCCAGTTCCTTGAACGAGGACGAGGTGTTGAGGACGCCCAGGCCGACGTTGGACGTGCCGTCGCCCATGCCGAAGATCCAGCCGTAGCCCGGCAGCAGGCGGTCCTCGCCGGGTCCGCGGCGGTCCCACAGTTCCAGCCACGACTCCAGGTAGTCGTCCTCGTGGCGCGGAGAGGTGAAGTACGTACGGACCGCGACGCCCATCGGGCGGTCCTCGCGCCGGTGCAGGCCCATCGCCAGGGACAGCCGGGTCGAGTTGCCGTCGGCGGCGACGACCAGGGGCGCGTGGAAGGTGACTTCGCGCTTCTCCTTGGAGTCGGCGTCACCGAGCTTCGCGTGGACGCCCGTGATGTGGCCCGTGCGGTCGTCGACGATCGGGGCGCCGACGTTGCAGCGCTCGTACAGACGCGCGCCCGCCTTCTGCGCCTGGCGGGCCAGCTGCTCGTCGAAGTCGTCGCGCTTGCGGACGAGTCCGTAGTCGGGGTACGAGGCGAGTTCCGGCCAGTCCAGCTGGAGGCGGACGCCTCCGCCGATGATGCGGAGCCCCTTGTTCCGCAGCCAGCCCGCCTCCTCCGAGATGTCGATCCCCATGGAGACGAGCTGTTTGGTGGCGCGGGGCGTCAGTCCGTCGCCGCACACCTTCTCCCGCGGGAACGCGGTCTTCTCCAGGAGCAGGACATCAAGCCCGGCCTTAGCCAGGTAGTACGCCGTGGTGGAACCGGCCGGCCCCGCCCCGACGACGATCACGTCGGCGGAATGCTCGGACAGGGGCGCGGCGTGTTCGGAGAGGGGCTGGGACTGGGACTCGGTCACGGCGGGGTCTCCCCAAGTCTCGAAGGCTCGAAAATCTCGTAGCGCGAAGTCTCGAAATCCGCGTGCTGACGGGCACGGGACATGGGCAGTCTATGCAGCGGTACTGATCACCTGGCTGAAGGGCTGCCCCCGTGAACCGAGCTCTCCCCGTGGTACACCTGCGCGTCCCCACCGACGAGGACGCCTTCGCCTGGCACCGGGCCTTCGACCACCCGGACGTGATGGAGTTCCACGGAGGGAAATCCGCCGAACTGTCCGTCTACGAGGAGCTGACCGCCCGCCAGCGACGGCACGACGCGGAGCACGGTTTCTGCTTCTGGACCCTGCTCGACGAGGAGGACCGGGTCATCGGCTTCACCGGCGCCCAGCCGTGGCCGCACGAGTGGGGCCCGAAGGGCGAGATCGAGATCGGCTGGCGGCTCGGCCGGGAGTACTGGGGCAAGGGGTACGTGACGGCGGCGGCGCGGGCCACGCTGGAACGGGTGCGCGCCACGGGCGTCTCCCGCGTGGTGGCCATGGTGAACTCCCGCAACGAGCGCTCGATCGCCGTGACCAGACGGCTGGGCATGGAGCTGGCGGAGACGTTCACCTCACCGAAGACGGATCAGTTCGGGCACTGCTACCGGCTGGCTCTCTGACGGGGCCGGGCCACCGGCGGCCCGCCCTCCGACGCCTTCCGGCGGGGCCCGGCATGGGCATACCCTGCGGGTACCGCTGGGGGTGACGTCTGTGCGCATACCACGCAAGACACCCGAAGTGCGCGTACCGCGGCTCGTCGGTCTGATGGCCGTGGACGCGCGCGAGACGGCCGAGGCCCGTGGAGTGCTCCTCGCCGCGCCCGACCGGCCCGACTTCGACCTGACGGTCGTCGACTACGTCGTACGCCAGTACCCGCTGCCCGGTTCCGAGGTGCCGCGCGGGGCGGTCGTGACGGTGTGGTTCGACCTCGGCGAGGGTGAGGGCGGCGGGGGCGCCGGGGTGCGCGAACCGCGACTGCCGCAGCCGCCGTCGGGCGGTCTGCAGCGCGAACTCGACTCTCCGCGCGACCCCTTCGCGCTCCTCAGGTGACCGCCACGCAGCCGGTCAGGACTGCCTGAGACTCCGGCCGCGCTCGCAGCACCGACCCTGCTCGAAGCGCCGACTCTGCTCGCAGCACCCGCCCTGCCTGTCCGTGGCGCTAGCCCTGCTTGAAGCCTCGGTGCAGCGCGACGATGCCGCCCGAGAGGTTGCGCCAGGCCACCTTCGACCAGCCGGCCCCGATCAGCCGCTCGGCGAGGGCGGGCTGGTCGGGCCACGCACGGATCGACTCGGCGAGGTAGACGTACGCCTCCGGGTTCGAGGAGACCGCACGGGCCACCGGCGGCAGCGCGCGCATCAGGTACTCGGTGTAGACCGTGCGGAACGGCGCCCATGTCGGGTGCGAGAACTCGCAGATCACCACCCGCCCGCCGGGCTTCGTCACCCGGTACAGCTCCCGCAGCGCGGTGTCCGTGGACTGCACGTTCCGCAGACCGAAGGAGATCGTCACCGCGTCGAAGGTGTCGTCCTTGAACGGCAGCTTCGTGGCGTCGCCCGCCGTGAGCGGCAGCCAGGGGTGGTTCTTCTTGCCGACCCTGAGCATCCCGAGGGAGAAGTCGCAGGGGACGACGTACGCACCCGTGCGCGCGAAGGGCAGGGAAGAGGTGGCGGTGCCCGCCGCGAGGTCCAGGATCTTCTGCGCGGGCCGCGCGTCGACCGCCTTCGCGACCTCCTTGCGCCACACCCGGTCCTGGCCCAGCGACAGCACGTCGTTCGTCAGGTCGTAGCGTTCCGCGACGTCGTCGAACATCGAGGCGACTTCGTGCGGCTGTTTGTTCAGGGATGCGCGGGTCACGGTCCCATTGTGGCAGTACGGGCCGCACGACTCTCCGGCGCCCGGCCCGTACGCCGGTCCGCGTGCCGCCCCGAGGACTGCTGCCCCGCGGACCCCCTCAGGGCAGCAGTCTCGGCCTCGACTTCGCCGCCACGTCCTCCACCCATCCGCACAGCAGGATGAACACGCCGATGAGGATCCAGCCGATGCCGAACATGAACCACTGGCTCTCCAGCGGCAGATACCTCTCGAAGGCCGGGACCTTCCAGAACTGGTCGATCAGCGGGATGGCCAGGATCAGCGCCAGCTCGTGCCAGAGGTAGACCGTCACCGCGCGGGCGTTGAAGATCCGCACGATCCGGTCGAGGCGCTTGAAACGGGCCAGCCACGCGAAGTCGATCCCGAGGCGCGCCTTCGCGTACATCAGCAGGGTCACGAACCCCGCCGACCAGAACGCCTGCGCGTAGGGGATGTCGTCGAGGTCGTACGAGCCCGTCTCGGCCTGGTGCGTGAAGGCGTACCAGCCGCCGTACGCGAGCGCCACGAGCGAGAGGACGACGACGGCGAACGGCTTCAGCCGCTGGAGCACCCCGTCGCGGTGCGCGAAGCCGAGAATCCAGCAGAAGAGGTACGTGGCCAGGTCGAGGAGTCCGACGCCGAAGCGGTCGTCCGGCGGCTCCCAGAGGAACTGGAGGACCACGATCGGCGCGAGCGAGAGGACCAGGACGGGAACCGGGGCCGGTCGGAAGACCCGCAGCAGCAGGGGCGACAGCAGGACGAACCAGAGGTAGGTCCGCAGGTACCAGAGGATCTCCCAGGCCTGCTCGCCCCAGGCGTTGCCCGGCGGGTCGCCGAGGGGCACGACCCAGTAGACGATCCGCCAGTCCGGCATCCAGCCGTGGATCAGCATCGCCACGACCACGAAGAAACCCCAGAACCAGAAGGGCGGCAGGAGCCGGCGGACGCGGCTCCTGATCACCTTGAGGGCGGGCCGCTCCAGGGACTTCGCCATCAGGGTGCCGGCGAGCGCGAACATGATCCCCATGGAGGGGAGGACCATGCCCGCCCAGGCCCACCCGAAGGTGTGGTAGGTGACCACACGGACGAGGGCGACGGCCCGGAGGGTGTCGAAGTACCGGTCGCGGCCCTTCGCGGTACGCCCCTCGGGCGGGGACGCCGCCGGGGCCGCCGGCTCCGGCTCCACCCGCGGCAGGCGGGCCGTGTCCGAGACCGCGGCGGACTCGACGACCGGGGGGCCGCCCCGGCGGTGCGAGCCCATCAGCCCACCCCTGCCGGGGTACCGACCTCTCCGGTGCGCTTCAGCTTCTGCCAGCGCAGCCGGCCGCCCGTGAGAGCCGTGATGCAGGAGTGGATCAGGACGAGGTACATCATCTGCCGGTACGCGAGCTGCTGCAGCGGCATCATCAGCAGATACCGGTACTTCTCCCGGTCGAGCCGGAACGCGTACGCCGCGCAGACGAGCTGGACGCACAGCACGGCCAGCCAGGCGAGCAGCGACGCCTTGAAGTCGATGAAGATCATCGAGTAGAGGGTGAACACGTCGATCAGCGGGGCGAAGACGGGCGTGACGATCTGGAAGAGCACCACCAGGGGCATGCCGACCCGGCCGAAGCGGCCCGAGGGCCCCTTGTCCGTCAGCGACTTGCGGTGCTTCCACAGCGCCTGCATGGTCCCGTACGACCATCGGTACCGCTGGGACCACAGCTGCTTGAGGGAGGCCGGCGCCTCGGTCCAGGCCTTGGCGTGCTCCTGGTAGACGACCCGCCAGCCCTCCCGGTGCATGGCGATGGTGATGTCGGTGTCCTCGGCGAGGGTGTCCTCGCTCATCCCGCCGACCGCGAGCACGGCCTCCCGGCGGAACGCGCCGATCGCGCCCGGGATGGTGGGCATGCAGCGCAGCAGGTCGTACATGCGGCGGTCGAGGTTGAAGCCCATCACGTACTCGATGTGCTGCCAGGCGCCGATGATCGTGTTCCGGTTGCCGACCTTGGCGTTGCCCGCGACCGCGCCGACGCCGGGGGCGGCGAAGGGCTGGACCAGCTGTCGTACGGTGTCCGCCTCGAAGACGGTGTCGCCGTCCATCATCACGACGATGTCGTGACCGGCGTTGCGCACGCCGTTGTTGAGGGCGGCCGGTTTGCCCGCGTTCTCCTGGCGGATGACGCGCACGTTCGGCATGCCGAGCGCCTCGGCGATCTCCTTGGTGCCGTCCGTGGAACCGTCGTCCACCACGATGATCTCGATCGGATGGGTGCTCTGCGCCAGCGACTTCAGGGTGTTGGCGATGCACTCCTTCTCGTTGTACGCGGGCACGACGACGGTGACCGGCCGGGTGACGGGCTCCCCCCAGCTGAACCGGCGTCTGTTGCGTTTGCGGTAGTGCCTGCGGGCGAGGATCAGCATCATCCCGAAGCGGCCCATGACTGCGACGCCCACGATCGCCAGCCCGGTCGCGAGCCCCGGTACGGTCCACTCGGCGACGGCGACCGCCGCGAGGAGCGCCTTGCCCTCGTAGAGGGTGGTGCCGGTGGCGGTGCGGTGAGCGGCCTGAAGGCTGTTGCCGCCCTGACCTGTCCGACCCCCCTGGCCTCCCTGACCTTCCTGGCCCTGCTGGCCGCCGGGCACCTGACCGGCAGCCTGACCGGTGGTCTGCCCAGCCGCCTGCCCGCCGTTCGCCTGCTGCTCCTCAGCGTCCGCCAGCTGGGTGGCACCGCTGATGGTGGTGAAGGTGTAGCCCTTCGCCTTCATCTTCTTGATGTACGTGCCGAGCGCCTTGACCGTCTGCGAACGCTCGCCGCCCGCGTCGTGGAAGAGCACCGACGCACCCTTGTTCTTCGACGGCGTGGCCCACTTGATGATCTTCGCGACGCCGGGCCGCTTCCAGTCGTCGCTGTCGGTGTCGACGAACACGCTGGTGTAGCCCTCGGCGCCGAGCTTCTTGTAGACGGGCCAGCTGTAGTTGTCGATGGCGTCCGTCTCCGAGGAGTACGGGGCACGGAACAGCGTCGTCGTGATGCCCGCCGCGCCCGCCAGGGCGAGCTGCGTCTGATCCATCTCCCGCTCGATCCGGGTGTTGCTCTGATACGAAAGGTCGACGTGCGTGAAGGTGTGGATGCCGACCTCGTTGCCCTGGTCCACCAGGTCGTTCACGATCGACGGGTAGCGCGAGACCATCGAGCCGACCAGGAAGAACGTACCCGGGACGTCGTTGTCCTGAAGGATCTTCAGGATCTGGGGCGTGTAGGTGGGGTTGGGGCCGTCGTCGAAGGTGAGCGCGATGGTCTTCTCCGGGACGGACAGGGACTGGGCCTCACCGTTCCTGAAGGAGAGGATCGGGCCGCCGTCGATGACGGAGTCCGGGACCTTGCTGGAGCTGGCGTTGCTGCGCACGCGCTCGTCGCCGCCGACCTCCGAGCGCAGATAGCCGTCGAGCAGCATCACGCTGGTGAGCGCGAGAAGGAGCAGCAGGGCGAGGATGACACGCGGTTTCTGCAGCGCCGCCGCCTTGCCCGCGGCCCGTGTCATCCGGGAGGGGGCCCGCCGGCGGCCGCGCGAGGGCGTCGTAGTAGCCATGAGTGTGGGTCCGTTCCGGTCAGTTGACGGCCGCGGAGGCGGACGCGGACGGGGCGGAGACGGACGCCGACGGGGCGGCGGTGGGTGCCGCGCCGGTCGCGACGCCCGAGGGCGGGGCGCCGGTGGGCCGCACGGGCGGACTGCCGGTACCGCCCTGCGGCTGGAGCCCGCCGCCGGGTCCGGAGTTCTGGCCGCCGTTCGGGCCGCCGTTCGGACCGCCCGCGCCGAAGGGCAGCAGCGAGGACGGCGTGAGCGAGGGGCCCCACCCCATGAACGCCATGCCGAGCACGACCGCGTACCCGATACAGACGACGCCGAGGAGGATGCCGATCCGGCGCAGAAACCTGGCCCTGCGACCGGAGTTGTCAACGAACACGGGGCCGTCTTCAGGCCCGTTGCCGCGTTTGCGGCGGCGGCCGCGCACAGCGGCGCGGGATTCGATGGCAGGCTCGGAATGCATTCCCCGGATATTAGGGAGCCTTTATGTGTCCGAAACTCTGATTCTGTTGTGAGACGGCCATGAGAAACGCCCGAGTCTGTCGTTTCCCTGAGAGAATCCTTGATCGCCGGACAGGCCGGTGACCGCCGAGAAGATGCCCAATGTCCGCATATTCATGTCCGGTTGATACTGTTTGCCGGGCCGTTTCCGTGCGCTTCCCCTGAATTTGCTGTCTTCGTGCAGCGGGGCCGCCCGTGAGACATTTTCACTTCGGAAACACGGTTTGTTTCCATCCTGAGACGAGAATCACGAGAGTGGGAGCATGCGCGATGAGGACTTTCCTGAAGCCGGCTGCCGGGCTCATCTGTGTGATCGCCCTGGCCACCGCGGGGTGTTCCTCGGGGGTGGACGACTCCTCCGACCCGGCCTCGACGAGCCGTCCGCAGAGCAGCGCGTCACCCTCCGGGAGTGCGTCCGACGGCTCGTCGGACAGTTCGTCGGGCACCGCTTACGCCCCGTACGTCAGCGCCACCACCGCCTCCGACAACGACTCGGCCGGCTCTCCGTCGACGTACAACCTGGCCTTCGTCATCGCGGACGGCAGTGCCTGTACGCCGTCCTGGAACGGCACGACCGCGATCGGCGACTCGGCGGTGAAATCCCGTATCTCGGCGCTGACCGGGTCGGGCTCGGCCGTGCGGGTCTCCTTCGGCGGGGCCTCCGGGAAGGAGCTGGCCTCGACCTGTGACAGCGCGTCGGAGCTGGCCGCCGCCTATGGGAAGGCGCTCGACGCGGCCGGGGCGACGGAGGCCGACTTCGACGTCGAGGGCACGCAGTTGACCGACTCCGACTCCGTCGCGCTGCGCTCCGAGGCGATCGCGCTGCTGCAGAAGGAGCGCGAGGATCTGGCGGTCACCTTCACGCTGCCCGTCATGCCGTCCGGTCTCGACGACGACAGCATGGCGCTGCTGGAGTCCGCCAACGACCACGGCGTCGTGGTGTCCACGGTCAACATCATGACCATGAACTACGGCAGTTCGTACGACGAGGACATGGGCGACTACGCGAAGACGTCGGCGCGGGCGGCCCACGATCAGCTGGAGGAGGTCTTCGGGCTGTCGGACTCGGGGGCGTGGAAGGGGCTCGCCCTGACGTCGATGCTGGGTGTCAACGACGTGGCCAACGAGACGTTCTCCTTGGCGGACGCCGCGGAGGTGCGGGCGTTCGCGGAGGAGAAGGGGGTTGCGTGGGTGTCGATGTGGTCCACGTTCCGGGACCAGCGGTGTGAAGGGGACGATGCGGCTTCGGATGACGCGGCGACCAACTGCAGTGGGGTTGAGCAGGGGGCGGGGGCGTTCGCTGAGGCGTTCACGGGGTGAGGGGCAGTGGGGCCCTGGGGTGGTTCTTCGGGTGCGGGTGCGCTGTGGCTGGTCGCGCAGTTCCCCGCGCCCCTGAGGGCGAAAGACAAAGGACTGCGCCGTTCCCCGCGCCCCTGACGGCGAAAGACGAAAGACTGCGCCGTTCCCCGCGCCCCTGAAGGCCAAAGACAAAAGACTGCGCCGTTCCCCGCGCCCCTGAAAGCCAAAGACAAAAGACTGCGCCGTTCCCCGCGCCCCTAAAGGCGGGTGTAGGCGGTCAGGCGGGTGGCGAATGTGGTGGTGAGGGCGCGTAGTTCCTCGGGGGTCTCGATGGTGAACGGGCGGTCGAGGGAGGCCAGTACCGGGGGGATCCAGTCGAGGTGCTCTGCCCGGAGCCTTACGCGCAGCCAGCCCTCGTGCCCGGCGTCCTCCTCCAGGGTCGCGACGCTCGCGGGGAGGCGGGCGCGGATCTGTTCGGTGGTTCCCTGGATCCGCAAGGTCACCTCGTACCGGTACCCGGCCGTCGCGAAGCCCGACACCACACGCTGTGCGGGGTCGATGCCCTCGGGCGGTTCGAACGAGCCCGGCAGCGTCCGCGCGTCCGCGATGCGGTCGAGCCGGAACGTACGGTCCTCGCCGCTCCCCGCGTCCTTGCCCGTGACGTACCACCGGCCCGAGTGGGCGACGATCCCGTAGGCGTGCAGCGTGCGTTCGCTGCGCCGGCCGTCGCCGCCGGTGTATCTCATCGCGACCGGCCGGCGGTGGCTCACCGCGTCGGCGAGGGTGAGCAGGACGTCGGCGTCCGGGGTGTCGAACTCACCGGGCCGATCCGTGAAGGCCAGCGAGTCCAGGAGTACGTCGAGCCGGCGGGCCACATGCTTGGGCAGCACCCGGTGGATCTTCGCCGACGCCGTCTCGCTCGCCGTGTGCCCCGCCGTCACCAGCCCGGTCCGGCGGCCGGCGACCAGGCCGAGCAGCACGGCCAGCGCCTCGTCGTCACTGAGCATGAGCGGCGGGAGGCGGTATCCGGGGCTCAGCCGGTAGCCGCCGTAACGGCCGCGCACCGACTCCACGGGCACGTCGAGGTCGGTCAGCTGACCCACGTACCGCCGCACGGTACGTCCGTCGACGCCGAGCCGCTCGGCCAGTTCGGCCACCGTCCGGGTGCCGCCGGACTGCAGCAGCTCCAGAAGGGTCAGTACGCGGCCGGCGGGTTTGGGCATGTTCGCAGCCTAATGCCGATACCGGACCGAAACTGTCCTCTATCTCTCCTAGCCTGCGAAGCACGCAGGAGGCACAGCGCCCCAGCCTGGCAGGACCCCGAGGAGAGCACCATGAACTTCGTCTCGATCCGCATCATCACCGGCGATGTCGCCCGGCTCGTCGCGTTCTACGAGCGGGTGACAGGGGTGGTGGCGGCCTGGGCCAACGACGACTTCGCCGAGCTGGGCACCCCCACCGCCACCCTCGCGATCGCGAGCACCCGCACGGTTCCGCTGTTCGCCCCGGGCTCGGCCCGCCCGGCGGAGAACCACAGCGTGATCACCGAGTTCCTCGTCGACGACGTGGACGGCGTCCACCGGAACCTGACCGGGTTCGTCACCGACTTCGTGGCCGGGCCCACCACGATGCCCTGGGGCAACCGCTCTCTCCTGCTCCGCGACCCCGACGGCAACCTCGTCAACTTCTTCACCCCGGTGACAGAGCAGGCGAGGAAGAAGTTCGCGGGCACCGGCAAGCCCCTTTAGGGGCGCGGGGAACTGCGCGCCCAGCCACGACGCACCCGCACCTGCACCTGCACCTGCACCTGCACCTGCACCCGACGCACGAGCCCCACCAGCGGAGCGCACGGCGGAGCTACCGGCGCCGGTGCACCAACCGCCCCCCGCACACCGTCGCCAGACACACCCCGTCCTCGCCGAAGACCGCGAGATCGGCCCGGCCCGTCGGCCGGATCACGGGCGGCGCGGCACCGGCCGACACGACCACATCCGTACGCTCGGCGGCGGCCCGCAGCTCAGCCGTGTCCACGTACTCCGCCAGCACGGCGACCGCCCCCGACTTCAGCAGAGCGTGAACCCGCTCGCGGGGCGTGGGCGCGTCCGGGACCGGCCCCCGATGGACCAGGCCGGGCCCGAGTACCCCGGGCCACGACCGCACCCGAGCACCCGGAAACCGCTCCCGCAGCTCCGCCAGGGACCCCGTCGCGGCGACCCGGTCCCCCTCCACCGCGACGGCCCCGCCCTTGACGGGGTCGCCGGTCGGGTCGGAGTCGTCCCAGCTGTGCCGCAGTTCGTCCGCCGCGTGAATCGTCAGCGCCACCGGAACGGAACCCCCTTTGCTCCGGGCCTAGTTGGTGGCGAGCAGCTTCAACTCGGGGTGAGCGGTCCCGCCCTCGATCGCGGTCGACGAGATGTGCGACTGGACCCGGTCGTCGACGGGGTCGTTCGCCGGGTCGTCGTGGACGACGAGATGCTCGTACGTCGTGGCCCGCTGCGCCGGGACGCGGCCCGCCTTGCGGATCAGGTCGATGATCTCCATGCGGTTCGAGCGGTGCTTGGCACCGGCCGACGAGACGACGTTCTCCTCCAGCATGATCGAACCGAGGTCGTCCGCGCCGTAGTGCAGCGACAGCTGGCCGACCTCCTTGCCGGTGGTGAGCCACGAGCCCTGGATGTGGGCCACGTTGTCCATGAACAGCCGCGCGATGGCGATCATCCGCAGGTACTCGAAGAGCGTGGCCTGCGTACGGCCCTTGAGGTGGTTGTTCTCGGGCTGGTACGTGTACGGGATGAAGGCCCGGAAGCCGCCCGTCCGGTCCTGTACGTCACGGATCATCCGCAGGTGCTCGATGCGCTCGGCGTTGGTCTCGCCGGTGCCCATGAGCATGGTGGACGTGGACTCCACGCCCAGGTTGTGCGCGATCTCCATGATCTCCAGCCAGCGCTCGCCGCTCTCCTTCAGCGGGGCGATGGCCTTGCGGGGCCGCGCGGGCAGCAGTTCGGCGCCGGCGCCGGCGAAGGAGTCGAGCCCGGCGGCGTGAATGCGCTCGATGGCCTCCTTCGCGGAGACCTTGGAGATACGGGCCATGTGCTCGACCTCGCTCGCCCCCAGGCTGTGGATGACGAGCTGCGGATACGCGGCCTTGATCGCGGAGAAGTGCTCCTCGTAGTACTCGACACCGAAGTCCGGGTGGTGCCCGCCCTGGAACATGATCTGCGTGCCGCCCAGCTCGACGGTCTCCGCGCAGCGGCGCAGGATGTCGTCGAGGTCGCGCGTCCAGCCCTTGGCGGTGTCCTTGGGCGGGGCGTAGAACGCGCAGAACTTGCACGCCGTGACGCAGACGTTCGTGTAGTTGATGTTCCGCTCGATGATGTACGTCGCGATGTGCTCCGTACCGGCGTACCGGCGGCGGCGTACGGCGTCGGCCGCGGAGCCGAGCGCGTGCAGCGGAGCGTCGCGGTAGAGGTCGAGCGCCTCTTCCGGGGTGATCCGCCCACCCTCGGCGGCACGGTCGAGGACGGACTGGAGGTCGGCCTTCTCGGTCACCGGGGCGGTCCCTTTCATGGGGGTGTGGACAGACTCAGTCAGCGTACGCCAGGCCGTGCGACCACCCGACGTCAGGCGGCGTACGCCCCTATCAGCAGGCCCGTGAACCCGCCCGCGATCAGGAAGGGGCCGAAGGGAATGGACGTCTTGCGCCCTGCCCTGCGGGCCACGACGAGCCCCATCCCGTACAGCCCGCCGAACAGGAACCCCGCGAACGTGCCGAGCAGCACGGTCCCCCAGCCGTACCAGCCGAGGACGGCACCGAGCCCGAGGGCGAGTTTCACGTCGCCGAAGCCCATGCCGTTCGGGCTGATGAGGAAGAGGACGAAGTAGCCCCCGCCGAGAGCCAGGGAGCCGTACAGCGCGGTCGGCCAGTAGCCGGCGTGCTCGGGCGCGGCCCAGGCGCCCGCGAGCAGGACCAGGGCGGCGCCGGCCAGGGACAGCGTCAGTACGTCCGGCAGGCGCTGGACGCGGAAGTCCACGACGGCGAGGAGTACGCCGAGGGGCGCGAGCAGCAGCCAGACGGCCAGCTCGGGCCGGGTACCGGTGGCCGCGGCGAGGGCACCGCACACGAGAGCGGTGGCGAGGGCGACGAGGAGGGTGCCGGGACCGTACGCACTCCCCCCGCACTCCCGGCACCGGGCCGGGCCGACCCAGCCGCCGAGCGGGCCACTGAGGGGGCCGCCGAGGGGGCCGCCGAGGGGGCCGCCGATCCGGTGTCCCTCGGGACACCGGTCCGCCCACGGCTCGTCGGGGTCGACGGAGAAGCGGTACGCGGGACGGGGCACGAACAGACCGGCGACGCCGCCCCACAGGACGGCGCCGACGATCACCATCAGGTCGATCGGCCCGAGGCCGTTCATCCCGCGGCGGCGACGCCGCTGCGCCAGGTCGGCAGCAGCTCGTCGAGGAGCGCCTCGGTCCGGGGCGGCAGTCCGCGCGCGCCGCTGCGTGCGACGAGGTCCGCCGCGAGCCGCTTCAGCCGGTCGCTGTCGCCGGTCGCGTGCGTGGCCCGCAGCAGCTCGTGCCACAGCCGCTCGTCGGCGGGCGCGGAGCCCAGCGCCGCGTCGAGCGCCTCGATCGCCTTCTCGGCCCGGTCCTTCTCCAGGTGGAACGCGGAGAGGGCGAGCCCGATGTCCGCGACGAGCAGCGGCAGTTGGGCGTCGATGATCTCGTGGGTCAGCCAGCCGTACCGCCCCTCGGGCCGCTCGGCCAGCAGCGGACCCCGTACGAGCACCAGCGCGTCGGTCAGCAGACGGCCGCGGACCGCGCGGCTGCCGGCGCCCCGGCCCTGGGTGGCCTCGTGGTAGAGCGAGCGCAGGACGTCCAGGTCGGACACCACGGACTTGGCGAGCTTGAGCCGCCCGGTCGCGTCGGCGGCGAGGCGGGGTGTGCCGTCCGGGTCGGCGCCGAGCCAGGCGCGCAGCCGCTCGACGAGCGCGTCCCGTACGTCGTCGGTGACCCCGCGCGGCCAGAGCGCGGAGGACAGCACCCGCGGGTGCACGCCCTCGCGGTGCAGGAGCAGCAGCGCCAGCGCCTCGTGGAGCAGCGGACTGCGCTCACCGTCCGGCGTGTCGAGCCCGATGATCTCGTACGGGCCGACGAGCCGCGCGTACACCGCGGGACGCCCCTGCTCGCTGATGTCGACGAGGAACGGCGGTGTCGGGGTGGGCCGGTCGTCGTCGCGGTCGGGGTCGGCGTCGGTGAACAGCTCGACGACCGCGCGCTGCTGGGACACCGGCAGGAGCTGCGCGTCGAGTTCGAGGCCGAGGAGCGGCGCGAGGAGCTTGCCCTCGCTGGTGATCTCCATCTCCCAGGCGGCGCCGGGCAGATCGCCCGACTGGGTGCCGACGAGGTATCCGATGCCCAACCGGCTGGCGTCGGCGGCCAGTTCGGCGAGTGTGACGGCGTCCTCGGCGGACGGCTCGGCGGCGAGCAGCACGAGGTGCGGCGCCCAACGGGTGTGCTGGGCAGGCCCCGTACGCCCGGTGAGAACGGAGTCGTGCCCGGCCGCCCCCAGTGCCCCGCGCCGCTGCCGCGTCTCGGCCTCCATGGTCTCCACGAGTGCCTCGATGTCGTCGAGGTGGCGGAGCCGGTTCGGGGCGAGAGGTGTCAGGTCCTCGCCGAAGCCGACGAGGGTGATGGTCATGCGGTCGGACCACCCGTTGGTGGCCAACTCGGCGGCCACGGAGGCGAAGACGCCCGCCCGGTCCTGCTCACGGCCGCTCAGCGAGACGATGCCGGGCACCGACTCCAGGTTGAGCAGCAGCCGCGAGTCGTCCATCGTGCCGAGACTGACGAGCCCGGGGTACGGGGCGGCCGTGTCCACGTCCTCGTACCGCTCGGCGTCGGCGCGGGCCAGCATCCAGAACGTCTGGTCCTGCCCGAGCTGCCACGGCGCGGGCGGCCGGCCGGCCGGCTGGGCGAGCTGGAGGTGCAGATCGCCGTTGCCGCCCATCCAGGCCGCGTACACGGTCGGCAGCGGACGGGACTCCCCCGCCAGCGACGCGGCGAGCCCGCGCAACGACCGGTCCAGCAGGCGTACGCCCTCGGGGTCGGCCCCCACCAACAGCGCGTCCTGCGCGTCGGCCGCGGCGCCGGTGGGCGTCGGCGGCTCCATGCCGCGGCGCCCGCCGACGGCACCGAGCGCGGACTGCCACAGCGCCTGGCGGCGGCGCCGGCCGAGTGCGCCGAGGAGACCGGCGGCGAGGAGGGGCGCGCCGAGGAGTGCCTGCGGCAGCCCGAACCCGCCGCCCTCACCGGCGGCGGGCGCGGCATGCTCCTGCCCGCCCTGGCGGCCCTGCTCATGCCCCTGACCGGGGCGCTGCTCGGGAAGGCTGATGTGGGCGGTGTCGCGATCCCGCGCACCGGACCCGCCGTCCTGCCGGCCTGCCCCCTGCTGTCCGGGCCGGCCCTGCTCCTGCGCGCCGCCGGTCCTGGCGTAGTCGGAGATCTGCCGCTGGACGTCCGGCGAGACCTTCGGGGCCTCGTCGGGCATCTCGACCAGTTCGCCGCCGCGGGCGTCGCCGGGCATCTCCATGATCCAGCCGGGCCGGATGAGGCTGGCCTCGGAGAGTTTCGAACCGTCGGGCTGCGCGCGGTCCTTGTTGAGCTGGTAGATCTCCTTGTACCGGCGTCCGTCTCCGAGGTGGCGCTCGGCGACCTCCCAGAGGGAGTCGTGATGGCGGCCCTCGGGCGGCTGGATCCGGTAGAACTTCGTGGCGTCCTCGGACGCGTGGGCGCCCCCGCCCTCCGCGTGCGCGGCGGCTTCGGCGGCCTGCTCGGCCAGTGCGGCGGCGCTCGCGGCGGTCTGCGCCTGCTGCTGTGCCAGCAGCCCGCCCGGGGTCTGCTGCGCCGCCGCGGCGACGGCGGGCCGCTGGTTCCCCTCCAACTGCTGGCCCAGCTGCGACAGACCCGGCGTGAAGCTCGCCGCGGCGGCGCCGACCAGCAGCAGCGCGGCGACGAGCTGCCGTGCGAGCAGCTGGCTCGGGCCGGCCCCGGGCACCCGGTTGGGCAGTCCGACACCGGACAGCGCGGCCTTCATCTCGACGAGCACACACGCGGTGAACTGGGCCCAGGCCAGCCAGACGACCACGGTCAGCACGTTGATGAACGTGTCGACGGTGATCTCCTGCTGCAGCCACTCCGTCGTCGGCGCGCCGGAGGGCAGCGGCCAGCCGATCTGGACGGCGAGCGCGCCGGGCACGCCGACGAGCAGCACGAGCAGGGCGACGAAGGCGAGGAACGCCTTGACGAAGTCCCCCACCGTGCGGCGGCGCCGGGGCAGGGGCTGCGGCGTCCGATTCCTCGGACCCGGCGAGCCCGCCGAGCCCGGCGAGCTTCCCGGCGAGTTGGAAGTGGTACGTCGCGCCATGGCGGGTGTCCTGATGTCGTGTGGGAAGGGAGGGAGAACAGGGGTGTGCTGAGCCTACTTAGATCGTATTGAGCCTGTCGAAGGGTGGGGAGAGCGTGCGTGCCTTCGCCGCGCCGGGTTCATCGACATCTGCGGCGTAAGCCCGATTCGCCCGGTCAACCGCCTGCCCGCCGCCGCCCGAATCGGTACGGCTTCGCAACTGCCATGGGCCCGGCCCTCACGATCCCCACACAATCCCCCAGCGCTGACCCGAGGGCCTCTACGCCCCCCTGATAGCTTCGTTCCCTGCTGCACACGAGCACACATGCGCACACGCCTTAAACAGGGGGAGTACAACCGTGGCCCGCCACACCGTGACCACCGCCGCGCTCGCCGCCACGGCGGCACTCCTGCTCACCGCGTGCACAGGAAACAACGACAAGCCGTCGGACGACATCAAGGGGGCGGACACGGGGGCGAACGTCAGCCCGTCGGCCACCGCCTCCACTTCGGCGGACGGCGACGGTCCCGACCTCAGCCTGCCGAAGGACGTCGACCTCGTCTTCGACTTCGACAAGCCCTCCGACGCGAAGCACGAGGCCGCACTCGCCGACGCGAAGAACTACCTCCGGGCGATGTACCACGGCATCGTCGCGCAGGACCCGGACGACCCGGCCTACCGGTACTACTCGGGCGGCCAGGCCACGCAGTACGTCAAGTCGCAGATCGAGGCAGCCGTGAAGGGAGGCTGGACTCCCTCCGGAACCGAGATGTACTACGACGAGGACGTCACCACACTGAGCGATGGCAAACGCACCCTCGTCACCTTCTGCAGCGACCAGTCGAAGATCTTCAGCAAGGACATCGAGTCCGGGGAGATCAACCGCACCGAGGAAAGCCTGAGCAGCTATTTGAAGTTCCGGCTGCTCATGCTGCCGCCGTCGGGCTCCTCCCAGGTCTGGAAAGCGCAGGTCTCCGAGGTCGTCAGCAAGGCGAAGGAATGCCGGGTATGAGGATTCCGGCCTCCTCGCGGCTCCTGATCGCGGGTGCGACCGCCGCCGCCGTGCTGTGGAGCGGCGGCAACGCCTACGCCGACCTGGACGGGGACAGGGCGACCACCCCGGCACCCGGTGCTTCCGGCGACGCTCACGGCCATGACGTGTCCGCCACCGTCTCCCGCATCAAGGTCACCCAGGTCAGCGGCCCCACCGGCGGCAAGCGCGGCAGCCTCTCGTCGACGGACGTGAACTGGACGCCACCGCCCTGCTGGTACGAACCCGTCCTCACCTCGGCCCAGCTCAAGGCGCTCGCGGAGACGAACGGCCTGGGACACGTCAGCCCGCACACGTCCTGGGGCGGCGAGAAGCTGTGGACGGACCACTACCGGGACGGCAAGGACGCCTACAACTTCAAGGACGGCTCCCTCGACACCGTCAAGGGTTACGAGGACTACAACACCGGCAAGGACGGGTACTTCTGGCGGGGTGTGGCCCCCGACCCCGCCCACCCGGCCTCGTGGGACTGCGAACGCGTCATGTTCTGGCAGAACGCCGGCGACATCCCCGCCGTCCCGAACGCCCCCACCGCCAAGACCCTCGCCGAGTACGCGTACGACAAGGTCGAGGTCCCCGGTACCGAGATCGAGCTGAAGCCGGCAGCCAGGTCGACGGTGAACGCGCCGACCTGGGTGTGGCTGGACAAGGGCACGTTCCAGGAGGTCGAGGTCCGCGCCGAACTGCCGAACACGAACCTGTGGGCACGGACGACGGCGAAGCCGGTCGCGCTGCACCTGGAGCCGGGCACGGCGGACGCGGACACCTTCCCCGCCTCCGGCGACTGCGGGATCAACGAGGACGGCTCGATCGGCACCCCGTACCGGACGGGTGACGCCGGTACGACACCGCCGTGCGGCATCTCCTACCGGCGGGCCACAGGCGGCGACCCGTACGAGCTGAAGGCCTCCGTCACCTGGCGGATCACCTGGGAAGGCACCGGCGGCGCGGGCGGCACCCTCCCGAACGGCACCTTCGAGACCACCCGGCCCATGAACGTCCAGGAAATCCAGTCGGTCAACCGCTGACGCGCCCGAAAGATGCGCGTCAGCCGGGAAGCCGCAGGTCCGTGCAATGGTGGCGTTTTGCTGAAGCCTGGGCGAAACCGGTGAGAAGGTTCTCGGCCAAGTCCCGCTGCGCCGCGGTGTCGAGGGAATTCCTCACGTCGGAGTCGAGCGTGAACAGCGCCCGAGCACTGAACCCAGGGCACTTGGCACTCGCCCACACGCCGTAGGAATCGCTTCCCGCCGTGCGGTTGTACTGCTGACCGTATTTTTCCTCATCCGATGCCGAACGAAGCCTCTGGGCGAACGGACCGAACGAGCCATAGAGCCTGTAGCGGGCCTCACCTCCCACCCCGTCCGGCGCCTCGCTCGCGCCCAGCAGGCAGCCTTCCATCGGGGCGGTACCGGACGTCTCCGTCTCCATGATCGGCCGGACGAGGCCGGCATGCCCACGCAGCGGCACACCCTGGCAGGTTCCCTCCGCGACGCCTGATCGCGACGGCTTGGGCGCCGCCGGAAGATCCGGGATCCGACCGCCGGGGTCCGCTTCACAGGACCACCGGCGGGCTGCGTTCACCGCGATGGTGGTAGCCAGTTCGGCAATCTTCCGGGCTCTTTCCGGAGACGGGGCATCGGAGGTGAGCTCCTGCGCGGAGACGGCCACGGAGACGTCTTTGTTGCGGCAGGGGAGCACCACGGAGATGACGCCCCGACCTGTGAAACCGTGCCAGCCACCGCCGAGGGGAGTGGGTGGCACCTCCCACTCCCGCAGCTGGATCGCGGTGAACATGCTCTCGCCGTTCTCGCTGGCACCGAGCGCCTGGCCCGGGATCCGGCCGAGGAAGAGGTTGATGTTCCCGACACGGCACATGTCGTAGTCGAGTCCGGCGCCGAAACGCTGGTCGGTGAAGTCCAGATCCGCCGTGTCCAAGTCCGTGAACACCGCCGACTCGTCGTACGGGATCAACCCCTTGCAGTAACCGGCGAGTTTGTCCTCGTACCGCCACCCCCGGGCGGTGTCACTCAGGCGGTACCACGCGAAGCCCGCCACGCAGGCGAGCACCAACGGCAACGCCACGTACAGCGCCACCCGTCGCATCCCACGCATCGGTTCTCCTGCCCCCTCATAGCCCAGTCGTCACGTTTCAGCCCGCCGGGGGACCGCGTCGCTCATCCCACCTCGTTCTCCGCCACAGCCCGTCCCCGTACCGTCACGTCGCCGCCGTAGAACATTCCTGTGAAGACCGGTGAGTAGGTGAGCTGGACCTCCACCTCGACCTGGTCGGCGTTCGCGGCGACGCAGTTCGTGGCGGCTGTGTCGGCGCCGGTCATGCCCATCTCACGGGCGAAGGCCTTCACGCGGGCGCCGCAGTTCTCGAAGAGGATCGGGGCGCCGCCGCCCTCGTTCTCGTACAGCGCGTCGAGGTCGACGTCCTGGGCCGCGTAACGGGCGGCCTGTTCCGCGATGTCGGCGGCCCGTTCGCGCTTGGAGATGGACAGGCCGCCGTCGATGACGAAGGCCGACAGGGACAGGAACACGAGCGCGAAGATGATCACCGCGCCGGCGCCCGACCCCCGGTCGTCGAGCCGCTCGCGGCGGGCCGCCGCCCAAGCACCCAAGGAGTCCTTCACGCGCCCCATCACGCCTTCCTCTTGAAGGGGTCGAGCGGCGAGGTGAACGACGCCTCAAGACGGGTCGGTACGTCCAGACCCAGCATCGCCAGGCCCCGCACCTCGCAGCTGACCTCCACGGTGAAGAGGTCCGCGTCCTCGAAACCGGCGCTGGTCTTGTTCACCGACACCGGACCGGAGCAGACGTCCGCCAGGTCGGCGTCCGCGGCCTTCTGCGCCTGAGCCATCGCCGAACCCTCGTCCCGTTGCAGCGAACCGGAGCGGGCCGCGTCCCGGGCGGCCCCGTCGAGCGCTCCTCGTCCGTCGACCAGTTGCCCGAAGGCCACCAGCACCAGGATGAAGAGGATCATCACCGGGGCGAGGATCACCACCTCCACGGTGGACAGCCCCCGGTCACCGAGGCCGGCGCCGCGCGAAAGCGGTCGCCCCACAAGCCTCACAAGCTTCACAAGTGGGCGCATCTGACGCATCTAGTTCCCGTCATCCTCGACGAACCGCTCCACCGGCCCCACCGACTGCGCGTGCACGGTCAGATCCATCCCCGGGAAGACCGACGGCACCTTCGCCGTGATCTCCACCCCGACCGTGTCCGGGTCCGGCTGGAGCAGGTTCACGTCGGGGCCGAGCACCAACTGCGGTCCCAGCTGCGCGATGTAGCTGTCCACGACGTCCCGCGCCTCGCCGCGCCACGCGCCCGGGGACTCGTCGGCCGTGGCGCGGGCCTTGCGCGCACCGGCCTGGGCCGCCGCCTGGGCCACGTGGTCGGCGAAGAAGTACAGCGCGAACTGCACCGTCGCGAAGATCATGAAGAAGAGGACCGGCGTGAGCAGCACGAACTCGATCGCGGTCATGCCGGAGTCGCCGCGGGCGGAGGCGGCCTCCACCCGGCGGCGGACCCGGCGGACCAGGCGTCGTGCGCTCACCAGCAACCCCGTGTACGTGAGAGAGAAATCGGCTGCGGAAGCCGCGGAACCGGCGGGATCAGCAGGTGCTGCCCGCGTCCGCGCCCTTGATGCAGTCGCCGACCTTGTTGGCACCGTCGCTGAGCGCGGCGTTGATGATCGCGGCGACCACGCCGACGATCGCCACGACGACCGCCGAGATGATGACCCACTCCACCGCGGACGCACCGCGGTCGAGTTCGCCGGAGCGGGCGCGCTGCACCCGGCCCTGGAGGAAGGTGATCAGGAAGTCCACCCCCGGGATCCCGGTGCTGTAGTTCCGTCCGTTCATGGTGAGTTGTCCTCTCAAGACAGTTCGGGTCGGTGCAGGAGTTTGGTGGTTGCCGGGCTCAGACCTGGAACACGCGCATCGCCGCCGGGAAGATCAGGAAGACCAGGAAACCGGCGCAGAGCAGCAGCTGCGCCACGAGCATCGACTGCGACTTCTCCCCCGCGCTGCCCTCGATCTCGGCGAGTTCGCGGTGCCGCATGGTCTCGGCGCGCGAGGCGAGCGACTCGCGCACCTTCGCGCCGTCGTCCGCGACCAGCGCCAACGAGGCCGACAGGTCCTTCAGCTCCTCGACCCCGATCTCCTCCCCCAGCGAGCCGAGGGCCTGCCACTGGCTGATGCCGGTGATGCGGGCGTCCGCGAGCGCGTTGCGGATGCGCTGCGTGGCCCAGCCGTCGGAGACCTCGGCCGCCGCCATCAGCGCCTCGGGGAGACCGCGGCCGCCCGCCAGGCTCATCGACACCAGGTCGAGGTACGCGCCGATCACGCGCCGCAGGTCACGCCGCTTCTCGGCCGCGTCCCGCCGCACTTCGAGGTCCGGCAGGAAGAAGAAGACGAGCGCGAAGACCAGGGCCAGCCAGACCGGGATGGCGGGGCTGCGGCTGAAGCCGAGCGTCCAGACCACCGCGAACATGAGCGGCCCGAAGAACAGTCCCGCGGCCCCCAGCAGCACCTTCGTCGCGAGGAAGTTCTCCCAGCGCCGGTCGAGCACCGCCAGGTCGGCCCGCAGCGAGCGCAGTTCCCAGCCCTGCTGGATGTACAGCTGGGCGACGCGCTGCCCGACCCGGGCGCGTACGCTGCCGAGCCGTCCGCCGTCGGCGTCGGAGGTGCGGTGCGCGGACTCGTACGCCGCTCCCCGCGCCCTCATCGCGTCGATGCGGGCGACCTGGGCGACCGCGCTGCGCTTGGCCGGCATCAGCGCGCGGACCAGGACGTAGATGCCCAGGCCCAGGACGGCACCGACCAGGACGGGCAGGGTCAGGGTCGAGCTCATCGGCGTACCCCCTCCTCCGGCGACGACAGCGGCAGCGACTGCTGCTGGGACGGCGTCTGCTGCTGGGGCGGCGTCTGCGAGCCCGGCTGCGTCCGGGGGCGGACGAACTGGACCGCCGACTCGTCCCGCACCAGGAACCGCTCCGGCGTCTCGATGGTCGACAGCTTGCGCAGCCACCAGAAGCCGAGGGCGAACAGACCGCAGACACACGCGAGTACGAGCTGGCCGACGGCCGTCCCGTACGGCTCGACGAACTCGCGGTTGAAGATGGACAGGCCGAGCACGAAGGCGATCGACACGGCCACGACGATCTGCACCGAGCGGCGGGTCGAGGCGCGCTGGGCCATCACGCGCTGGCGCATGTCGACCTCTTCGCGCGCCGACTTGGCGAGCGCGCCAAGCACCTGGCGCAGACCCGGGCCGCGCAGGCGCGCGTTGAGGATCAGCGCGGCCACGATGATGTCGGCTGACGCGTCGTCGATCTCGTCGGCGAGCTGCTGCAGGGCCTCGGGCAGCGGCGTACGGGAGCGCAGTCGGTCCACGAGGGCGTCGAGGTGCGGACGCAGGACCGGTGCCGAGGCGCGGGCGGAGGCGGGGATGGCCTGTTCGAGGCCGACCGCGCCCGCGATGGTGTCGCGCAGCGACTCGGTCCAGGAGGCGAGGGCCTCCACGCGCTTCATGGCGGCCTTCTCCTCGGAGGCGCCGCCGAAGAGCTTGTCCCAGAAGAAGACGAGGACGGCGGTCGCGATACCGGCGACGGCCCACCGGGTGAGCAGCAGGACGACGATGCCGGCGATGGCGGCGATCGAACCGCGCCGGCCGGCGAACCGTACGAGCTCCGCGGCCCGTTCGCTCGCCTTCTGCTTCTCGTGCTCGGGCTTGGCTGGCAGGCCGCGGACCGCGACGGTGAGCAGGGCGAGGCCGCCGCCCACCGCGACACCGCACGCGAGGGCGTACAGGACCGTCGTGGAGAACAGCCCGCCCATGGAGCCGAGCGAGTCGAGAGCGGCCGGCGTCATGCTCGGCCGTCCCGTGGTCATGGTCGGTTCTTGCATGATCGAGTCACCCCCAGTTCCCGCCGGGCAGGCGATAGCCGTACTGGATCAGGTCTTCGAGGCAGGACAGGGGCGCGTGCGGCAGGACCCGGCCGTCCGGTGTCTCCGCGAACACCTCGCTGGACAGGACGCGTCCGTCGACGCCGTTGACCTCGCGGATCGAGGTGACCACACGCTGGAGCCGGCCGCCCGACTCGAAGTTGTTGCGCCGCTGGACGAAGACGACGAAGTTCACCGCGCCCGCGACGAGCATCTGGCTGGCCTCGATGGGCAGACGTTCGGTGGCCTGGAGCGCGTAGGTGGAGATGCGGTTGAACACCTCGTGGGAGCTGTTGGCGTGGATCGTGGACAGCGAGCCGTCGTTGCCCTGCGACATCGCGTTCAGCATGGTCACGATCTCGTCGCCGAGGACCTCACCGACGATGACGCGCGAGGGGTTCATACGCAGCGACCGCCGGACCAGTTCGGCCATCGAGATCATGCCCTGGCCCTCGGAGTTCGGCAGCCGCTCCTCGAACGCCACGACGTTCGGGTGCAGATCGGCGAAGGTGTCGAGGCCCAGCTCCAGGGCGCGCTCGACGGTGATGAGGCGTTCCTGCGGCGGGATCTCGTTGGCGAGCGCGCGCAGGAGCGTCGTCTTTCCGGCGTTGGTGGCGCCCGCGATCATGATGTTCTTACGGGCCCGGACCGCGCAGGCGAGGAAGTGACCGACCTCGGGGGTGAGCGTGCCGTTGCCGACGAGGTCCGACATGAAGACCTTGCCCATGCGGGCGCGACGGATGGACAGCGCGGGTCTGCGGGTCACGTCCATGACGGCGGACAGTCGCGAACCGTCCGGCAGCCGCAGGTCGAGCTGCGGGTTCGCGGAGTCGAAGGGCCGGGAGGACAGACCCGAGTACGCGCCGAGGATCTGGATCAGCTCGATCAGCTCCTCGTCGGTCTCGGCGACCGGATCGGCCCTGACCTCCTCGCCGTTCGCGTAGCCGACGAAGACCTGGTCGTACCCGTTGATGTCGATGTTCTCGACCTCGGGGTTGTCCAGCAGCGGCTGCAGGCGCCCGACGCCGAAGAGCGCCGCGTGCACGGCGGCGGCGTACTGCTCCTCGGTCTCGGCGTCCAGGGGCGTGCGCCCGGAGTTGATCTCCGTGCGGGCGTAGTCCTCCAGGATCTGGGCGATGACCGCGCGGGCGTACTGCCGCTCGTCCTCGTTGGACATCGGCGTGACGCCGGAGACCTGGTCGAGGCGGCGCTGCTCGGCGATACGGTCACCGGCGTCCTGCCGGAACCGCTTGACGAGCTGGTGGTCGACAGCGGTCATCGGCCCGCCTCCGTCGCCCTCTGCGTGCCGGCCACGGTCATCGGCCGGCTCCGGCGGTCGGCCGGCCGCCCGGGCCACCGGGACCGCCCGGACCGCCGGCCGTCGGTACGGACCAGGCCGCGCCGAACTGCTGGTAGAGGTCCGAGGTCACCTTGCGTGCCGAGCGGATGAGCAGCGACTTGTCGAGCCGTCCGCGCTTGCGGCCGGCCAACTGGTCGGCGCCGGTGGGGTCTTCGGCGATCGTGCCGACGACGCGGGCGCCGGTCTGCGCGGCCATCAGCATGTCGTCGACCTGGTGGACGATCTTGGCGGAGTCGCCCGGGTCGGTGATCAGCACGACGCCGATGAGGGGCGTGCCGAGCGCCGCCGCGCCCCGCGGTCCGCCGTGCAGCTTGGCGGTGAGCGCGGCGGCCCGGTCGCGCACCCGCGCGATGGCCTCCGGCTCGGTTCGCGACACCAGCAGGACGAGCGCGGCCTGCGAGAACATCTCCACGGCCGGGGAGTCCCCGCTGATCCGTCCGCAGTCCGCTATGACGTCGGCGGGCGCGTGCTCGGAGTCGGCGAGCTGCGCGAAGGCACGGCCGAGGGTGGGCCACAGCCCGGCGAGCCCGGCCGCCTGCTCGGCGTGCGCGAGCCCGACGAGCACGTCGAGCCCACCGCTCAACGGCTGTACGTGGTCCCAGATCTGGTCCGGTACGAGGCCGCGGCGGGCCGTGGCGGCTATGGAGAGCATGCCGGTGTTGGGGTTCAGCGGTCCGCCGTGCGCGGCGGCGCTGCGGTACACGAGGTCGCCGCCGGCCGGGTCGGTCTCGGCGAGCAGCACGCGGCGCGGCCAGACCGCCGCGAGGGCGACGGCCGTCGTGGTGACGCCGGGGGAGCCTTTGTCCGCGGCGAGGGCGATGAGGGCCATGGTGTGTGTGACTCTCTGCCGCTAGTTGCCGGGGACCTTGACGAGGGCGACCTGGTTCGCCGCGGCGGCGCGGGTCAGCGCGGCGGCATCGCTCTCGTCGACGGTCACGGTGACGCGCTGGTTGGTGCTGCTGATGGTGCTGTCGCTGCCGTCCGGCACTTTGGTGACGCGGGCGTTGTCGACGATCGGGGTGTCGCCGGAGCCGGTGGAACCGGAGCCCGTCGCGTCGTCCGAGTCCGCGTCGGAGTTGGAGTTGGAGTTCGAGTTCGAGGAGCCGGTGTTGCCGACCTGGTAGGCGGCCACGAGGTCGCCCGGCGCGATGCCCTGCGGGTACTGGCCCTCCTTGAGGGAGAGGCCGACGACGGCCTTGCCGGCCGGGACGCTCGCCTCGGTGCCGAACATCTGGCCGATGACGAGGGTGCCCGCGTAGATCGTGGACTTGGCCTTGAGTCCCCTGAGGGTCTTGAGCTGGGTCCACTTGATGTAGTTGACCCCGGCGTCGTCGGCCACCAGCACCGACTCCACCTTGCCGCCGACGGACTCACCGGCCTGGATGTCGGCCGTCACCTTGACGACCTCGATGCGGTCCCCGGCGCGCAGCACGAGCATGGTCGCCCCGAGCGCACCCACGAGGATCAGCAGCACCGCGAGCGCGGCCAGTGCCGGTTTGCGCTCGCGAGGCGGCGAGGGAAGGCGCTCCCCCATCGTCGGCTGAACCGGCGCGGAGGAACGGTTGCTGCCCGCCCCCGTACGCTCTTGGATCTTCACGCAACCGCTCCCCGTAACCCAAGAAGGTCTTCACCCAAGAAGGTCTTCGTCATTCAGGACACTTGGCACACTTGACGCATTTCGAGCACTGGGCCCTCACCGGGCGTACCGCCCGACCCGGCCGAATAGCCCCCGAAAGACTGCGAAATAGCCCTGGCCGGAACGAGTGTCAAGCCACCGCACCGTATCAGCAGCACATAAGCCCCTCAAGGCGCGACCGCGACCGCGAACCCCACACGCCACGACGTTGTCCACGCGCAACGAGGGGCGTTCGGTTCCCTGCTGAAGAAGGGGCCGCACACGGGGTTCCGGCCGGGGTCCCCACTGTGCACCAGCGAATCATCTGCCGCCGCCCGGCCGGATGTTGGTCACGCTGCGTCCATCATCCCTGCACGACACGCTCACGAGAGGCATGCGGGAGCGTGCGATGATCTTCGGCCACAGGGGGACGGCGGGTGGCTGTCGGTGACGGGGAGTTGATGTGCGGTGACGGGGGCGAAGGTGACGCCTGTCGGCGAGACACCCGAAGAGGTGAAGCCTGCACGGCGAGGAGCCCGCAGGGCCACGAACGGCAACGCCTCCGGAATATCGACGCCGGAGCCGGAGTACGTACAAGCCCTCGCCACCACCCACCAGAACCCGCCGTAAACCAAAAACAAAAGGAGCCAGTCCCCCATGAAGCGAACCGCCGCTCTGGCCGCGTCCGCATTCTCCGTCGCCGTACTGCTCACCGGGCTGACCGCCTGCGGGAGCGGCGACTCGGAGACGGACGCCACTGACAGGCCCGGGGCCGGCGCCACGGCGTCCAAGGCCGAGAAGACGACCCCGGCGGAGCGTCTGTCGAAGCTCATGATCACCACGTCGGAGGCCGGGGGCGGCGACGAGGTCGGGAAACTCTCCACCGAGTACGCCTTCGCCAAGTCGCAGGAAGAGGTGACCGTGGACAAGAAGGCATGCGCCCCGCTGGCGTACGCGCTGAACCAACTCCCGCTGGGCGGGACGACGGCCGACGTCACACGAACCGTGTCGAAGGAGGGTCTCAGCGGCGACGTCACCTACGTCACGCTCAACGCCTACGCGGACGGCGGGGCGGAGTCGGCCATGGCGGACCTGTCCGAGGCGGTGTCCTCCTGCGGCGCCGGGTTCACCGCCGAGGCGAAGGGCAACAGCAGCCCGTACGACTCGGTCGCCGCCGAGCAGACGGACAAGGCGGGCGAGGCGGGCGACGAGTCCCTCGCCTTCAAGTCGACGATGACCGTCCAGGGCACCACGCACACGATGCACTCGGCCGCCGTACGCGACGGCGACGTCGTCGCCGTCTACTTCGCGGTGAACGGCAGGGCGATCGCGGAGGGCCGGCCGAGCGACACGAAGCTCGCGGCGAAGGTGATGGAGACGCAGAACGCGAAGCTGGGCTGACCTGACGGGCCGCGTGCCCTGTGCCCCGTGCCGCATGCCCCGTGTGAGCCGCTTCAGGCGGCGCCGCGCAGGGCGGGCCGCCGTGTCACCGTCGGCGTGATGCCCGAGAGATCGCGTACGACGACGCTGTTGCGGTCGTGGACCGAGCGGCCGAGTGCGTACTGCGGCCACAGGCCCGCCGCGACCCGCCTGCTCCGCTCGCTCCACTCCCGCGCCGGGCCGCTGCTCGCCTTGTAGTAGTTGAGGGCGTAGCCGCCCGTGTGTATCCGCAGCAGGCAGAAACCACCGGGGTACTCCTTCACGGCGCCCACCTCCTGCAAGGTGACGTGCCGTGCCTGCGGGAGGACCGTGCGCTTGTTGCGGTGGGTGTGGCCCGCGTGGTGGAGGAAGACGCCGGGGGCGGCGGCGTACGTGTCGAGGATCGCGCGGGCCTGGCGGCGGTTCAGGCGTTGGCCGCTGGTCACGGGGAACGGCGAGTTGCGTACGGTCAGCGGGTGGTGCCCGAAGACCACCGTGGGCTGGTCCTTGTGCGCCCGCACATCGGCCCGGAACCAGGCGAGTTGCTCGTCGGAGAGCCCACCGGGCCCGGCCCCGTTCCCTCTCTTCTCGTACGTGTCGACTCCGAGGATGCGCAGACCGCCGAGGTCGCGGGAGAAGTACGCGGCCTCCCCGTCGGGTCCGCCGTCGGCGGGGAAGGCGTCCAGGAAGTTGTCCCCGCGCCCTTCTTGCACACCCTGACGACCGCACCGGTCGTGGTTTCCGCGTACGACGAAGTAGTCCTGCCCGTGCGTACCGAAACCGTCCAGCAGGCGTCTTGCCTCCGAGAGGTCCCGCGGTGCCCCGCCGGCGGATATGTCCCCCGCGGCCAGCAGGTGGCGGGCGCCGCGCCGGTGCGCCTCCTCCACCAGCGCCCGGCCCATGATCTCCGGATACGGGCCGAGGCCGAGCCGTTGCGAGATCCCGCGCATCAACGGCACGCCTGTCACCAGCCCGGCGGTGGTCTCACCGAGGTGGAGGTCGTTACAGAGAGCGATCGACAACAGGTGGCGGCCGGGCGGGGGTTGGGGCGTGGTGAAGGAGTACGGGCCCGCGCGGGTGCCGAAGCCGTGGAGGGAGGTGCCGACGGCGTTGCCGCTCACCAGGTGCAGTGGGGTGGGTGTGGCCGCGGAGCCGCGGGAACGGGCCTGGTAGTAGTACGTCTGACCGGGTTCGAGGTCCGTCAGCTCCACGTAGTGGTGAGCGGTGTCTCGGCCCTCGGAGGCGGTCCGGTTCAGATGGGCGGGATGGGTGCCGTAGACGACCTCGCCCTCCGATTCCACACCGGTGTGCCAGGTGATGACGGCCAGGTCCTCGGTGAGGGTCACCAGTTCCAGATTTACGGGGTCGGGGGCGTGAGGGTGGCGCGCCTGCGCCGTACCGCGACGGGCTGCGGAGTGGAGGGCTCGGAGGAGGGCGTGCGGGGCGGCGAGGCAGCATGGCATGCCTGTTTTGTGCCCACGCGTGGTGAACGCGAACGCCTGCGGGGTCCTGCGACCCCCTCTACTGCTCCTGCTACTGCTCCTGGCCGTCGCCTGTCGTCTCGGGGTAGGCGACGAAGGTGCCCTTGGCGGGGAGGGTGATGACGAGGCCGCGGTCGCGGAGTTCGCGGACCGCTCGACGGGCGGTCAGGTAGGCGACTCCGTACTCCGTACCGAGGTCACGCTCTCCGGCCAGCCGCGCTCCCGGCTGCAACTCGCCGGACGC
The DNA here is from genome assembly GCF_044328075.1 of Streptomyces sp. NPDC017991. Classification (NCBI taxonomy): domain Bacteria; kingdom Bacillati; phylum Actinomycetota; class Actinomycetes; order Kitasatosporales; family Streptomycetaceae; genus Streptomyces; species Streptomyces sp. NPDC017991. The sequence continues at coordinate 108,940 of NZ_JBIRGP010000013.1, read as the reverse complement.
GATCTGGGCGGCGATGTGGTCCGCCACCTGCATATAGACGTACGCGATCTTGTTGGGGTCAATCGGTGAATCGTCTGCTTCTCCTGCCATGCCTACCACCGTAAAACAGCACTGAGCTGCAGTGATGGTCATAGAGCTGCAGACTGCTATGCACTGACATGCGCAGCAATGTAGGCTCACGGCACGAAATACCCCGGCGACGGCGCGACCCGTCCCGGGGCATGGCCAACGCTTACTAGGAGCGTCAACGTGCTGGACCTTACTCTCCGCCTCCTCGCCAGGGTGCTGGACCTGTGCACCCCGCGCCCGCGCGGCCGTCACCGACTGGGAGCACTCCCGCCCCTCCGGTTCGTCCCGGTCCCACCACCCCGCTTCAGCTCCATCCGAGGTGACCGCACAGCAGACCACCGCCGCCAACGCGAACGCCGTCGCGCCCTCTACCTCGCGACGGTGGGCATCGACGTCGGCCCGGACCGTATCCACGGCGTCCCGGTGGCCGCCCGATGACGCGCCCCGCGGTGCGGATGTGCGCCCGCTGCCACCGGGTGACGGCCCAGCCGGTACTGGTCCACGAGGTACACGCGGCGACGGGCCCCGGCTTCAACGTCTACGCGTGCCCGGAGTGCGCGGACCAGTACCCGCCGATGACGGACGTACTGGAACTCGCCGGGCCCCGCCGCCAGGGCACCCGCCTCACCCTGCGGGTCTACACGGTCGACGCGCAGGGCACCGTGACCGGGGAGCGAAGCAGGGTCGAGATCCGGACCGCCGGAGGGGCGGGCCCGCTACCGCCACCACTGCCGCAGACGTCGGCGTACCCACCCTGCAGATGCCCGCGCTGCCGAACGCCGGAGCGCGGCGCGGCGGCGGCCCAGCAGAACTGAGACGCCTCGGGCCCCGGACGCATGCCGCTGCCCGGGGCCCGAGCCACAGGTGGAGGCCATATCCGGGGGTGTGTCCGGGTCCGCTGTGCACTCAGACACGATCGGGTCACTTACGCCAATCGGCTTGCCCCGATTCCTCCAGGTCCGACCGGCCGTACAAGGAAGTTCGCGGTAGCGAAAGCGTTCGCCCCACGGATACCGTCGTGGCTCTTGAATGCATCTAAATCTCACGGGGGTTCACTGTGAAGCGCCGATCTTTGCCCGTTGCTGCCGCGCTCGCCGCGACCGCAGCTCTCCTACTGACGGCGTGCGGCGGGGGCGAGGACGACAAGTCCAGCGACAACGACAAGATCGCGGGCGCCGACCAGGGCTCGAAGAAGCCGACGAAATCGGCGGAGCCGGCGGGCGCGGCGTCGGACAAGCCGGACGGTGTGGACGTATCCCTGCCCAAGGACATGAACCTGGTCTTCGACTGGGACAAGCCGAAGGCGAAGAACGAGGCGGCGGCGATGGATGATGCCGCGAACTATCTCCGCGCCATCTACCGGGGGGTGGACAAGCGCACGGCGGAGGACGCGGCCGTGACCGCGTACTCCACGGGCGACGGGCTGCACTACGCGCAGGTGCAGATCGGCGAGTGGATCAAGGGCGGCTGGACCGGCACCGGCACTCGCCGTCACTTCGACGTCACCACTCGCTCGACCGCGAACGGCAACTCGGTAGAGGTCGCGTTCTGCTCGGATGCCAGCAAGTTCTACGGCAAAGAGGTCAAGACCGGGAAGGTCCTGAAGACCGAAGCCAGCCCCAAGGACTTCGGCTACTACAAGATCATCATGGTCAAGTACCCCACGAGCGACGGCCTGTGGCAGGCGTCCAAGGTGTTCGTCGAGACGAAGGCGGCGAAGTGCCAGTGATCTCAACACGACGTACTGCTCTGGGCAGCACTGCCGCGCTGACGCTCGTACTCAGCCTCCTGTCCCTCACAGCGCCAGACGCGGCGGCCGATCCGGTGGACTACGACAAGGGTGGCTCCCAGACAGAAACGGGCGGCAGCGACAGCAACGGCAGCGGCATCTACGCCGCCGCCAGCGTCCAGTACTCCGGAGCCGTGGCCAAGAGCGGCGGCGCCGGCAACGTATCGTCCGCGGACGTCAACTGGACGCCGCCGTCCTGCTGGTACGCCCCCTACATGGGCGCCAAGGACTTCAAGAAGAAGATGTCCGAGAGCCTGAAGTCCCAGATGGGCAAGCCCGGCATGACCGGCCACGCCGGTGCGGCACTGAGCGAGACGCAGCGCCACTACGAGGACGACTACGGCTGGACCGACACCCCCGGCTACAAGGACTACAACGTCGACAAGGACGGCGAGGGGATGTTCTGGGCCGGCGTCGAGAACCCGAACGAGCCGGACTACCTCAAGCGCACGTCGTGCAGCGAACTCCCCTTCTGGGTCGACAACGGCGAGGCCCCGCCCGCGCGGTACGAGCAGGCCATCACTCCGGAGATGCTGGCGGCACTGGCGTACCAGCACATGGAGTTGCCCGGCACCAAGGTGACACTGGCGCCCGAGGCGATCACCAAGGTGAACCTGCCGACGTGGGCGTGGCTGGACGAGGCCGTGTTCGACGAGGTCCAGGCAACGGCGGCGATCAACGTGCCGGGGTTCGCCATCACCGCGACCACGACAGCGAAACCCAAATCCCTGACGCTGAGCCCGGGCACGGCGGACGCGACGACGATCCCCGCAAACGGCGGCTGCCCCATAGTCAACGGCAAGATCGGCGAGCCCTACGCCAAGGGCAAGGCCGGGGAGACACCACCCTGCGGGATCATCTACCGCCGCTCCTCCGGCGGCGCCACACTCCCCCTCAAGGCAGCCCTCACCTGGGAGATCAGCTGGACGGGCACGGGCCAGGCGGGAGCAATAGGCATGCCGGACGGCACGATCGAGGCCACCCAGAACATCACGGTGGAGGAAATCCAGTCGGTGAACCGCTGACTGACGGGGGAGCGAAATGGCGGCGGACGACGCCAAGCCAAAGCAGGACAACCCGGAACGGGAACGTCTGCAGCGATTGAAGCGGGAGCTTGAGAAGGAACGGTCCGACCTGGTCGACGCCCTGAAGAGGGGGGCGAGGGACATCGGCAAGGGCGGCCGGGACTCAACGAAGTCCTGGGTGGGCAAGACGGCCGACAAGTGGCACGGCGATGTCGTCGGCCACCGCAGGACCGTACGAGCCCGTATCGACAAGGTGCTTACGGACATCCAGCGCGAGATCGACCGTATGCCAGAGAAGGTCACGCCCGAGGAAGCCGGCGCGATGAACCGCAACAGGCGAATGTACTGAATGCGGCTGAGGGTCGGTAGCGGGTGCGCTGCGAACGGGGATGGTGGGCATGGACAAGGCTGACAGCTCAAGCGGTGGGAGTGTCTTCTCGGGCATTGACCCCGACGCACTCAAGGGCACGATCGACTCCGTACGACGGGACCAGGAAAAACTCCAGGACCGAGCGTCCTACTACAAGACGGAACTCGCCTACTACGGCGTGGGCGCCGAGGAGTTCCAGGACATCCTGCACGTGGCGAGCTGGGCCCGGGACGAACTGCCCATGCTGAAGAGGCGCTACCACCTGTCCATGAACCTGGACAACAGCCCCTTTTCCGCCTTCAAGGGCATGGTGCAGATCAACGAGGCAAACGTGACCCGAGCCGCCAACGCGGCAGCGGCCAAGGATGCCAAGCGAGCGACGAAGCTCGCGAAGAAGGACCCCGAGGACCTCACCCCGGAGGAACTCGACGAACTGAACACCCTCTTCGCCCTCAACCACGACCAGTACCCCTTCGCCGAGAAGGTCGTAGGGGCCCTGGGAGCGGAAAAGACGCTGCGGCTCTGGTACGGGATGAGCAACCTGGGCAGCGCTCCCGGATACGGCCGCCCCTCGGACTTCAAGAGCTCGGACGCCCTCGTCGAGGTGCAGAAGAACCTGAGCCTGACCGTGGCGGCGGCGACCAACTCCGACGCGCCGGCGATGGTGCGGTGGAAGAAGGACATGGTCGCGCTCGGCGACAACCCGATCGCAGAACCGGGCCCTCCCCCGTACGGCAGCTCCGGCGGCCCCAAGGGCTTCCTCGTCATGAGCAACCTCATGCGCTTCGGCGACTACGACGACAAGTTCCTCGAAAACTACGGAACAGCACTGGTCAAGGAAGACAAGCGGCTGGCGGACGGCCCCTGCCCCGGCTGGGGAGCCACGGGCAGGCTCAACCACGTGGGCAACGACAAGGGCAACGACCCTCTCACGGGTTACATGAAGGCCCTGTCGAACAGCCCGGCCGCGGCAACGGTGTTCTTCACAGCGAAGCAGAAGAACGACGCAGGCAAGCCGGAATCGAACTTCAAGTACCTCTTCGAGACCCGCGAGTGGCCGAACGACAGCAAACCGGGCGAGGAAAGCGTGACAGGCCGCAACTCCCTGGGCCACGCACTAGAAGCAGCAATGACGGGCCACCGCCCGGGCGAAGAGGCCACAACAGAAAACGCAAAACACTCAAAGCCCCAGGCAGCCTTGTTTTCATCCCTGGTGAGATCGGTATCCGAGGACCAGGACCGCCTACGCAATCATGAGTACCTGTCGGACAGCTTCGCGAACATCTCCGCCGAGTACATGCCCGAATTGTACCTATCGCTGGATCCCGACGAGGAAAACGGGGCCAAGCTCTTCCGGACCCCAGGCGCCACAACTTCTATCAACAAGTACGACACCATGCGCTTTATGCATACAGTATCCCGCAACAAGGAGGGGTACGACAGGCTCAACATCTCTCAGCACGCTTATGCTGCCGCGCTGATGGAGGCTTGGGTGAGGCGTCCAAATCCAGAATATGACCTGTCAGTCGACGAGGTTATCCAGAAAATCGCCTACGACACCGGTATCGCACAGGGCGTAATCGCCGGAGGTCTGCTTTTTCAGGCCGACGAGAACGGCGCTGAGGCGGCCGCACAAGACGACGCCTGGAAAGCCCACGCAAGCACGTGGGGAGGCTCCTTGGTCGGCAGCGCAACAACCCTCGCAACAGCATCATTCACCGGCCCTGGCGGTGTCGTCGCAGGCGGCTTGGCCGGAACAGCTGCCGCAGAGATCTTCGCGGGCATCCTCGACGGCTTTGACGACGACGGCGAGGACCGCAAGAAGCAGGTCTATGAGAACGTAAAGCGCGCAGATCAGATCGAGGAATCGGCCATCCGTACCACCCAGGAGTCCGTCAAAGCAGCCACCGGCGACGAAGGGGACGAATCCAGAGCGGGCGAGCAGGCAAGCAAGGGATTCAACGACGCCGATGCACTTATCGCGAAAAGTAAGACCACCGATAACCCCTCCAACGGCGAATAGGTGATGAAATTTGACGAACCCTACTAAGCGATATTACACCCGTAGACCTGTCATTTACGGAGCCCTGATTGCGTCTGGGGCTCTTGCTCTACTAATCACATACCTGCTCGGAGCCTTCGAGGAGCGTGGACACGTTCAGGCCGACGATGTGTGCATGCACGTGCCTGATAGGAAAAAGACCGCTGAAATTTTCAACTCTGTGCTGCCTCAGGCTCCCAAGTACAGCTTCGACGGGACTTGGAGGCCGGACCGGGACTGGGGATTCAGGAGCACCTGCACCGTAACTGGTGATGGCAAAGAATCCCTGCTCATCCTGACAGCCGAGATGGGATCCGCGAGGCCTTGGCAGCGATGGGCGGGGACAGAAATCCCGCCGAACTCCGGGGGCAAGCACACCTACTTCGAGGCCGGCCTCAAGGGCGTCTCCAATTCGGAAGTGGCCGCGATCTGGGTCCCCTGCTACGCCAAGGAGAAGGCCAGCAAGAAACCCTGGAACATGACCGTCCTCGCCGACGCCCTGAAGCCCCTCGAAGCCTCGGACGAAAAAGCACGCCAGACCCTAATCGACCTGGCAACAGACTTCGCCCGCCAAGCCCACAAGGACGCGAAGTGCGATCTTCCGTCCAAGCTCCCGAGCTGAGGGCGGGAAGGCGCCGAAACCCTACTTACCGGGGAACGTCCAGACGCACGGCTCCCCACCACCAACTTCGAGTTCGCCGGGATCAGATACGACTCGCGCAGGACACGGCCCTCGCCCCGCGTCCAGCTCTCGATGTCGTACAGGTACTCCCATGCCGCGCGCGTCGCCGGCCGCGCCGATGAGCAGCGCTCCGCGCTTCCCGCCGGACCGGATCGCACTGTGCAGGCAAGCAAAGAGAGCCGCACCGCACTGCGGCACAGCACCTCCATGCGGCGACCGCGACACCGCGACGCACCCCCTGCCGACGAGCCCCGCCCCGTGGCCCTACCCACGATCGCACCACGCGCACTCACCACTTGCCCTGATTCATCCAGATCCACCCGGCCCTACAAGGAACTTCGCTGTAGCGAAACCGATCGCCCCACGGATACCGTCATTGCTCTTGACTGCATCTTTGTCTCACGGGGGTCACTGTGAAGCGCCGCTCCTTGCCCGTCGCCGCCATGCTCGCCGCGAACGACGAGTCCGGCGACGCGGCAGCATGAGCCCGGGCCGGCCACCCCGTGCTCCGAAGAGCCATGTCACCACGCTTCGGCAGGACCGCATCGCGCCCTAGAGCAAACCAGAAAAGGATCGATCAGTGGGCTTCAAGGGAATGAACGACGTCCAGGCGCCGAAACTGGCAGCCGCCGTCGACGTACTGGGAGGGACACTCTCCATCCAGGGCGGCTTGATCAGCAACATTCTCGCAAAATGGGACGCGAAGGCGGAAGGCGTCTCCGACTTCCCCAAGAAGGCATCCTGGGCGCAGGACGAGGCCAAGGACATCCGTCGCCGGCTGGGGCTGTCCCTGGACGACCCGGAGGCGGTGCTCACTTTCGCCGGTCTCGCCGGCGCACTGGAGACGTGGAAGGAGTTCAAGGAGGGCACCCTAAAGGACATCAAGACGCCCTTCAAGATACTCAAGATCCCCACGGCGATCGAAGCCTCGATGCACCTCTACCAGAGGTGGGCCCAGGGGCAGAACGTGGCGGGCGCACGCGCCGTATGGGAACTCAACAAGTACTTCGGCTCACCGGCTGCGCGCACCGCCGCAAAGCGCGGCGAACTCCTGCAGGAGCTCCTCAAGGACCAGAAGATCCGCAACTGGTACAAGGAGCCCTGGAAGTGGCAGCAGGCAGTCCGGAACACCGCCATGCGCCTCAAGATCCCCTACGCCGCGAAGCTCTTCGCCAAGGCGCCCGGCACCGGCTTCCTCGCCACGCGTGTCTTTCTTCCACTGGCCGTCGTGAGCGGCGTCAAGGAGATGTTCCTCCCCACGCACGAAGGCGCCCAGGGCTGGGCAGACCGGGGCATGGGAGGCGTCCAGGCCGCGGGCGCCGTGGCCGTGTTGGGCGGCGCGGGCATGGCCACGGCCCTGGGAGCGTCCGCCGCCGTGGCCGCCGCGGTGCCCGTCGTAGGCTGGGTCGCTCTTGGCGTGGCCGGGGCCTACTTCCTGGGCAGTTGGGCCTGGGACAAGTGGGGCGACGACATCAAGGACGGCGCCAAGGAGGCCTGGAAAGCCACCAAGGAGTGGGGCAACGACATCAAGGACAAGGGTGCCGAGATCGTCGACGGAGCCAAGAGCGCCGTCACCAACCTGGTCCCCAACGCCATCCGCAAATACAGCTTCTGGTAAGCGAGCATCGGATTAACAGTCATGAAAAGCCCTGAAATCGACATGGACCTCCAGGAGTTCCGCGGAATTCTGGCCGAGGCGCTCTCCGAAGGAGGAACCCAGCCCCTCCTGCGGCTCACCGACGAAGAGATCGCCATCCTCGACCCCGACTCATTGACCGAGTGCGTCGCCCCCACGCCTCGGATCAGTGCGCTCTCCGGCCAGGAGCGCGAATGGGTCTACGCCACAGCACTACGGTCCCTCGTCTCGCGTGAGGCGGTGGAGATCGCCAACATCGACGAACTCGACGCCGTGCTGCGAGCGGCGTTCGGGAACTCCGGGGCCGACGACCCGAACTCCGCGTCCGGCGACGGCCCGGACCCCCGTTCCATCCCGTCAGGGGTGGACCTCGACATGCGCATCACCCCCGAGGTGAGCCTCGCCCTTACCCTGCGGCGAACCGCCGCCCGCGCGCTGGCTGTCGAACAGCACACGTCGAGCGGCGTCACGCACATGCTGGTCTACATACACGCCGAGGACCTCTACCTCGTGGAGCGCGTGACGGGCGGCGGCCTGCACATGTTCACCCTCGCCAGTTCCGCCAAGGACGCGGCGAAGATGGTGCAGCTCTTCATCGACCCCTTCGAGGTGGCCGACAAGGACGGGCGCGTCCAGCAGATCACTCCCGAGCAGATCGGCGAGGACAACGTCGGCCGCCCCCTCGGCGAGGCCATCAACAACGCGCTCGTCGTCGGCCAGACCGTGCTCCTCGCCGACGCCCCGGGCCCCCTCCTGACGACGTACGCCACCGACAGGGCCCTGTGGACGGTGTACGTCGAGAAGCCGAACGCCCCTACCGGCATCGAGGCCCGCCCGGTCAGCAGGACAACACTGCGCGCCATGATCGCCAAGTTGATCACCCCGGCCACCCAGAGCTGAAGAAGGCGGAAACATGTCCAGAGAGAGCGACTGCCGAGAGGACGTACGTCTCCTCAAGAAGTACGCGGACGAACTTGAGCGCTCCGTCGACAACGTCCAGAACCTCTGTGGCACCGACACCTGGAAGGGCCCCAAGAGCGAGCGCTTCCGTGGCGAGTGGTCCGGCCACAAGAAGCAGATCACCGACGCCGTGGCCAACGCCCGGGCGGCGATAGACAAAGCGCTCAAACGCGTGGAGCAGGAAGAGGCGGACAAGAAGAAGACGGGAACCGGAAGCTAGCGCCGTGGCCAACCAGCAACGCACCCCGACTCGCGTCCCGGCCCCCACGCCGGTACGCCGGATCACCGCGGCGACCGTCGACGCGGTCACCGCCCTGGTGTGCGGCCTCGCCGCCGGAGCCGCGGCCGGCCTGAAGGTGGTCGACGGAGTGGTCGAACTCCGGCCCGCGTCCCCCGCGGTGTGGGGCGCGGCGCTCGGCACGGCCTTGGGCGTCTCCTTCGTGAACCACGTCCTGCTCACGCTGGCGATCCGGGCCAGCCTGGGCAAGCTGATGACGGGCCTGCGCGTGGTCCGCGCCTCCGACAGTGGCCGCCCCGGCTTCCTCCGCCTCATCGGCCGCTGGCTCTTCGGCTTCTACTGGACGGTCGTGTTCGTACCTATCCATCTGGCAACGGACAGCGACGTCGAACAGCAGGACGCGGTGGGACTACGTATCGTGCGCCGGAAGGGCTGACCGAGGATCGCCAACGCTTCTGGCGTCCACATCATCGAACGGATCGGAACGAGATGCGTCACAGCCGAGCGATGGTCGCGGCACTGTCCATCGCAGCTCTCGCCTCTTGCACGAGCGAGAAGCCGCAGGACGGGGGTCAACCCTCCACAAGTCCCGTACGGATGAAGATTGAAGGTTCGTCCGACTTCGTGAGGGGAGAGCCGGGACCACTTGCTCTCGCAGTGGACAACAGCGAGTCGAGACGAAGCAACGTCGACGTCAGCCTTTCCCTCAGCTTGGAGCACGCGCCCAAGGGCGACGTCGCCATTGAGTACCAGGACCTCGGATCCTCTTCCTGGAAGAATCTCCGCCTCTCGCCGAAGGCCACCGGCGGGAAAGAGGACCTCAGCGGCACGTTCCAGACCGCACTGCCCTCAGGTCGCAGCACACTCAACCTTCGCCTGACCCCCGGAATGCGTCCCACAGACAGCGGTCAGTCCATCGACGTGACCGCCAGGATAATCAAAGCACGCACGTCACTGGCCGTCGCCCGCGGCTCAGCACGATTGACCAATTTTCAGGTCGAGAGGACTTCCGGAGCCGAGTACGTGCAGCGAGGTGGCGGCTGGTCCGAATACGACTTCTCGGTGAAGAACCAGTCCGCGGTGGACTACCCGAAGATCCAGATCCTGGCCTTCCTGTGCGAAGAAGTCGAAGGCGACTGCAGTGCAGCCGAGTCGACCTCCGCTCTGTCTGTCCAGTGGAAGACAGCGAATGGCTGGAAGGACTTGGAGATTCCCCCACCCGGCCCCACTCCGACCTCCGATGCCGTCCAGAGTCTGGAGGATGAAGCGGCACTCGTCTCCGACATCCCCCTGTCACGCGACGAAACCAAGCCTCTGCATTTCCGGATCAAGGAAACAGGAGATCTTCGCGCGGGCTCATGGCAGGGGCAGATTCAACTCACGGCACGTCTCAAGGGAGCCAAATCCACCACTGCACTGAGCTCTGAAGGTATCGCGTTCCACGTCAAATGACGTCCACCAGGGACAGCCCGTCAGCTCGCCACTTTATCCAGCTTCTGAAACTGCTTTTCAATGATCTGCTTCGGCACGGCGACGAATTCATGTGCATACTGAGTTGCCGCAGAGATTCTGATCAGAGTCGCCCTTTCACGCATCACGACATACCGAATCTTCATGCCCGCCTGATACTCGAACAGGATATTAATTTCACCGTCGGACGACGACTTGTCGGACGTGATCCGACGCACCTTGTTCGTCTGACCCGAGTACGTGAGATCGAATCCCGAAGAACAGGCTGAGACAGCGGTCTTGAGCTCCTTCAATGCGTCCTCGGCCGCCGACCCCGACTCAGCACTTGTCAAAATGAGCTGGTAGCTCGCATCCGGTTTCTCACTCTTGGTGATGCTCTGCCGTGCCGAGCGTTTGTCATAAGCCGAGATCTCGGGAGCAATGGCGAACACCACAATGGGCTGACAGGCCTTCTTGTCCGCTCGTGCCGAATTGTCTGTCTTAGCACGTGATTCGTCGAAGAACTTGTATCCCGACACATCTCCCTGACTCAGCACCGCGCGGGAGATCTGCGACTTGCTCAGCGGTTCTGCCCCTGCCTCATCCCCGCACGCCGCGGCCCCGAACAATACAGCGGCAAGGGACATCAGCGCAATGGCTTTCCGGCCAACGACCGGTGCCATCCCTTTGGGATTCCTTGCCTTTTCCTCGAACACACTGCCTCCGATTTTTGCCTCTATACCGAGAAATACTTGCTGTACATCACTAGCCGTTCTGGCCGGGCCAGTCCCAGGCGTTGCGGCCGTCGGAAAACGGCGTGTACACCTTCTGGACCACGGCAGGGTCGCGCAGCCATTCGCCATAGGCCGTGCGCTGCGTGGGCGACATCTTTTCCGGATCCATCACGACTCCATCCTTCGTCAGGAAGTTCCGCGACGAGTCTCCCTTGATGTATTCCTTGGGGTTCCCGGTGTACGTCTCATGACTTCCGTCGACCTTCCACACCTCGACTTCAGGAATGTAGCGCGCGTCGAATCCTCCATTCTTCTCGCGAAGGAGATCGTTCGCCTGATCCTGGTACGAGGTCTGCCAGCTCGTGTCGATGGTCGCCTTCTTCACGCCGTCGATCTGATGCCGAAGCTCAGCCGGTGCATCCGATGCGTCGACATGGACTCCTTGCTTGATCCAACCCGTGAGAATGTCTGATCCCATTCCATAGGCAGCCCCGATCGCAGCGCCCTTGGCACCCGCCACCCCCGCTCCGCCGGTAGCGCCCATGGCCACCCCCGTCACCTTGTCGATCAGGCCGTCGCGGAATGCGTTGGTGTCCGCAACCCACTTGTCCCTCTCGGCGCCCAGTTGATCGGCAACAGTACGCATGTTCTCGTAGTAGAAGCGTTGCATCATCCCCTTCTGAGCCGAGATGTATCGCACCGAGTCACCCGTACGATCCGGATTGATGTCATTCTCCTGCGCGATCATCTTCTGGTTGTAGCCCTGGAAGAGCGCTCCGATGATTCCAGCGCCCTTGGGGTCACGACCGGCTTCCACCGTCAGCGCTCCCCACATGTCCTGAGACAGCTCCAGTCCTGCACGCTTCTTGTCCTGACCGGCGAAGTAGGACTTGTCACTCCACTCCTTGCCGCCACTCCACAGGTCGTTGCTAACAGGTGACGTCACACTGTGCTCGACGTCTTTCCAGTAAGAGGTCATGATGCTGGTGTAAACGGCGGACGTACCATCGATCGGATGTACGTCCTTCAGGTCACCTTTGCTGTGCTGATAATTTTCGTAGATCAGGCGTGCCGCATTCTTTTCTGCCAGCGCCGGGTTGTCCTTCCGCAAGGTCACACTGCCCGCGTGCAAGATGTTCAGGAAGGCCACTCCACGCTCTTTTGGTTCATCGACCTTCCAGGGGCCGGTGGAGTACAGCATCGACTGGACGCCGTCCGCATTGTGATTCATCCACTCGCCGGATGCTTCCGGGTTCCGCGAGATGGCGTCGAACAGCTGCTCGTAACTGTCCTTCCCCCACTCCCCTTCTCCCATTCCGTTGTTGCCGAGGAACTGGTTCTCGTTGGTCTTCATGTCCTTACTGAACACACGATCACCGAACGCCACCAGGAAATCCTTGTCGTGTGACCCACCACGGAGCAGTGGCGTCAGGCGGTCCGGCCGGAATCCAAAGTGCTCGTCGAGCGCGGAGTCGTCGAACCATTTGTTCCACGCCCGCTGCTTCTCCTTGGGCGTCTTGCCCTCGAAAGCTACCTTCGTGTACGTACCGAAGGTGTCGGCGATAGTTTCGCGATCCTTTTCCCTCTGGTCCGCGTCATCCTTGTAAGCATCACTGTTACGGTCCCCCATCTCCTGGGACATCCACAACAGGCTTCGCGACCCGAGGGCGTCGTAGAACGACTTCACGTAGTCCGCGTCCGCCTTGTTAGCTCGCAAGTCAGCGAACATCTCGGGAGTGATTTCCTTCCCGTTCTCAAGCCGCTTCTTGAAGTCGTCGCCCAGCTTCTTCCCATTCGCCACCGACTGCTTCGTCTGGCCGACCATGCTTTCCTTGATCCGTACCATTCCCTTGTAGCCGTGGCCGTACTTCTCGTCCTCGGCGATGGAGAGGTGGTGGCGGCGTCTGAGCATGGGGAGCTGGTTCTCGGACCAGCCGGCGATGGCGAGCAGCTCGGTCAACGGCTCCGTTTCGACTCCGTAGCGTTCGAAACTTGACTTGATCCACGTCGCGCTGGACTTCAGCTTCTCCTGGTCCTTCTGGAGAGACTGGATCGTCTTGGCCAGCTGCTCCGGATCGATACCGGAGAACCCGTCCTCATCGCCCGCCATGAAAATGTCCCCCGATTGGTGCAGTTGCTACAGTTTGTTCAGTGTCAGCGCTGCTCTGCGGCGTCAACGCAAATCCATCCGCATCATCTTCGCCTCGGACGGCGACACCTTCTCCGGAAGGGAGTCGATCCTCCTCTGCACCGCAGGGATGAGCTTGTCGATCTCCCTGAGCATGCGGCCCCGGTTGCCCTCGATTTCGTCGTGCCACTTGTTGGCCGTCTTGCCCACCCAGGACTTCTTTTTGTCGCCAACGTCCTGAGATGCGGACTTCAGGCATTTTTTGAGCTCCTTGACCTCCTCCACGAGATTGCTCTTCAGCACCTCAAGCTGGGTTCGATAAGGGTTATCGACCTTCGGCTGCTCGTTCGTATCCCCCACTTGCGCCTCCAGTGCGGCATCAAGTTGCAGTTCGGAAATTTTTATCGTCGACAGGGAACCAAGAATAAGGAGCTTCCAGTACCACAAGCAAGGAGCCTTGAGCCGATGACGTGGCTACACCCATTGCGATAGCATCGGGTCCGGCGGACGGAAGGTTCGTCTGGCTATCGATACACGGGGAGGCAGTCATGACGCTAAAGGGCGCAGATACCACACGACTCCGGAGTCTTTCCACCACCTTCAAGACTCAGCACGGCAACCTCGACGACCTGATTCGTGCCATCTCGACGGGTACGAGTCACAGTGAGGAGTTCTGGAAGGGCGGCCGAGCCAACCGATTCCGGGAGGAATGGGACAAGCTCAAGCCGCAGCTGCAGAACTTTGTCACGTCTCTTGAGAATGCCCGCAAGGAGACCAGCGACGCCGCCCAGGCGAACGACACCATCAACGACTAGGTGAGCGACAGTCGTTGAAGCGACAGTCGTTGATGTGGGGGGAGTCGACCCCACTTCGCGCACACGTATTCGGGCCGGGCAACCTACGGGGTTGCCCGGCCCGAACGCGTTGGTCGTCGGCCACTCGCCGCTAGGGCCTGTCCGGCAGCACCGCCTGCGCCGGCATGGCTTCCCCGCTCCGGACGAACAGTCCGCGCCCGGTCGGGCCGCCGCCGCTGTTCGACGAGACGCGGATGTTGAACATCTCGCCGTCCGCCGTGCCCTGGGGAGAGAGCAGGAAGCCGTTGCGCGAACGGCGTGCCTGCACCACGGAACCTCGGTACTGGGAGGACAGCGTGTCGACCGCGCCTGCCATGATCAGGCCGAGACCGCCGTCCATACCGCGGCGCAGTTCCTCCTCAAGGGCCTCGTCGAGCGGGGTGTCGTAGATCAACTCGGCGTCGTCCACCAGGATGACGTACGGCCCCCGCGCACCGCCCGTCAGCGCCTGGAGGTCGTCAGCCGAGCCCTCGCTGTCGAGCGTTCCGAGGACGCCTGGCTCCGAGGCCAGGTCCCGCAGGGGTGAACGCCTCGGGGTGATCAGGACGACCTCGGTGCCACGGCTCAGCAGTGACATCGCCGCCACCACCAGGGTGCTGGAGCGCCCCGACTTCGGCGGACCCGAGATGACGAAGCCGGGCCCCGCCTCCTCCAAGTCCACGCCGAGCGGCGACAGTTCGTCCCCGCCGGCCGCGAAGAGGGCCCACAGACCCGACGGCGGAACGAAGTCGGGCTGCAGCGCCATGGCCTCCGACGCCTTGAGCCGCGCCGGCAGTACGTCGACCCGGATGGGCCTCTGGTGCGGGGCCGGGCGGGCCCAGGTCTGCGCCGCCACCCGTGCGATCTCCTGCAGTGCCGCCACCTGCGCCTGTCCGCTCGGGTTCTCCGCGAGCAGCGCGATCTGGCTCTCCTGCACCCCGTCGTCGGTCCCCTTGAGGGCCCGGCCGGACGGCACCTCCTTGGGCACGTCCTTCGGCGTGATGCCCGCGAACGAGTAGTCCTGCGGGTCGGCGAGCCTCAGCACGAGCCGCTCGGCGAAGGAGCTGGAGATCTCTCCCATCAGGCCGCTTCGGTCCGTGGCGAGAACGACCTTGACGCCGACGGCGGCACCCTCGCGGAACAGCCGCTTCGCCGCTTCGACGAGACGCCCGTAGTCGTAGTTCTCGAACGCCAGACGGAAGGCGTCCCATCCGTCGATCAGGACGACCATCCACGGCAGGCGGTCCTCGGGCTCAGCGGCCGCACGCTGCTCGGCCGCGCTCGACTGGCCCTTCTCCGCGAGGAACATCTGCCGTCGCGTGACCTCGTCGAGAAGGCGTCCCAGCAGCCGGTCGACACGAGCCGTCTGGTCACGGGTGACGACCGCCCCGCAGTGCGGGAGGCTGGTCAGCGGGAGCAGCGCGTTGGCTCCGCAGTCGATTCCGTAGAGGTGGACGTCGCTCGGTGCGCAGTTCTGCGCGAGGGCTCCCGCGACGGTCCGCAGGGCGGTCGACCGCCCGGAGCGCGGACCACCCGCGATCATCAGGTGCTCCCCGTCGGTCAGGTCGAGCGCGAGTGCCGCGCGGGCCTGCTGGGCCGGCAGGTCGGTGAGCCCGAAGGCCACGGGGCGGACCGTGTCGGCGCCGGGTCCGGCCTCGGGCGGAGCGGGCAGCTCGGAGGTCAGTACCTGCGAGGGAATCGGCGGGAGCCACGGGCTGCGGGGTTGCGCACAGCCGAGTTGCCGCGCCCCCGCGCTGATGGCCTCCACCAGTACGGCCAGGTCCGTCACCATCGTGCCGTCGTCGCCGTCCGCCTGTGCGGCTCGCGGCGGCGGATGCCCGTACGCCACCCAGTCCAGGAAGTTCAGCGTGACCTGGGGTGCCGTGTCGTGGCCGGGCCGCCGTCCACCGATACGCGCGGACTGCACACCGATGAGTGACTGGGCCCCGGACCGTACGTAGCAGCGCCCCGGGGTCGCCTTCGAGATGTTGCCCGAGTCGGGGGCGTCGATGACATCGCGCGACTCCTCGCCGTTGGTGACGCGCAGCGCGATACGGAGGTTGGTGTTGGCCCGGATGTCCTGGCTGACCACACCCGCCGGGCGCTGGGTGGCGAGCAGGAGGTGCACGCCGAGCGACCGGCCCCGCCTCGCGATGTCCACCAGGCCGGCGATGAAGTCGGGAAGCTCCGCGACCAGCGAGGCGAACTCGTCGATGACCAGCATGAGCCGTGGCATGGGTTCGAGGTCGGACCGCAGCCTGCGGGCGTCGTTGTAGTCCTCGATGTCCTTGGTCTCGGCCTCGAAGAGGATCTCCTCACGGCGCCTGAGCTCCGCGGCGAGCGAGGCGAGTGCGCGCTCCGTCAGATGGGCGTCGAGGTCGCTCACCATGCCGACGGTGTGCGGCAGTCGTGCGCAGTCCTGGAAGGCGCTTCCGCCCTTGTAGTCGATGAGTACGAAGTTGAGGGCATCCGGGGTGTTGCCCACCGCCAGCGAGGCGATGACGGTCTGCAGCAGCTCCGACTTACCGGCGCCGGTCGTGCCGGCGATCAGGGCGTGCGGCCCGTCCCGCCGGATGTCCAGGACGAAGGGTCCGTCGGCGGCCAGTCCGATCGGTGCGGCCGTCGTCGCCCCGCCGCGCTGCCAGATCCTGGCGATGTCGGCGCCGGTGGGGTTGGGCATCTCCAGCAGATCGAGCAGCCGGGCGGCCGTGGGCAGTGCGCTGTCGGCGTCGTCGCGGCTCACGTCCACCACGGGTGCGAGAGCGCGGGCCACGCGTTCGCACCAGGCGATGGAGACCTGGTCCGCCAGTACGTCGCCGGCGGCCTCGTATCCGTATCCGCGCAGGTGGACGCGGGTGGCCGACTCCAGGGTCCAGCAGATCGCGGTGCGGCACTCCTCCGGCAGCAGCCGTTCGTCCTCGTCCACGCAGAGCGCGAAGATCCCGTGGGCCGGGCCCTCCTGGAGCAGCTGGGGAACACCGGGCACCCTGCGCAGCAACCGGGCGCCGTCGAGGACGAGCAGTACCTGCGCGTCGGGGCGCAGGACGTTCAGACCGCCGTTCTCCTTGGCGACCGCCTGCCGTCTGGTGAGTTCCGCGAGGAGTTCGGCGATCCTGCGCGAGATGGACTCCGCGTCGGTGCCCATCAGGGCGACGCAGTTCTGGCCCTGCTGAGGGCTCGTGTGGGGCAGCCACTGTGCCCAGCTCCAGTTCTGTGCCGCGTCCGGCGCCGAGGAGAGCACCACCAGGGAGAGGTCGCGGGGGCTGTGCAGCACGGCCGCCTGGGCGGTCATCCAGCGGGCGCCGGCCACAGCCCGCGCCCTGTCTCCCGCGATGCCGACCACACCGAGCTCCGCGAAGGGCAGTGTCAGCGGCACGTCGGTCACCACCGGAGGCTCGGGTTCCTCCGCGTCCGAGGCGGCGTTGCGGGCGTTGGCGACGTCGATCTCCGCACGGAGATCGCTGAAGCCGACCCGCAGATGCATCGCGTCCGGGTCGGTGATCCGGCGTTCCCACAGGCGCCGCCGCGGACCGGTGGCGAACAGCAGGAGCTGGCCCGGATCCGGGTAGGCCTCGCGCCTGCGGCGCTGGTCCAGCTCGCTCAGCCGCACGACCTCGGCCTCGTGCTCGGCCTTGGCCTTCCGGTACTCCTTCATGGCGGCCCGGTACTTCTTCTTGCCGTGACGCCTGTCGCTGACCCACTGACCGAAGATCATGAGGGGTGACAGAAGGCAGAACAGCAGCATGTAGATCATCTTGGTGACGAAGTACATGCCCACCCCGAAGAAGAGGGGGAGGATCGCCGAGATGAGCTGGAACCGCTGTGCCTCGTCCTTTTTCGGCGGTGCGGGAACGACGAGCCGCGGGTTGGCTCTGGGTGAGGTCAGGCGCGGCGGGCGGTTGTAGGCCAGACCGCCCGCTCCCGCGGGTGAGAGGTGGGCGTCGGGCTCGCCGACCTCGGAGAGGCTGAACAGTGATTCGCCGGACTTCAGCAGGACACCGGGCTGCCACTCCTGCGGGGCGGACACCGGCGCGTCGTCCAGGACCAGTTCGGCGCCGTCATAGGGAGCGATCTCCACCCGCCCCTTGACGTCGACGGTCACTCGCGCCGCCAGCTGCGCCAGACAGGGGTCCTCGACGGAGAGCGTGGCGGTAGGTGCGGAGCCGATCGTGCTGACCCCGGCGGAGAGGCGGGCCACTCGGCCGGCCCCGGCACCACCGCTGACGGTGACCTCGTACCGGCCGACGGGTTCGCCGCTGACCATGAAGGGGCCGACGGACGGGTCGGTGGTGAGGCGCACGCCGTCCCGCAGCGCACTGCCGATCTTCGCGTCCGGCGCACAGAGCCTGCCGTCCACCCACAGTCCGGCTCCGGCCGTCGGCCGCTGCCACGAGGGGGCCTGACCAGGGAGGGGTGTCACCACCCCCTGAGCCGCGAACGTCGCGGGGCCGCCCCGCACACGGAGCCGTTCCACCGCCGCGGCGACCTCGGCCGCGGTCGTACCGTCGTCGACGTTGATGACCGCGTCCTGTGGTGCGACTCCCTCCCGGACCACGGTTGCCCGCACTCGCATCGGGACGTGTCCCCTCCCCCTTGGGATCCCGCAGGTGATCCTGCAGGTCATGATCTGAAAATACGCAGTCCAGAGCCTAGCTGGCACTGGTCGGCTGTTCGGGTGCATCGCCTGTGCACATTCCGGGGAGGCCTGGCGCCGTGGCAGGCAATGTTCGTCCCGTCGCGCAGACATTGCCTGCCACGGCACTAGCCGGGGCGCCCGTTCTCCTCCACGGCCACCGTCGGAGCGAAGGTGCGCAGAGCCTCGGTCAGGCGCTCGCGGTCGAGGGTCCACAGGTTGATGTGCCTGCTCGCCAGGAAGACCTCGTGATCGACATGGCCTGCCAGCCGGCCGGTCTGCTCCCGCGTCAGCTCGGAGTTGGGGCCCGGCAGTGCGGGCGCGCCCGCCCTGCGGCGAAGGCCCACGTAGCGCATCGGCGTCAGCGCGGCGGTCTCCTGCTGCCACAGCACCACCGCCTCGACATCTCCCCAGGGAACGAAGGCGGTCTGACTCGCGTATCTGGCGGGCGCACCCCCCAGGGTCACGCCGCTCCCATCGACGCGGAACGCGACAAGCCGCTTCGTCCATGCGCCGCTGAGCAGCTGAAAAGGTGTCCAGGTGAACTGGACTTCGTACGCTGAAGTCGAATCTGCAGACATGCTGATCGCAATCGCTCGGGTTCGCCGGTCCTCCGGGGCTGCCTGTGCTCAAGGACTGCCCGGAGGGCACGAACTGTCTGGTGTCCCTCACACCGCCGGCAGCGCATAGACCTCATACCCATGCGTGGCCAGCAGCCGGTTCCCGGAGATCGTGACCTGCCACGGCTCCCCGGGATCCTTGTTGTCGTTGTAGACCCAGCGGGCCCGGCCGGTCTTCGCGTCCAGCGCGAAGACCCCGCCCCCGTCCATGGCCGAGGCTCCGTACAGGGTGCCGCCCGCCCGGAGGAACTGGGCGGGTGCCTGGTCGGCGCCCGGGTCCTCGCAGAGCCAGAGCTTCCTGCCCGTCCCGACGTCGGCCGCCCATACGCCGCCGTCGTGGTCGGCGGTGTAGAGGACACCGTCGACGACCGTCGGGTTGTCGAAGCCGCGACGGCCGTTCGGGGACAGGGTCCAGCGGGACCTCCCCGTCTCGACGTCGATCGCCGTCAGGGTGGTGCCGGGGAGGAGGACGAGGCCCGCGCCGGGAGCGACCGTGGGCCGCCAGGTCCAGTCGTCCCCGATCTTCTTCGTCCACAGCTGGGTGCCCGTGGCCGTGTCGCGGACGGTGAGGTTGCGGCTGGAGTCCGCGTAGACGAGGTGCTTGCCGGAGACCGTTCCCTCGACGTCGTAGTCGGCGGTGCCCCAGTCGCGCTTCTGCAGCCACACCTTCTTGCCCGTGGAATGGCTGATGGCGGCGACACCCGTGCGGTAGTCCGTGGCGCTTCGGGAGTCGGCGTAGTCGGTCACCGTGACGTAGACGTTCTTCGCGTCGATCGCGATCGTCTTCTCGACCTTGAGATCCTCGCCGAGGCGGCTGCGCCAGGCTTCCTCACCCGTCGTCGCGTCCAGTGCCTTGAGCACGCCGCTGGTGTCGGTGTCCGCCATGTACAGCCTGCCGTCGGCGAGCAGCAGCGGGGCGCCGAACGGCAGCACGTCCTTACGGGACCAGCGCTGCTTGCCCGACCTCACGTCGTACGCCACCAGCGGGTCGCCGCTGATGAACAGCAGTCCGCCGTGGGTCAGCAGCCGCTCGGTCGTGGCGATGCTGTCCTCGGCGACCGACTTGTGCCACAGGGGCTGCGGGGCCGTACCCGCCGGCGGTGTCGTGAAGTCCTCCGCGTCCGCCCCGGCCGCGGGCTCGGCCGTTCCCCCTCCGGCAGCCGCCGAGGCCCCGTCCTTCCCGGCCCCGTCGTCCTTCCCGCTCAGCCACCAGGCGGTACCGCCGCCCGCCGCGGCCACGCCGGCAACGCCCGCGGCGAGACCGAGGAACCGCCGACGGGACGCGGCCTGAGCCGCAGGCGCAGTCACAGGCGCAGGCGCGGGCGCAGCCTGTCCGTATCCCGGTGCAGCGATCGGCATCGTCGGCGGCGGTCCGAACCCTGAAGTCGACAGCACCTCCGCCGGTTCCGGCGCCTCCAGGTCCAGGATCCCCGCCGCGTGCGTCGCGATCGTCGAGGCGACCGCCGACGGCAGCCAGTCGGTGAGCAGGCCCTCGACTCCGCCGGGTGCCAGAGCGGCCACGATCTCGGCGGGTGCGGGACGCCGCGCAGGATCCTTCAGCAGGCAGGCGCGGATCAGGCCGACGAGCGACTGCGGTACGCCGGTGACATCCGGTTCGCCGTGGACGACCTGGTAGAGCAGCGCGGCGTGTGAGGCGGCACCTTCGCCGAAGACGTTGCGGCCCGTAGCGGCGAAGGCGAGTACGACGCCGAGCGAGAAGACGTCACCGGCGGTACCGACGTCCCGCCCCATGGCCTGCTCGGGCGACATGTAGCCGGGCGAGCCGACCACGACTCCCGTCTGCGTCATACGGTTGCCGTCCACCGCCCGCGCGATGCCGAAGTCGATGACACGCGGACCGTCCGCCGCCAGCAGGACGTTGGACGGCTTGAGGTCCCGGTGGACCAGGCCCGCGGCGTGGATCTCCTGAAGGGCCGCGGCGAGGCCGGCGCCCAGCGCACGGACCGTTCGCTCGGGCAGCGCGCCGTGCGCCTCCACGACGTCCGTCAGATCGGGGCCGAGGACGTACGCGGTCGCGAGCCACGGCAGTGCCGCGTCCGGGGCCGCGTCCACGACCGGGGCCGTGTAGCGGCCGGAGACCGCGCGGGCCGTCTCGACCTCGTGCTGGAAACGGTTGCGGAAGTCGGGATCGGCGGCCAGCTCCGGTCGTACGACCTTGACGGCGACCGTGCGACCACCCGGTGAGCGCGCGAGGTAGACCCGCCCCATGCCTCCCGCGCCGAGTCTCCCCAGCAACCGGTAGCTGCCCAACTCCCGTGGATCGTCGGGCCGCAGTGTCTCCATGGTCGAGCCTTCCCCGTGTACCGACTACCAACGTTCGCTATCGCAGACACAGTAGTGATCACCGGGGCGGGCGGGACGCGCGGGGAGTCGGGGGCGCCTGCCGCTCGGCCCTGCCCGCGCGCTACCCGACCTTGGACATCCGAGCCACCGGATCCCCCGCATCCGCGTTGTCCGTCTCGTAGCGCAGGTCGTCGCCGACCGGGACCAGGCGGACCTCGTGGCGGCCCGTCGTGCACTCGGACGTGGTGGACGGCTTGGCCACGCTCGTGGCGATCAGCTGTCCGGCTGTCACCTTCTTGAGGTAGAGGTCGGTGTCGCAGGTACCGCCGATGAGGTCGGTCTGGCGGAACGTGCCGAGCCGCTCGCCCTTCTCCGCCTGGCGGACCGTCACCCGGAAGGTGCCCATGGGGAGCTTGCCGTCGAGGGCGAAGCCGTCGCCCTCCCAGGTGCCGAGGTACGACGTGGGGACGGCGCTGCTCCCGGTCGAGGGGGCGGCGCTGGCCGCGGGCGGTGTTCCGGCGGGGCCCGCGTCGCTGCTGTCGTCCGTTCCGGTGCCCGGCAGCAGGTCGAACACGAACACCGAGCCGAACGTCACCGCCGCCAGCGCCCCGGCCACCGCAAGGGCGACCGTGCAGCTCAGCTTGCGTCCCCGGCCGCCCGCGCCCGGCACGGAGGCCGCGGCCACACTCACCGACACCTTCCCGGCGGCGGGGGTGGGGGCGGACGTGGAAGCGCGCGGACCGTTGTCGTCCCGCGGCTGCGGTACGTACGTGGGGGCGCCGGGAGCGTAGGGCGAGTACGGGGAGTAGGACGCGTACGAGGGGTCCGGCGGGCCGAAGACCCCGGGCGCCCCTCCCTCCCCCGCCGCACCGGCCTCCGAAGCACTGTCCACCGAAGGCCTGCCCACGGACCCCGACGGGCTGTCCACCGAGGGACTGCTGAAGCCCACCGGTCCCGACGGCGCCGCCTCCGCCGCCCCGTCCGCCACCTCCAGGTTCAGCAGCCGTACGGCGCTGCGGCTGACCTGTTCCACCAGGGGGCCCGGCAGCCATCCCGCCGCCACCAGCCGTGCCGCGCCCTCCGGGGCCAGTGCGGTCGCGAGGGCCGCCGGGGACGGGCGCGCGGCCGGGTCCTTGGCGAGGCACCCGGCCACCACCTCCCGCAACCCGCCGGAGAGCCCGCCCAGTTCGGGCTCCTCGTGGACCACCTTGTAGAGCAGGGCGGCCGAGGAGTCGCCGGGGAACGGGGACGAGCCCGTCGCCGCGTACGCCAGTACCGCGCCGAGCGAGAAGACGTCGGCCGCGCCGGTGACGCCCTTGCCGAGGATCTGCTCGGGCGACATGTAGCCCGGCGAGCCGACGGAGACGCCCGTCGAGGTGAGGGACGCCGTGCCGTCGGTCGCGCGGGCGATGCCGAAGTCGATGAGCAGCGGTCCGTCGAGGGTCAGCAGCACGTTCGACGGTTTGACGTCGCGGTGGACCAGGTCCAGGCCGTGCACCGCCGCCAGCGCCTCCGCGAGGCCGGCACCGAGGACGCGTACCGAGTGGTCGGCGAGGGCGCCCGTGCCGGTGACCGCGGCGGTCAGCGTGGGACCCGCGGCGTAACCGGTCGCCACCCACGGGACCGGGGCGTCCGGGTCGGCGTCGAGGACCGGGGCCGTGTACGCGCCGCCCACCCGCCGCGCGGCCTCCACCTCGCGGCGGAACCGGGCGCGGAACTCCTCGTCGAGCGCGAAGTGCGGGTGCACGATCTTGACCGCGACGGTCCGGCCGCCCGCGCTGCGGCCCAGGTAGACGCGGCCCATCCCGCCGGAGCCGAGCCGGCCGAGCAGCCGGTAGGGCCCCACCGCGGTGGGTTCATCGACATCGAGCGGCCGCATGCGCCGCACCTCCCCCGTCCCCCGTATACCCGTGCGCGTATGCCGGTCGTCCCCCGGGCGATGCGCACGCACTCCAGCAGGGTAGTGCCGCACGCCCCGCGGACTCAGGGCCCGGGCGGCTCAGGGCTCCAGCAGGTCGACCTTCACGTCCGGCGCGAAACCGGTCGTGGGCCCCACCCGCCGGGCGAACTCCGTGACCGCTTCCAGCTGCGGCGCTCCGAAGCGGAAGTCGAGCGTCGTGAAGTAGCGCTCCAGGACGCTCTCGTCGAAGGCCTCCCAGCGGGCCGCCTGCTCGGCGACCTTGCCGACCTCCTCCAGGGACAGGTCGCGGGAGGCGAGGAAGGCCTCGTGGACCTTGCGGGTGAGGACCGGCTCGCGTTCCAGGTAGTCGCGGCGGGCGGCCCAGACCGCGAAGACGAAGGGCAGCCCCGTCCACTCCTTCCAGAGGGCGCCGAGGTCGTGCACCTGGAGGCCGTAGCGCGGGCCGTCCAGCAGATTGGCGCGCAGGGCGGCGTCGCCGATCAGCACCGCCGCGTCGGCCTCCTGCATCATCAGGCTCAGGTCGGGCGGGCAGGTGTAGTAGGACGGCTCCACGCCGTACCGCTCCGACAGAAGGAGCTGCGCCAGGCGTACGGACGTACGCGAGGTCGAGCCGAGGGCGACGCGGGCGCCGTCCAGCTGGTCCAGCGGGACCTGGGAGACGATCACGCAGGACATCACGGGGCCGTCGCAGCCGACCGCGATGTCGGGGAAGGCCACCAGCTCGTCGGCGTGCTTGAGGAACTCGACGAGGGTGATGGGCCCGATGTCGAGATCGCCCCGTACGAGCTGCTCGCTGAGCTTCTCCGGGGTGTCCTTGGTGAGCTCGAAGTCGAGCAGTGTGCCCGTTCTCGCGAGTCCCCAGTACAGGGGCAGGCAGTTCAGAAACTGGATGTGGCCGACGCGCGGCCGTGAGCGGCGGGCGTCGGGACGCCCCTCGGGAGACTCAGGAGAATTGTCCACATCGCGAGGCTAACCCTCATGAGGTACGGTGCAGGATCCAGGGTGCCCGAGTGGAGTACGAAACCGCTTCCACCTCCCGTGTCAACCCCTGTGACACCGAGTGATACCGCTACGTCAGCCCCTCCGGCGGGCCCGCCAAACTTCCGGGTGACGTGATCTTGCCCTCTATTGCTTTCGGCTGCCCTCCTGGGTAAGGTCGTCCGCAAGTTGCAGTTTGGTTTCCCTTGCAGTACAGAGCCTGCGGAGCATGTGACCGCGGGCTCTCGTCGTTTTCAGACGAATGCAGTTGTTTACAAGGTTTTGTTCACAAGCTTTTGTTTACACCTTGCAGGTTCTGGAGCAGGGCAACCCTTTGGGCCCAAGGAGGGCTTATGGCTACCGGAACCGTGAAGTGGTTCAACGCCGAAAAGGGCTTTGGTTTCATTGCCCAGGAAGGCGGCGGCCCGGACGTCTTCGTCCACTACTCCGCGATCAACGCGAGCGGATTCCGCTCCCTCGAAGAGAACCAGGCGGTTACCTTCGACGTGACCCAGGGTCCGAAGGGCCCGCAGGCGGAGAACGTCACCCCCGCCTGATCCTTCGGCTGAGTCCGGGCTCCCTGAGCCCCACACTCTGATCCGGAACCTAGAAGCAAGACCCAAGGAGCCCCTCACCGTCAGGTGAAGGGGCTCCTGCCTTTTCCCTGCTCGCTCTTTTCCCTTCGCTCTTTTCCCTACTCGCTGCCGAGTGCGCCGTCGTACATCGTCTCGATCTCCGCGGCGAACTCCCGGGTCACCACCGCGCGGCGGAGTTTCATCGTCGGGGTCAGATGTCCGGCCGTCTCCGTGAAGTTGAGGGGCAGGACGGTGAAGCGGCGGACGGATTCCGCGCGGGAGACGAGGCGGTTGGCGTCGTCGACCGCCCGCTGGAGGACGGTGAGCAGGTCGGGGTCGCTGACCAGGGTGGCCGCCGGGGCCTCCGCCCTGCCGGTCATCCGGCACCAGTGGGCGATGCCCTCGCCGTCCAGGGTGACCAGCGCGGTGACGTACGGGCGGTTGTCGCCGATGACGACGCACTGGCTGATGAGGGGATGCGCGCGGAGCCAGTCCTCCAGCGGCGCGGGCGCGACGTTCTTGCCGCTGGTGGTGATCAGGATGTCCCTCTTGCGGCCGGTGATGGTGAGGTAGCCGTCGTCGTCCAGCTCGCCGATGTCACCGGTGGCGAACCAGCCGTCCTGGGCCGCCGGGACCACTCCGCCCGCCTGCGGGTCCCAGTAGCCGCGGAACACCTGGTTGCCGCTCAGCAGGATCTCGCCGTCCTGGGCTATCCGCACCCGGGTGCCGGGCAGCGGCCAGCCGACCGTGCCCAGACGCGGCCGGTGCGGGTAGGTGAGGGTCGCCGCGGCCGTGGACTCGGTGAGGCCGTAGCCCTCGTACACCTGGATGCCGGCGCCGGCGTAGAAGGAGGCGAGGCGGCGGCCGAGCGGGGAGCCGCCGCAGATCACCTGGCGGACCTTGCCGCCGAGGGCCGCGCGGATACGGCGGTAGACGAGGGGGTCGTAGACGGCGCGGGCCGCTCTGAGTTTCGCGCTCGGCCCGGAGCCCGTGCCGTGCTGCTGGGCCTCCAGCGCCACCCCGTAACCGCGGGCCACCCGGGCGGCGCGGTCGAACGAGGCGGCGCGGCCCATCCTCTCGGCGGTCGCGCGTCCGCTGTTGTAGACCTTCTCCAGCACGTACGGGATGGCCAGCAGGAAGGTCGGGCTGAAGCCCGCGAGGTCGGCCAGCAGTTCCTCCGTACGGATGCTCGGCGCGTGGCCCAGGCGGACCCGGGCGCGCATACAGGCGACGGCGACCATCCGGCCGAATACGTGTGAGAGTGGGAGGTAGAGGAGCGTGGACGCGGGCTCCTTGAAGGTGGACCTGAAGACCGGGTGGAGCAGTTCGACGGCGTTGTCGACCTCGGCGAAGAAGTTGCCGTGGGTCAGCGCGCAGCCCTTGGGGCGCCCGGTGGTGCCGGAGGTGTACATGACCGTCGCGAGCGAGTCGGGCCCGAGGACCCCGCGGCGTACGGCGACCTCCTGGTCGGGGACGTCCCGGCCCAGCTCGGCGAGGCGGTCCGTGTGCCCCTTCTCGAAGACCCACATGTGCCGGACGTCGGGCAGCCGGTCGCGTTCGGGGCCGAGCGCGGCGGCCTGCGACACATGCTCGACGGCGATCGCCACCGCGCCCGAGTCCTGGAGGATCCAGCGCGTCTGGAAGACGGACGAGGTCGGATAGACGGGGACGGTCACCAGGCCCGCGGCCCACGCGGCGAAGTCCAGCAGCGTCCACTCGTACGTCGTACGCGCCATGATCGCGAGGCGGTCGCCGGGCATCAGGCCCTCGGCGATCAGCCCCTTGGCGACCGCGAGCACCTGGTCGGCGAACTCGGCCGCCGTGACGTCCTGCCAGCGGCCGTCCGGACCCTTGCGGCTGAGCACCGGGTCGTTCGGCACCTGGTCCGCGTTGTCGAACGGGATGTCCGCGAGCGAGCCGTGCGTCACGGGCAGGATCAGCGGGGGGACCGAGACCTCTCGCACGACCCCGTCCAGCCGCCTGACCTCGGGTTCCGGTAGGGCGGGCTGGGGGCGGGAAGAGGGATCTCGGGACACGGGCGGCTCCTTACTCTCGTACTTCTCCCATTACGGACCCGTGAACGGGCAGGTTCACCCGGGAAACCGGGGGGCTTGTGTGCACAAGAGTGAGAGGTTGGTGCGTGTTCGGACGGCTGTTCATCTTTTGCCGACGGGTTGGGCATGGATGGGCGTCGCCCAGGGACGAAGGTCGCGTGCGCCGGCGCGTCTCATGGGCGTTCGAGGATCGCCGTCACGCCCTGGCCGCCCGCCGCGCAGATCGAGATCAGGCCGCGGCCGGGCCCCTCCCGCTCCGCGAGCAGTTTCGCCAGGGTCGCCACGATCCTCGCCCCGGTGGCCGCGAAGGGGTGGCCGGTCGCCAGTGACGAGCCCGCCACGTTGAGCCGGGCCCGGTCGGCCCGGCCGAGACCCTGCTTCTCCCAGGCCGCGAGGGTGGCGAGCACCTGCGACGCGAACGCCTCGTGCACCTCGACGAAGTCGAAGTCGTCGAGGGCGAGCCCGGCCCGTTCCAGCATGCGCGGGACCGCGTGGGCGGGTGCCATGAGCAACCCGTCCTCCCCGCCGGCCACGTCCCCCGCCACGAAGTCGACGGCCGCCGTCTCGTACGCCGTCAGGTACGCGAGGGGGGTCAGACCGCGCTTGGACGCCCACGCGTCGCTCGCGAGGAGCACGGTGGCCGCGCCGTCGGTCAGGGGCGTCGAATTACCGGCCGTCATGGTCGGGTTGGGGCCCTGTACGCCGAACACGGGCTTCAGGGCGGCCAGTTCGGCGACCGTCGAGCCGGGGCGGAGGTTCTGGTCCCGCTCCAGTCCCCGGAAGGGCACGACGAGGTCGTCGAAGAAGCCGCGTTCGTAGGCGGCGGCGAGCCTCTGGTGGCTGGCCGCCGCCAGTTCGTCCTGCGCCTCCCGGGTGACGGCCCACGTCCGGGCGGTGACCGCCGCGTGCTCGCCCATCGAAAGCCCGGTACGCGGCTCGGCGTTGCGCGGGATCTCCGGGACGAGGTGGCCGGGGCGGACGCGGGCGAGCGCCTTCAGCCGGGCGCCCGCCGACTTGGCGCGCCGGACCTCCAGCAGGATGCGCCGCAGTTGGTCGTTGACGCCGAGCGGGGCGTCGCTTGCCGTGTCCGCGCCGCCCGCGACGGCGGACTCGGTCTGGCCGAGGGTGATCTTGTTGGCCGCCGCGACGACGGCCTGGAGGCCGGTGCCGCAGGCCTGCTGGATGTCGTACGCGGGGGTGCGGGCGTCGAGCCGTGAGCCGAGCACGGTCTCCCGGGCGAGGTTGAAGTCGCGGCTGTGCTTGAGGACGGCACCGGCCACCAACTCCCCCACCGCGCCCGGCTCTTCGAGCCCGAAGCGGTCCACCAGGCCGTCGAGGGCCGCGGCCAGCATCTCCTGGTTGGAGGCGGTGGCGTACGGGCCGTCGGAGCGCGCGAAGGGGATGCGCGTACCGCCGACGACCGCGACGCGGCGCGGCTCCGGCATACGGAGGGGCCCGGCGGCGGCGGGGGCGGGGCCTACGGCGCGGAGTGGCCGGGGTGTGCGAGTGGGTTCGACGGGGCTCATCTCGACCTGCTCCCTCACGGTGACGTAGCATTACCTCGGGTAACCTTACTCCAGAGTAAGCAAGGAGTGGGCGCCCGCGCGAGCCTGCGCCCGCGCGCATCCGACCCAGCTGGGAGCTGAACCATGGCCGACCGCTATCTGAGCCTCACCGGCACCGCGCCCGGCCGCTTCCTGACCCGGCGGCTCGGCCTGCCCCAGCCCGCGCGGCTACGGCGGTGGAGCGCCGAACGGCCCACCCTGCAAGGGCGGTTGCTGCATCTCACGGCGGGCAAATCCGACCTCGACCTGGCGCCCGGCCTCGCGCTCGCGGGGCTGGACCTGGACCTCGTGCCGGCCGGCTCGGCGCTGGACCTGGGCACGGAGAACCCGGTCGCCGTCGTCCTCGACGCCACCGGCGTCCGTGACGTCGACACGCTCGCCGAGGTCCACGCGGCCCTCCACCCCGCCGTCCGGTCGGTCGCCGGGAGCGGGCGGATCGTGGTGCTCGGCTCGCCCCCGGACCCCGCCGACCACCACCAGGCCGCCGTGCAGCAGGGCCTCGAAGGGTTCGTACGGTCGCTCGGCAAGGAGATCGGGCGGGGCAGGACCGTGAATCTCGTACGGCTCACGGACGCGCGCGCCGCCGAGTCGACGTTCCGTTTCCTCCTCTCACCCCGGTCGGCGTACGTCAGCGGACAGGTGATCGAGGTCGGAGGCGGTGACGGTGCGGGTGCGGGTGCGGGTGCGGGATCCGGTGCGGGATCCGGTGAGATGGTGGCCCCCGCGGACTGGGGCAGGCCGCTCGCCGGGCGGACCGCCCTGGTCACCGGGGCCGCGCGCGGGATCGGTGAGGCCGTCGCCGCGACGCTCGCGCGGGACGGGGCGCGGGTGGTGTGCCTGGACGTGCCCGCCGCCGGGTCCGACCTGGCCGCGGTCGCCGGACGGCTCGGCGGGGTCGCCCTCGCGCTGGACATCACGGCGGCCGACGCGGGGGCGCGGATCGCCGACGCGCTGCCCGAAGGGCTGGACGTCCTCGTCCACAACGCGGGGATCACGCGGGACCGACGGCTGGTCAACATGCCTGCCGAGCGCTGGAGTTCGGTGCTCGACGTCAACCTCGCGAGTGTGCTGCGCACCACCGACGCGCTCCTGACCGGCGGCACGCTCCGGCCGGGCGGGCGGGTCGTGGCGACCGCGTCCATCGCCGGGATCGCGGGCAACGCCGGCCAGACGAACTACGCCGCGTCCAAGGCGGGGATCGTGGGGCTCGTACGGTCCCTCGGGCCGCGGGCGCTCTCGGAGTACGGCGTGACCGTGAACGCCGTCGCGCCCGGTTTCATCGAGACGCGGATGACGGCCGCGGTGCCGTTGTTCATCCGGGAGGCGGGGCGGCGGATGAACTCGCTCGCGCAGGGCGGGCTGCCGGTGGATGTCGCCGAGACGACGGCGTGGTTCGCGAGTCCGGGGTCGGGGGCGGTCAACGGGCAGGTCGTGCGGGTGTGCGGGCAGAGCTTGTTGGGAGCGTGAAGGGGTTGCCTGCGGCGCTTGCCGAGATGACGGACCGCTGCCGGGTGCGGGCCGGTGGGGGCCGGTCGCGCAGTTCCCCGCGCCCCTTGAAAGCGGGCCGCTGCCGAGTGCGGGCACGTCGTAGCTGGGCGCGCAGTTCCCCGCGCCCCTTGGAAGCGGGCCGCTGCCGCGTGCGGGCGCGTCGTGGCCGGGCGCGCAGTTCCCCGCGCCCCTTAAAAGCGGGCCGCTGCCGGGCGCGGGTGCCTCGTGGCTGGGCGCGCACGTTCCCCGCGCCCCTTGAAAGCGGGCCGCTGCCGGGTGCGGGCGCGTCGTGGCTGGGCGCGCAGTTCCCCGCGCCCCTTGAAAGCGGGCCGTTGTCGGGTGCGGGTGCCTCGTGGCTGGGCGCGCAGTTCCCCGCGCCCCTTGGAAGCGGGCCGCTGTCGGGTGCGGGTGCGCTGTTTCTCGTGGTCCTTGGGGGCGTGGTCTTTTGTTTTTGGGGGCGCGGGGAACTGCGCGGTCAGCCCCCACCGGCCCGCACCCGGCATCAGCCCCCGGGCGCGGCCCTGTCGTGGAGGAGGAGAGTTCGAGATGGGTGACCTGGTGGATGTGGATGTGGATGTCGTGAACAGTGGGACTCGTACGCGTACCCTCGGGCGTTCGCCGTCGTTGTGGCCCCTGCTCGCCCGGGGAGCGGCGCTCTCCCCGTTCAAGCGGCCCCGGGCCGGAGTCACCGCCCCCCGTACCCGTCTGGTCCTCCCCGGCGTCCGGGTCGATCTGGGCAGGCTCGCCGCGTACGAGCGCGCCTGTGGGTTCGGGGTGGGGGCGGACGAGCTGCCGCTGACCTATCCGCATGTGCTCGGCTTCCCGGCGGCCATGCGGCTGATGAGCGGGCGGACGTTCCCGCTGCCGCTGCTCGGACTGGTGCACACGTCCATCGGGATCACTCAGCACAAAGCGCTCACGGCCACCGGAGCGTACGAACTCGCCGTGTGCGTGGACGACTTGGTGCCCCACAGACGCGGCACCGAGGCCGTCGTCGTGACCGAGGCGAGAGCGGACGGTGAACTCGTGTGGGAGTCACGCAGCACGTATCTGGCACGGCACGCCGTCGAGCCCGCGGGACCCGCAAGCGTCGCCGAGCAGGCCGTCGCGGGGCGGCTTCGCGGACAGGCCGCGGCGGCGGAGCTCAAACCGCTGCCCGTGCTCGCCGAGTGGCATCTCGCGGGGGATGTCGGGCGGCGGTACGGAACCGCGTCCGGAGACCGCAATCCGATCCATCTGCACCCCCTCACCGCCCGGATGTTCGGCTTCCCCCGGACCGTCGCGCACGGCATGTGGACCGTGGCGCGCTGCCTCGCCGAGCGCGGGGCACCCCGAGCGGCCCGGCTACGGGCGGAGTTCAGGGCGCCGGTGCTGCTGCCGGGGACGGTGGCGTACGGGGCGAGGGGCAGTCGTTTCGAGCTGCGCGGGGCCGACGGCGGCCGACTGCATCTGACGGGGGAAGTGCTGCCGCTCACCTGACCGGGGCGGCACCACCGGACACTCCACCGGCGTGGCCCCTGATTCAGGGTCTCGGCCCGGCCGCCGCGGTCCGCACGGGCTCCGCGCCCTCCGGAGCGACGGCCGTCTCCGGGACCACGGCGGACTCCGGGGCCGCGGCGGTCTCCGGGGCCTCCGCCCACGGCTGCCCCTCCATCAGGTCGCCCAGGCCCGCCCACGCGAAGTTCATCAGGGTCGCGGCGGCCTGCCGGGCGGAGACCCCGGGGGTGGCGTTGGCCCAGGCGGCGAGGGACTCGGCGGCGCCGACGAGGGCTTCGGCGAGGCCCGCGACCTCGCGCTCGGGCAGCGAGGGGTTCCGGTGGGCCTCCCGCGCCGCCACCACGATCAGCTCGGTGACGAACGCCACGATCTCCTCGCGCATCGCGGTGATCTCGGCGGCGAAGGGCTCCCCGTGCGTACGCGCCTGACGGTGCAGCACCGCCCAGCCGTCCGGGTTCTGCGCGGTGTGCGTGAAGAACGCCCGCAGGCCTTCCCAGAGTTGGCGGTCGGCGGGCAGGTCGGGACGGACTCCGGCGCGTACGGCCGCGGTCAGGGCGGCGGCCTCACGCCGGATGCACGCGGTGAAGAGGTCTTCCTTGCTGTTCAGGTACAGGTAGACCAACGGCTTGGACACGCCTGCCAGATCGGCGATCTCGTCCATCGAGGCGGCCCGGTAGCCCCGCTGCCCGAAGGTCCGCACGGCGGCGTCCAGCATCTGCTGTTCGCGCACGGCACGGGGCATCCGCTTGCTCTTCACTGCACCCATACAGGAAAGAGTATGTTCTGCCGGCGGTTGCACCGGGGCGAGGTGCGATCCCATCGGGGCCGGGTGCGGTCCGCCGTCGCCTTCAGGCCGTCCGGCTCCGGGCGCCGGACACCTCACCGGGCACCTCGCCCGACGTCTCACCCGACGTCTTGCCCGAGGCCGCGTCCGCCGCCTCGTCCTCCTGGTTGCGGTTCGCCTCCAGGTTGGACTTCATACGGTCGACGCGCTCCACGACCTGCATCGAGGCGCGGTCGCGCTCCTTGCGGAGGACCACGAAGCTGATGGGCGCCGAGACGACCAGGGCGAGCATGACGACCCACATGCCGTTGGAGTCGCCGAGGCCGCGCGGAGCGACGCCGGAGTAGACGAGGCCCCAGACGACCACGAGGCAGCCCACGAAGATCCCCAGGCGCATCAGTGTGTAGCGGAGCATCTCAATCCACTCTTTCCGTTCCGAACTTCCCCAAGGCCACCGTCCAGTGAAGCACGCGCGGGCCGCGATCTTGTAGGGGGGTGTCGGGGGTGCGCGGCCCGCCCGTGTCAGTCGACGCGGCCCAGGGACAGCAGCATCGTGATGTCGTCCCGGTCGTCGCCCGCCGACACCCTGATCGCGTCCGGTACGCGGCCGACCTCCTTGTAGCCGCACGATCCGTAGAACCGCTCCAGGCCCTCGCCGCCCCGGCAGGTGAGCCGTATCGCCTCTATGCCGTCGAGACCTCGGGCGGCGTCGGCGGCAGCCGTGAGCAGGTCGCGGCCGTAGCCCCGACCCTGGTGCCTCGGGTGCACCATCACCGTGTACAGCCACAGCCAGTGCGTCATCAGGCGGTGGGTGTTGTGGGTGAGGAAGGCGGTCGCGGCGACGGTTCCGTCCTCGTCGCGGCCGATCAGGAGCCGGGTGCGGCCCTCGGCCATCGCGACGAAGTGCTTCACGAGCTCCGGCCGTACGGTCTCGCGCGAGACGGGAGGTACGAAGCCGACGGAGCCGCCCGCGTTGGACACGTCGGCCCACAGATCGGTGATGCCGTCTCGCAGGGCGGGACCGATGGAGGGGTCGAGCTCGAACGTAAGGGCCATGTGGGCAGATTACTTATTACCCGACCTGTGACTCAAGTGGCTGCCGTTCCCCAGGGCCTCGCGACCCTCACGGCCCTGACCGCGCTCACAGCGCTCACAGCCGAGCGGACGGGGTCACACGCCGTCGCGCGCGCGGCCCAGGCGGAGGGCGGAAACCAGGAAGAAGAGGCCGCCGAGGAAGGCGTAACCGGCGAGGTTCGACAGCGAGGCGTCGTCGCCGGCGGCCGAGGCGAAGAAGGACGCGCCCGCGAGGGTGGAGATGGCACCGCTCACGATCATCGGCCACTGACCGCCCAGCTTCCGCCGACGGGCGCCCGCGACGAGCTGGACGATTCCCGAGAGGACGGCCCAGGCTCCCCAGACCCGCAGAACGGCCGGGATACCGGACGTGGCGGCCACGGCCAGGCCGACGACCGCCACCGAGCTGATCGCGATGTTCACGAACAGCGCCGGGGCCGTGCCGCCGTCGGCCCTGGCGGCCCGGAGGTCGACGACCGCCGCCGCCACGTCGAACAGGGGGTAGATCACCAGCAGCGTCGCGCTCACCGGCCCCAGCGTGTCGGCGGTGGCGAACAGCAGGGCGGCCCACACCGCGGCGAAGGCGAAGCGCACGAAGTACAGCTTGCGCAGGGCCGCGGGAACGCCGGCGGGGGCCGTTCCGACGAAGGGGTCCACGGGGGAGTTCACGGAGGTGTCCACGGGAGTGCCTTTCAGCGAGGGCGATGACGATGACATCGACAGGGGGGGGAGAACGTTCGGTCTTGTCACAGCTAAGAGGCAGCCGTGCACGCC
This sequence comes from Streptomyces sp. NPDC017991, assembly GCF_044328075.1. Taxonomy (NCBI): domain Bacteria; kingdom Bacillati; phylum Actinomycetota; class Actinomycetes; order Kitasatosporales; family Streptomycetaceae; genus Streptomyces; species Streptomyces sp. NPDC017991. The sequence goes on along the minus strand of NZ_JBIRGP010000013.1, from coordinate 74,719 downwards.
TGTCAAGACCGAACGTTCTCCCTCTTCGACTTGGTACGCTGAGGGCATGAGCAGGAATCCAGCGGGCGGCGGCGCCGGCGTCAGCACGTCCGAAGCGCGTACGCGGCTGCTGAACACCGCGACCAGGATCTTCTACGCGGAGGGGATCCACTCGGTCGGCATCGACCGGATCACCACGGAGGCGCAGGTCACCCGGGCCACGCTGTACCGGCACTTCGCGGGCAAGGAGGAACTCGTCCTCGCGTACCTCGATCAGGCGGACCAGGGCATCCGGGGCCAGATCGCCGCGGCGCGGGCGAGCAGCGAGTCACCGGTCGAGCAGGTCCGGGCCGTGGGCAGGTCCATCACGGAGGGCATCCGGTCCCCCGGGTTCCGCGGCTGCGCCTTCCTCAACGCGGCGGCCGAGTATCCCGACGCGGCCCAGCCCATCCACCAGGCCGTACTGGCCCACCGGCAGTGGTTCCTGAACACGGTGACGGAGCTGCTGGCCCGGACCGGCGACGAACCCGCGGAGGCGGGCGCCCGGCACCTCGTCATGCTGCGGGACGGCGCGATGGCGGCCGGCTGCCTCTTCGACCCGAACCTGATCTCCGAGACCTTCATGCAGGGCGTAGAGGGAATCATCCGGGTCCGCACCACCTGACCCCGCCCAGGGCAGCGCCCCAATGGGGGGCGCGGGGAACGGCGCAATCTTTTGCCCTGACGCGCACGGGCATCGGCGCCCCAAAGGGGCGCGGGGAACTGCGCACCCAGCCCCCACGCACCCGCAGAAGACCGCGAAAGCGAGGGGCTGGGCGGGGCGGGGCGTGGGGGCGGCAGCCCCCAGAAGGTCAGCCTCAGCCCAAAGATCAGAACCGCATAGGCTGCGGCGACTCCCGCCGGCCCGCGGCAGCGGCCTCGTACTCGCGAATGATCTCGTACCGAGTGTTCCGCTCCACCGGCCGGAACCCCGCGTCCCGGATCAGATCGAGCAGATCCTCACGCGTCAGCTTGTTCGGCGTGCCGTAGTTGTCGGCGTCGTGCGTGATCTTGTACTCGACGACCGACCCGTCCATGTCGTCCGCGCCGTGCTGCAGCGCGAGCTGCGCGGTCTGGACGCCGTGCATGACCCAGAAGACCTTGACGTGCGGCACGTTGTCGAAGAGCAGCCGGGAGACCGCGAAGGTCTTCAGGGCCTCCGCGCCGGTCGCCATCTGCGTACGGGCCTGCAGCCGGTTCCGTACCTTCCCGTCCTTCATGTCGACGAAGTCGTGCTGGTAGCGCAGCGGGATGAAGACCTGGAAACCGCCGGTCTCGTCCTGCAGTTCACGCAGGCGCAGGACGTGGTCGACCCGGTGGCGGGGCTCCTCGATGTGCCCGTACAGCATCGTGCACGGGGTCTTGAGGCCCTTCGCGTGCGCGAGACGGTGGATGCGCGACCAGTCCTCCCAGTGGGTGCGGTGGTCGACGATGTGCTGCCGGACCTCCCAGTCGAAGATCTCGGCGCCGCCGCCGGTGAGGGATTCGAGGCCCGCGTCGATCAGCTCGTCGAGGATCTCGGAGGCGCTGAGCCCGGAGATCGTCTCGAAGTGGTGGATCTCGGTGGCGGTGAAGGCCTTCAGGGAGACGTTCGGCAGGGCCTTCTTCAGCTCGCTGAGCGACCGCGGGTAGTAGCGCCACGGCAGGTTCGGGTGGAGCCCGTTGACGATGTGCAGCTCGGTGAGGTTCTCGCCCTCCATCGCCTTGGCGAGCTTCACCGCCTCCTCGATGCGCATCGTGTACGCGTCCTTCTCGCCCGGCTTGCGCTGGAACGAGCAGTAGGCGCACGACGCGGTGCACACGTTCGTCATGTTGAGGTGGCGGTTGACGTTGAAGTGGACGACGTCACCGTTCTTACGGGTGCGCACCTCGTGGGCGAGCCCGCCCAGCCAGGCCAGGTCGTCCGACTCGTAGAGCGCGACGCCGTCCTCGCGGGTCAGCCGCTCACCGGCCCGGACCTTGTCCTCCAGCTCGCGCTTGAGCCCGACGTCCATGCGTGTACCTCTCCCTGTGACCTGCGACGATTCGTGTGGATCGTGCAACCGTTCAACCGTACTCCCGCGCCCGTCCTACTCCTCCTCGGGCAGCTCGCCCACCCTGTTCTCCCACTTCGTGGAGAGCACGATGGTGGTACGGGTCCTGGAGACGCCCTTGGTCCCGGACAGCCGGCGGATGGTCCGCTCCAGGCCGTCCACGTCGGACGCCCGGACCTTGAGCATGTAGGAGTCGTCGCCGGCGATGAACCAGCAGTCCTCGATCTCGCCGAGGTCCTTCATCCGGCGTGCCACGTCCTCGTGGTCGGCGGCGTCGGAGAGGGAGATGCCGATGAGGGCGATGACGCCGAGTCCGAGCGAGGCCGAATCGACCGTCGCGCGGTAGCCGGTGATGACACCGGCCGCCTCCAGGCGGTTGATGCGGTCGGTGACGCTGGGCCCCGAGAGTCCGACGAGGCGTCCCAGCTCCGCGTAGGAGGCCCGCCCGTTCTCCCTGAGAGCCTGGATGAGCTGCCTGTCCACCGCGTCCATGCGATCGATAGCCTTCCGCTGAAAATTCCTGAAGTATGAGTGATTAGCGCTGTGTTCAGGTGGTGCGGGAGCCGCCGCCGAGTTCGCCCTCCCAGCGGCGGTAGAGCGTGTGCCCGACGCCCGCCGCGTCCAGCACGCGTCCGGCGACGAAGTCCACCAGGTCCTGGATGTGCGTGGCCCCCGCGTAGAACGCCGGGGAGGCCGGCAGCACGGTCGCGCCCGCGTCGTCGAGGGTCACCAGGTGACGCAGGGTCTGCCCGTTCAGCGGGGTCTCCCTGACGGCCACGACCAGCCGCCGCCTCTCCTTGAGGACGACGCTCGCGGCGCGCTGCAGCAGGTCCTTCGAGAGGCCGATCGCGACCCCGGCGACACAGGCGGTGGAGGCGGGCACGATGAGCATGCCCCGGGAGGGGTACGAGCCGGAGGACGGCCCCGCCGCCAGGTCCCCCGCGCTCCAGTGCCGTACGTCGTCGACGTCCACCGCGAACGTGCCGGGCTTGCCGTCGGCCCCCCGGCCGAGCCACTCCCGCAGGTCGTCCCGCCAGTGGGCGTCCCGGAAACTGATCCCGGTCTCGTCGAGCAGGGTGAGCCGCGAGGCCCGCGAGACGACGAGGTCGACGCTCTCACCGGCCGCGAGGAGAGCACGCAGCACGGCAGCGGCATACGGCGTTCCGGACGCGCCGGAGACCCCCACGATCCAAGGCCGACGCTCTGTTTCTCCTGCGTTCACACCTTGAGCCTACCGGCGCGACGCCACCGACCGAGCGGCAGCACAGGCCGTTCAGCGTGCCCTGCCCGTGAAGCGGGGGCGGTCGGGGCCGGCCGCCGGCTCGATGCGGCGGGACTGGACGTGCTCGTAGGCCATCGTGGTCTGCACGTCGGCGACCTCTCTGCGCTCGGTGAGGCGGTCGATGACGAAGGCGTACACGCCGTCGACGTCGGGGACCGCGATGTGCAGCAGGAAGTCGTGCGTGCCGGAGGTCACGAACAGCCCGATCACCTCCGGCAGACGTGCGGCCCATTCCCTGAACCCCTCGATGACGGGGCGGGCGGGGGGCCGGATGCGTACCGAGATGAGTGCCTGGACGGGCCGGCCGGCCGCGTCGAGGTCCAGGGCGGCGTGGTAGCCGGTGATCACCCCGCGTTCGCGCAGCAGCCGTACCCGCTCAAGCGAGGTGGAGGGCGAGACGCCGGTCTTGGCCGCGAGGTCGCGGTTGGTCTGCCGTGCATCGTTCTGCAGCTCCCGCAGGAGAGCCAGGTCGAGTGCATCAAGTTCCATGAAATCGACCCTACGGCGCACGAAGTGCGGCCAAGGCCCGCACTGCCCGGGTTTCTGCTTAGTGTCGCCCGCCATGGATACACGAACGAACGGCCCGCTGCTCGGCGCGGGTCTGGTACTCGGGGCGGCGGTGCTGTGGGGCACGGTCGGACCCGCCCAGGTGCTGGCGTCCAGCACCATGACACCGGCGGCCCTGGGCGGCTGGCGGCTGGCCGTGGGCGGACTGATCCTGGCGGTGTTCACCGTCCGCCGGACCACCGTGCGGGCCCTGACCACGCGCGCGGTCGTACGCCCCCTGCTGATCTGCGCGGTGTCCACGGGCGTCTTCCAGGCGGCCCTGCTGTCCTCGGTGGAGCGGACCGGGGCGGCCCTGGCCACAGTGGTCGCCCTGGGCGTCGCCCCCGCGGCGATCGGCCTGTGCGCCCGGTGGATCACCGGGGAACGGATGACCGCCGTCTGGACGGCCGGCACCGCCGCGGCCGTCCTCGGCTGTGCCCTGCTGCTCACACCGGGGAGCGCGGGCGTGGACGCCCTGGGACTGCTCCTGGCCGTGGTGGCCGGTGCCTGCTACGGCCTCTACACCGTCTTCGCCAAGAAGCTGGCCGCCGTCGTCCCCGCCGACCGGCTGCCCGGACTCGCCGCGCTCTCCCTGCTCGCGGGAGCCCTCCCCCTGGCCCCCTGGATGGTCGGCGGCGCCGCTCCCGTGCGGCAGGGCGACACCCTCACCCTGATCGCCTGGCTGGGCGTGGCGACCACCGCCCTGGCCTACTGGCTGTTCACCACCGGACTCACCCGGGTGCGCGCGACCACGGCCGGCACCCTCAGCCTCGCCGAGCCCCTGGCCGCCGCGCTGATCAGCGTGCTCCTGCTGCACGAGCACCTCTCGGCGGTGGCCTGGGCGGGCGGTGCGCTGATACTCACCGGAATGATCACCATGTGCCTGCCGCCGCGGTTCCTCTCCCGCGAGAGGCGCATCACGACGGTCGCCGCCGGCCCCGTCGTGCCCATCGGCCTCGGCGGACCCGTCGAACCGGCCGAACCGGCAGAACCGGTCAGACCGTGAGTCCCCGCACCAGCAGGTCCAGCAGCGCGCACACGAACAGCGCGATGCCGATGAAACCGTTGACCTGGAAGAACGCCCGGTTCAGGCGGGACAGGTCCGTCGGGCGGACGAGGGTGTGCTCGTACAGGAACGCGCCCGCCACGATCAGCAGACCCAGCCAGAAGAAGACACCCGCGTCGGTGGCCAGCGCGTACCAGACCAGGAGGCCGGTCGTCACCGCGTGGCAGCCCCGGGCACCCCGGATCGCGGCCGGGACACCGAAGCGCGCCGGTACCGACTTCACGCCGACCTCGCGGTCCGTCCGCACGTCCTGGCAGGCGTAGATCAGGTCGAAGCCGCCGATCCAGACGCCGACCGCCAGGCCCAGGATCACGGCGTCCCACGACCACTCGCCGGTGATCGCCAGCCAGCCGCCGATCGGGCCCATCGCCTGGGCGAGACCGAGGATGGCCTGCGGGAAGTTCGTGAACCGCTTGCCGTACGGGTAGACCACCATCGGGATCACCGCGATGGGCGCCAGCGCCAGACAGAGCGGGTTGAGCAGGGCCGCCGCGCCGAGGAAGAACACCAGGGCCACCAGCGCGCCCGTCCAGGCGTGCTTCACCGACATCGCGCCGGTGACCAGCTCCCGGTGGGCCGTACGGGGATTGCGGGCGTCGATCTCCCGGTCGATGATCCGGTTCACGGCCATCGCGAAGGTCCGCAGTCCGACCATCGCCACGGTGACGAGGAGCAGCCGGCCCCACTGGATGTTGCCGTCCGTCAGGAACATCGCCGTCAGCGCCGCGATGTACGCGAACGGCAGCGCGAAGACGGAGTGCTCGATCATGACGAGCCGCAGGAACGCCTTGGTGCGCCCGGGCTGCGGGACCGCCGCTGATGCGCTGCTCACGAGAGTCCGTACTCCTTCCAGCGGCGGTCGACCTTCGCCGCCGTATCCGGGTCCGAGAGGACCATCTCGGGCCAGCCTCCGTCGCGCGTGTAGCCCTCCTCGGGCCACTTCCGCGTGGCGTCGATGCCCGCCTTGCCGCCCCAGAACTGCTGGTACGAGGCATGGTCGAGGTGGTCGACCGGGCCCTCGACCACCGTGAGGTCGCGGGAGTAGTCCGTGTTGCCCAGCGCGCGCCACGCCACCTCGTGCAGGTCGTGGACGTCACAGTCGGAGTCGACGATCACGATCAGTTTGGTCAGCGACATCATGTGGGCGCCCCAGACGGCGTGCATCACCTTCTGGGCGTGCTTCGGGTACTTCTTGTCGATCGCGACGATCGCGCAGTTGTGGAAGCCGCCCGCCTCGGGGAGGTGGTAGTCCACGATGTCCGGCACGATGATCTTGAGGAGGGGGAGGAAGAAGCGTTCCGTCGCGCGGCCCAGCGGACCGTCCTCCGTCGGCGGGCGGCCGACCACGATCGACTGGATCAGCGGGCGCTTGCGCATCGTCACGCAGTCGATCGTCAGCGCCGGGAACGGCTCCTGCGGTGTGTAGAAGCCCGTGTGGTCGCCGAAGGGGCCCTCGGGGAGCATCTCGCCCGGCTCCAGCCAGCCCTCGATGACGACCTCGGCCTGCGCCGGCACCTGGAGCGGCACCGTCTTGCAGTCGACCATCTCGATCCGCTTGCCCTGCAGGAACCCGGCGAAGAGGTACTCGTCGATGTCACCGGGCAGCGGCGCGGTGGAGGCGTACGTCACGGCCGGCGGGCAGCCGAAGGCGATCGCGACCGGCAGCCGCTCGCCGCGGCGCGCGGCCACCTGGTAGTGGTTGCGGCTGTCCTTGTGGATCTGCCAGTGCATGCCGATGGTGCGCTTGTCGTGGCGCTGCAGGCGGTACAGCCCGAGGTTGCGGATGCCGGACTCGGGGTCCTTGGTGTGGGTGAGCCCGAGGTTGAAGAAGGACCCGCCGTCCTGCGGCCAGGTGAAGAGCGCGGGCAGGGCGTCCAGGTCGACGTCGTCACCTCGGAGCACGACCTCCTGAACGGGGGCGTTGTCCGACTTCACCTTCTTCGGCGGTACGTGCGTCATGGCGCCGAGCTTCCCGAAGGCCTCGCGCACCCCGATGAAGCCCTGCGGCAGCTCGGGTTTCAGCAGTCCGCCGATCTTCTCGCTGATCTCGGCGTACGACTTCAGGCCGAGCGCCTTGAGCAGGCGGCGGTCCGTCCCGAAGACGTTCATCGCGAGCGGCATCGCCGATCCGCGCACGTTCTCGAAGAGCAGCGCGGGGCCGCCCGCCTTCTGGACGCGGTCGACGATCTCCCCGACCTCCAGGTACGGGTCCACCTCGGCCTTGATGCGCTGGAGGTCGCCCTCGCGCTCCAGCGCCCGGAGCAGGGAGCGAAGATCGTCGTAAGCCATGCGTTCCAGTATCGGCTACTCGCTACGCTGGCTCTGTAAGGGGGGCCGCTCGACCGGCCCCGACGGCCACGGGTTCTTCCGGACCCGTCTCCGTACGCGTCTCCACAGCAGGGGGAACCACCGCATGCTTCGGGTGCTGATGATCCTGGTGCCGCTGGCACTCAGCATCTACGCCTTCATCGACTGCATCACGACCGATGAGAAGGACGTCCGCTACATCCCGAAGCCCCTCTGGGCGATCCTCGTGCTGCTGTTCCCGCTCGTCGGCTCGATCTCCTGGCTGATCGTCGGCCGCGTCCGCACCCCGCGCGACGCCTCGGCGTCCCGCCGGGGCGGCTGGGTCGCGCCCGACGACAACCCCGACTTCCTCAAGTCCCTCAGGGACGAGAACAAGGACGACGGCAAGGACAGCGGCAAGGACGGCGACAAGGACGACACCGGCGGTGACGGGCCCGAGGACACCGCCCCGCCGAAGGCCTGACGGGCGGCCTGACGGGCGGGGCTACCGGCTCGTGGACGGGGACTTCGCGGACGGCGTCGGTGCCGCCGACGGTTTCCCGGTCGGCACCGAGGTGGGTGCCGACGAGTCCGCCGGCGGCTTGCTGGGGGCCGGCGCGGACGGACCGGTCGACGCTCCGGGGCTCGCGACCGGGGGCTTCTTGGTGGCCTCGGCCGCCCCGGTGGGCTTTTCGGCGGGTGACTCGCCGGACCCGGTCGACGGCGAGGGGGTGGGCGTGGCCGGAGGACTGCTCGTGGACGGCGGAGCGAGGGGGACCGTCGGGGACACGGGCCGGTCGGGTGCCGCCAGCCGGACCGGCAGCGCGACGAGAGCCGTGACGGCGCACAGCAGGCCGGCCCCGGCCGCGGCGCGGAGCAGCCGGCGGCGGGCCGCGCCGCGGCGGATCGCCTCGTACCGGCCGGCGGGCGGTCCGAGGTAGTCGGACGCGGGCCGCAGGATGACGGCGAGGGGATCGTCGGGTTCGAAGTCCGGGCCGTCGTCAGAGTGTGTGATCAACGCTTCTCCTCAGATGGGCGCGGAGCAGTTCGCGGGCCGCGTGGAGATCGGCCTTGACGGTTCCTTCCTTGCGCCCGGTCAGCACGGACACCTCCCTGATCGGCATGTCGGCGTAGTAGTGCAGCAGGATCGGGACGCGCAGCCGTTCCGGCAGCGACTGCACGAGCAGGCGCACCGACGGGTCGGCCTGTTCGGTGTTCGGGCGGACGGCGGCCTCGGCCGTCGCACGGCGCACCGCCCTGCGTTCGCGCTCCAGTTTGCGCCAGTGGTCCCGGACGATATTGGCCGCGGTCACGTAGAGGAAGCCACGGGGTTCGGCCACGGAGGTCCAGCGGGCCCAGAGCCGGGTGAACGCCTCCGAGGCGATCTCGTGGGCCGTCTCGTCGTCGTCGACCAGCCGGCGGCACCAGCCGGCCAGGCGCGGGTAGAGCGCGGCGAACAGCTCGGACGCTGCCTCCTCGCGGGACCGTTTCAACGCTCTCCAGGTCGTGACGCCGTTCATGGGACTTACTTGGCTTGCGCGGCTTGCATGGTTCGCACGGCTTGCGTGGCTCGTGGGGCTCACCCGGAAGGATCCCGGACCGTCGGCTTACGGTTCCGACGGCCCGGAATCCGGGGTGCGGGCGGCTCGGGCGGCTCGGGCGGTTCAGGTCAGGAGCTGCCCGAGCCGCTCGAACTCAGCTCGAACTCAGCTCGGCGAAGACGATCACGCTGTCGCGGTAGCCGTCACCGCTGCGGGGGCCGCCGCAGGTGATGAGCCGCAGCTCGGGCCGGCCCACATCCCCGTACACGTCGTCCGTCGGGAACTCCGCCTGCGCGACCGTCCGTACGGCGCTGACGGTGAACTCCGCCACCGTGCCGTTCTCCAGCCGCGCCTCGATCCGGTCGCCCGGCCGCAACCGCTTGAGATCACGGAAGACGCCGTCCCCGTACGTGCCGACCGTGACATGGCCGAGGATCACCGACGGACCCACCTGGCCGGGCGTCGGCGAGTGGCTGTACCAGCCCGCCCGGTCGTCGGCCTCGACCGGAGGCACCTCCACGCTGCCGTCCGGGGCCAGCCCCAGTTTCATGACCGGGGTGTCGACCTCGATGGCCGGGATGCGCAGCGCGACGGGCACCGAGCGCGCGAGGGCGCGCACGTTCTTGCCGGCGGACCTCGGGGGCGGCGACGAGCTCTCGCCACGGCCGCGACCGGTGTCGGCCCCGTCGCTCTCGTCGGCCTCGCCGCCCCCTCCACCGCCACAGCCCACGAGCAGGGTGGCCATCGCCGCGGTGACGAAGGCGCGCCTGGACGGCAGGGTCACGCCCCGGTCGCCCGTCGGCGGCGTACGACGTAGACCGCCGCGCCGCCCAGCGCGAACGCCGCGGCGGCGCCCGTGCCGATCAGGCCGCCCTCGCCACCGGACGTCGAACCGGTCGGCACCTCACCGGTGTCGGGCGCTCCGCTCGGTACGACGGAGACCTCGGCGTCGGACGGCGCCTTGGTCGGCGCGGCGCTCGCCGCGGTGCCCGGGGGCTTGCTCCCGTCCTCGGCCGGGGCCTTGGTCGGTTCGGCGCTCGGCTTCGCCGAGGCGGGGGCGGGGGTCGGGGACGTCCCGTCGGCGAACGCGGGCACCGTGCTCGCCAGCACGGCGGTGCACGCGAGTGCCAGGGCGCTGAGGACAGTTCGGCGCATGTGGGCTCTCTCTCATCGGTCCGTCCGCACGGTGGTACGGCGGACGGCTGCGGTACGGATGGCGAGCGGAGAGACGAGGCAGCGGCCGACCAGGTTGCAAAGAGAAGGCAAAGCCCTCGAACGGCTACGACAGGCGTTCCACTCGGAGCCGGTTGCTTTCTGCGGGCCGGTGGGGCGGCCCGCGGGCAAAGGGGGGACCGGCACGAGGACTGACCCGGGGGGCGATCGGGGAGAGTGGATGCCATGAGTGACGGCTTGGAACGTTCGGAGCGTATCGACAGGACGCGGGCCAGCCGGTGGCTCGCGACCGCCGTCGAGGAGGCCGCGGCCGGTCTCGCGGAGGGCGGCATCCCGATCGGCGCCGCGCTGTACGCGCCGGACGGCACCCTGCTCGGCCGGGGCCACAACCGTCGCGTCCAGGACGGCGACCCGTCCGCGCACGCCGAGACGGCCGCCTTCCGGAACGCGGGACGGCAGGGCTCCTACCTCGGTACGACGATGGTGACCACGCTCTCGCCGTGCTGGTACTGCAGCGGTCTGGTCCGGCAGTTCGGGATCTCCCGGGTGGTCGTCGGGGAGGCCGAGACCTTCCACGGCGGACACGACTGGCTGGCGGAGCACGGCGTGGAGATCGTGCTCCTCGACGACGCCGAGTGCGTCGCCCTGATGCGCGACTTCGTCAGGAACAACCCCGCACTGTGGAACGAGGACATCGGTGACATCGGTGACATCAGTGACATCGGTGAGTGACGCCGCCGCCCACGGCGGGCCCCGCGTGCCGACCGTCGATCTCGGGCCCTGGCTCTCCGGCGACCCCGAGGCCCGTACCCGGATCGCCCGGACCGTCGACAGCGCGCTCCAGAGCGCCGGATTCCTGCTGGTGACCGGTCACGGCGTCGACCCGGACCTGCGGGTACGCGTCCGCGAGGCGGCCCGCGCCTTCTTCGTCCTGCCCGCCGGGGCCAAGGAGCCGTACGCGGTGAAGGTCGGCGGCCGGGGCTGGCTCGGACCGGGCGCCGAGGCCAACGGCCACGCGGAGGGCACACCGACCCCGCCCGACCTGAAGGAGTCCCTGAGCTTCGCGACGCACGAGCCCTTCGGCGACCCGGAGACCGACGCGGAGTGGTGTGCGCCGAACGTCTGGCCGGCCGAGGCCCCCGGACTCCGGGCCCTGTGCGAGGAGTACCTGGCGCGGATGGGCGAACTGGAGAACCGGCTGCTGGCCCTGCTCGGTGAGGCGCTCGGCCTGGAGCCCGACTTCTTCACCCGGCACATGGACCACCCGACCTACGGCTTCAACATCAACTGGTACCCGGGCAGGGAGGTCGTCGGCGAGCCCGAGGAGGGTCAGTTCCGTATCGGCCCCCACACCGACTTCGGCACGGTCACCATCCTCGACCGGCAGGCCGGCAAGGGCGGACTGCAGGTCTGGACGGACGACGGCGGCTGGCAGGACGCGCCCTTCGACCCGGCGGCGTTCACCGTCAACATCGGTGATCTGATGGCCCGCTGGACCGGCGACCGCTGGCGCGCGGGCCGCCACCGCGTGCTGCCGCCGCCGGCCGACGAGCCCACCGAGGAACTGATGTCCCTCGTCTACTTCGGCGAGTGCACCCCCGGGACCCGCGTCGAGTCGGTTCCGGCCCCGGTCGGCCGGGTGGCGTACGAACCCGTCGACTCCCATGCGTACCTGCGGTCGAAACTCGACTCGATCACCGTGAACCGGGCCGAGCCCGGTCGGACCCCGTCGGCGGCGCCGACATTTCCGTAAGCCCGCGGACATCATCCGGTCCACTCCGAAGCAACGCCCCCTGGCCGCCCCACGGTTGATACACCTCACCTCTACACCTCTACGAGAACCGGACCCACGGGTCCCAGCACGGGTGCCAGGGGGAGATGCGGTGCGCGGACGGCTGTACGGCCGAGGGGCTTTGTTCGACACGGAGCCGCCCGGCCTCGCTCCACGGCTCGTCGGCCTGCGCCCGTTCCAGCACGGGCACAGTCCCGGCGAACACCCCAAGGAGATCCCCTTCGTGGTGTTCGCCGGGGCCCGCGGGCTCGGCAAGAGCGCGGTGCTGGCGGAGCTGCGGGCCGCGTACGAGGGCCGGACGCCCCTCGCGCTGATCGACTGCGAGGCGGACCGGTTCGCGGGACCGCCCGCGGGACGGCCGCACGAGGTCTGGTCGCCCGTGGCACAGGCGCTGGTGACGATCGCCGAGCAGCTCGCGGAGCCGGTGGCCGACGCGGGACGGATTCCCTTCCCCCGGCTCGCGGCGGGCCTGCTGGCCGTGGCGGCGGGCGGCTGGAACGACCGGGACGTGCCCCGCGTCCGCCGGGAGGCCGAACGGATCCTGCTGCTGAACGACACGGGCTCCTGGGTCGGCGGACACACGAGCCGCTGGGTGGGCCGGGTCACGGCCCGCCTCACCGACCCGCTCACCGGCCCACCACCGGGTACGGGTCCGGTGGTCGAGCCGGTCGTCGAGGCCGCCCTGGAGACGTTCTCCGAGGGGGTCTCGCCCACGCACCGCCGACTGCGGAAGGCCGCCGCCTGGTACCGCGACCACCCGAACGCCGACGGCAGCCCCAAGCTCGGACTCCTCCTGCTCTCCGGCCACTTCAGGGCGGGCGGCGACGCCCGCACCCACGCCGAGGGCCATCTCGTACGGGCCCTGCTGGCCGATCTCGACGACGCGTACGGCGGCTCGCTGCCGCGCGGGCACCGGCCCGGCCGTCCGGTGGTCCTCATCGACAACGCGCAGACCACGCCGGGCATCGGGCTGATCGGAGCGGTACTGCGGGACCGGGCCGACGGCATCGCCGACCGGGTGGCGTTCTTCGCCGGTCTGCGCGGCCACGGTCATCCGGCCCTGCGCAACGCGGCCCGCAGCACCCTGTGCGAGCTGGCCCGCACGAGGGACTGGAAGCCCGGCGGCACGGCCTCGTCGCGGGCGCTGCTCGTACCGCTGTCACCGCTGTCCCCCGACGACACCCCGCGTGTCGTCGAGACGGCCTGCCGGGGCCTGGCCGTACCGTCCCGGCTGCCGGGCGCCGCCCACCGGCTGACCGGCGGCAGCCCGCTCGGTACGACGCTGTTCGCCGAGTCCGCCCGGCAGAACCTACCCCGGGGCGCCGGCACACCCGGCGAACTGCTCACCGCGGACCTCGTACCGCAGGAAGCACACGGGGCACACGAGCAGCGCGAGGCGCGTGACGGCAGGCCCGCCTACCGTGAGCTTCTCGACCGGCTCACGCCGGACGGTCGCCAGGACGAGCTGGCGCTGCTGGCCGTGGCCCACGACCGCGAGTCGGCGTGCGCGCTGGCCGCGGCCCGGCTCCCCGGCGACTTCGGCGCGGTGGGGGTCCTGGCCCTGGAGGCGCGGCTCGCCGAGGAGGGCGTGCCCTCGGTCCCCGGCCAGTTCGTCGGCGATCCGTTCCTGCGGGCGCTGCTGCTGCTCGGTCTGCACCGCGGAGACCCGGACCACGGCACCTGGAAGGCCGCCCACCGCACACTCGTCGCCCACTACACGGACATCCCGGCCACGCCGGACGGCCCGAAGGACAGCTCGGGGCACGGCCAGGGGCGTGACCCCGGGCCGGAGGAGCAGCGGACCCTCTACCGGCTCCACCACGAACTCGCCCTCGGCGCCGCCGAACCGGCCGTCACGTATCTGCGCGACGCCTTCCCCCGCCACGACACGAAGGCCTGGCTGCGGGCGCTGGTCTTCCTCGCGTCGGCGCCGTACCACCTCGCGCCCGTCCCGGACGGATACGGCGGCACCGCGTCCGACGCCCGCACCCGGGTCGCGCTCGGCCGCGTCGGCACCGGCCCGCCACCGCCCCAGGGCGCGGACACCGCCCTGCACCTGCGGATACGCCGGCTCCTGTACGGGGTCTGGCAGGTCACCGACCCGCTGGCGCTGCCCGACCCGGTCGTCGCCGAGCGGCTGCGGTCCGAGCTGGAGCATCTGTCGAGGCTCCGGCCCACGGACGTGGAGCCGCTGCTGCGGGCCTCCCTGCACTGGCCCGAGGACGCCCTGTCCGGCCGCCCCCTCCGCCTCGGCTAGACACCGAGGCGGACCCGCCCTAGACCCCGGCGTAGGAGTGCTTGCCGGTGACGAAGATGTTGACCCCGTAGTAGTTGAACAGCCAGCAGGCGAAGGCGGCGAGCGCGATGTACGCGGCCTTGCGGCCCTTCCAGCCGGCCGTGGCACGGGCGTGCAGATAGCAGGCGTAGGCGACCCAGGTGATGAACGACCAGGTCTCCTTGGGGTCCCAGCCCCAGTAGCGGCCCCACGCGTCGCCCGCCCAGATGGCACCGGCGATGATCGTGAACGTCCACAGCGGGAAGACGGCGGCGTTCACGCGGTACGAGAACTTGTCGAGCGAGGCCGAGGCGGGCAGCCGCTCCAGCACGGACGTCGCGAAACGGCCGGGCTTGCCGCCGGTCGCGAGCTTGTTCTCGTAGCTGTCCTTGAAGAGGTACAGGATCGTGCCGACCGCGCCCACGTAGAAGACCGCGCCGCAGAAGATCGCCGTGGAGACGTGGATGTACAGCCAGTACGAGTGGAGCGCGGGCACCAGCTGGTCGCTCGCCGTGTACAGGACGGTGACGGCGAGGCCGAGGTCCAGCAGGACCGTGGTCACCAGGAAGAGGCCCATCCAGCGGACGTTCTTCTTCATCGCCAGCAGCGCGAGATACACACCGACGGCGACGGTGGAGAAGGTGATGTTGAACTCGTACATGTTGCCCCACGGCGCCCGCTGCACCGACAGGGCGCGGGCGAGCACACCGCCGAACGCGATGAGGAAGGCGAGCACGGTGAGGGAGATGGCGATCCGGCCGTACAGGTCGCCCTGCTCGTCACCGCCGTGCGCGCCGGGCCCGTCCGGCACGTCCCGCGCGCCGGCCGCGGCCCGCGTGACGACCTTGGGCCGCTCCAGGACGGCGGTGCCGCCCGCGTTCTGCACGGTGACCGCCGGGGCCGCCGCCTTCTTGCCGGCCCGGTCGGCGGTCAGCGCGGCGGCCGTACGGCCGACCTTGCTGCGGCTGCCGAGGAGCCATTCGGCGATGTACGCGAAGAAGGCCAGCGTGTAGACGGCCATCGCGGAGTAGATCAGCGTGTTGCTGACGTTCGCGAGGTGCTCGTTGGTCGCGGCGGCCAGGTCGGTCGCGGCGGCGAAGTCGGTCGCGGCGAGGTCGGTTGCGGCGGCGAGAGTCACTTCGTCTCAGCCCCTTCGGCAGGTACGGCGGGAGGTTCGGGGGTGGGGTTCTCGTTCTCGGAGACTGCGGTGTCCGGGCCGGGGCCCGGGGTGTCGGGTACGCCCGGCGCCAGGTCGTACAGATGGCCGGCCAGGGCGCCCAGTTCCTCGGGGACCTTGGCGGACTCGCTGCGGCCGAGGCCCGCCATCTCGACGACCGTGACCCCGTCGGGGCCGGTCACGGCCCGCACCCACACGCGGCGGCGCTGGATGAAGAGGGAGGCGGCGAGGCCGAAGATGGCACCGAAGGCACCGGCGAGGGCCCAGCCGGCCCCGGGCTGACGGGTGACCTGGAAGTTCGCCCACTCCTTGACCCCCTTCTCGAAGGTGATCGAGCCGGCGCCGTTCGGGAGCCGCATGGTCTCGCCCGGCTTCAGGTTCTCCCGCAGCTGCTTGCCCTTGGAGTCCTTGAACTCCTTCAAGTTCTTCTTTTCGAGCTGGTACACGCTCTGCGGCAGGCCCGCGTCGACCCCGAGGTCGCCGTGGTACGCCGCCAGGTTCAGCACCGGGTTCAGCAGCGCCGGGAACTGCGAGACCACCGCGGTGCCGTCGCCGCCGTACGCCGGGAGGAAGAAGGCCTGGAAGCCGAGCTGCTCCTGCTTGCCCCTGGCGTCCTTGTAGCCGTCCATGACCTTGATCGCGCCGGTCGAGGTGACGTTCGAGTCGAGCGGCAGCAGCGGTACGGCCTGCTGGTAGACGATGTCGCCCTTGCCGTCCCGGACGGTGACGACGGGCGCGTAGCCGTGGGCGGTGAGGTAGACCTTCGAGTCGTCGATGTCCAGCGGCTCGTTGACCTTGACGGTCTTCTTCTGCTCCTTGCCGTCCGCGCCCACGCTGTAGTCGACCTTCGCCTGGTACGTGCGCGGCGTGCCCTTGTTGGGCCCCGTCTCCTCGTACGTGCCCTCGAAGTCCTCCAGTACGAAGCTGAAGGGCTCCAGGTCGTTCGTGTCGAAGAGGCTGCCGGACTTGAAGTCGTCGTACTGCGTGAGGGTGTTGGCGAACCCGTCGCCCTCGACGATCAGTTTGTTGCCCTCGGACTTGAAGAGCTGGCCCCAGGCGAAGGCGACCAGCATCACGATGAGCGCGATGTGGAAGGCGAGGTTGCCGACCTCGCGGAGGTAGCCCTTCTCGGCGGCGACCGCGTCCCCGTCGAGGTGGGCGCGGAAGCGCCGCTTCTTCAGCAGCCTCAGCGCCTCGTCCCGGACCTCCTCGGGCCCGGCCTCGGTCCGCCAGGTCGTGTACGCGGGCAGCCGGGTCAGCAGGCGCGGGGCACGCGGCGGCCGGCCGCGCAGCTGGCCGACGAACTGCCAGGTGCGGGGCACGATGCAGCCGATGAGCGAGATGAAGAGCAGGATGTAGATCGCGGAGAACCACGCGGAGCTGTAGACGTGGAACAGCCCGAGCTTCTCGTAGATCGGCCCGATCGTGGTGTGCCGGGCCAGGAAGTCGGCGACCTTCGTCTCGTCGGTCCCGGACTGCGGGATCAGCGAGCCGGGGATCGCGCCGAGGGACAGCAGGAAGAGCAGGATCAGCGCGACCCGCATCGAGGTCAGCTGCCGCCAGATCCAGCGGGCCCAGCCGATGACCTCGCGGCCGGTCCACGCGAGCCATCCCGTGGCGCCCGGCGTGCGCACGCCGCCGAAGGAGCCGGGCATGACCGTCTCCCGGGGCGCGGTGGACAACTGGGCCCCGGCCGCACCGAGATCGCCGGCGTCCCGCGTCGCGGTGTCACCCGTACCGTGCTGGTCGGTTCGGCCGCCGCTCTCGCCGTTCTCGCCGTCGGTCCGCACGTCGGTGTCCCGTGTCGTGCCCATGAATCAGATCCCTACCGTGAAGCCGTCGGACCAGCCCTGCATCTCCTGCACGATGCCGTCCCACGCGCCGGTCAGCAGGAGCAGACCGGTCGCGATCATCATTCCGCCGCCGATCCGCATGACCCACACGTAGTGGCGCTTGACCCAGCCGAAGGCGCCGAGCGCCTTGCGGAAGGCGACGGCGGCGACGACGAAGGGCACGCCCAGACCGACGCAGTACGCGATGGTCAGTATGGCCCCGCGTCCGGCGCTCGCCTCGGACGAGGAAAGCGCCAGCACGGAGGCGAGCGTCGGCCCGATGCAGGGCGTCCAGCCGATCCCGAAGAGAGCGCCCAGCAGGGGGGCGCCGACCAGGCCGGCGACCGGCCGCTTGTGGAAGCGGAACTCGCGCTGGGTCAGCCAGGGCATCATCCCCAGGAAGAACACCCCCATGAGGACCATGAGGACGCCGAGCACCTGGGACATCGTGTCCTTGTGCTCCTGGAGGGTCGAGCCGAAGTACCCGAAGAGGGCGCCGCCGGAGACGAACACGGCGGTGAAGCCCAGCACGAACAGCGAGGCCCCGGCGACCATCCGGCCGCGCCGCGCGTCGGCCAGGTCGGTGCCGCTGACACCGGTGACGTACGAGAGATAGCCGGGCACCAGCGGCAGTACGCACGGGGAGAAGAAGGAGACGAGCCCGCCGAGGATCGCGATCGGGACGGCGAGTACCAGCGCCCCGGTCATGACGGTCTGGTTGGGGTCGGTGCCCGCGGCCACGAGAAGAGACACGAGCGGTCACTTCTCCGCGAGGATCGGCTTGAGCATCTTGCGCAGACTGTCCTCGCTGAGCGCGGACAGCGACCGGGAGGCGACCTTCCCGTCCCGGTCGAGGACGAGCGTGGAGGGGATCGTCTGCGGGTTGAGCGTGCCCTTCTCGAAGCGGAGCATCAGCTTGCCCGTCGGGTCGTACAGACTCGGGTACTCGACGCCGTGCGCCTTCTCGAAGGCGATCGCCGGAGTGGTGCTGGTGTCCCGGGTGTTGATGCCGACGAACTGCACGCCCTGGTCCTTGAGGTCCTCGGAGACCTTGACGAAGTTCTTGGCCTCCAGGCGGCACGGGCCGCACCAGGAGCCCCAGACGTTCAGGACGACGATCTTGCCCTTGTAGTCGGCGACATCGAGCGGCTTGCCGTCGATGGTCTTGCCCGACAGCTCGGGGGCCTGCGCGCGACTGCCCTGCTCGACCGTGGCGATTCCGTCGGATCCGGTGACGAAACCGGTGTCGCCCGACCCGCCGGACTTGCCCCCGGATCCGCACGCGGACAGGAGCAGCGCCGCGGCGACGGCCGCTCCGGTCAGTACGGCGGCGCGGCTACGGGTCCGGTCGGTGCGCTGGACGGCACGGCTGGCGGCACTCATGTGAAAAGTTTCGCATGTCCGTTCCGGGGATCTTGCGCACCCCCCTCGCGGGGTTCAGGCGGCCTGGTCCTGACCGAGGAAGGTCTTCCAGCCGCCGACCGGTTCCTGCCCCACACCCAGTGACCTGAGCTTCTCCAGGACGGCCGTGTCCTGCGCGTCGAGCCAGTCCACGAACTGGCGGAACGACACCAGGCGTACGTCCTTCTTGCCGGCGATGTGCTTCAGCGCGTTCTCGACGGCGTCCATGTAGATGCCGCCGTTCCATTCCTCGAAGTGGTTGCCTATGAAGAAGGGGGCGCGGTTCGTCTCGTAGGTACGCGTGAAGCCCGCTATGTACGATTCGGTGGCCTGCTTGCGCCAGGCCGGGTAGTTGGCGGGCGGGGCCTTGGTGGAGTTGACCGACTGGTTCGCGAGGATGTTGTAGTCCATGGAGAGGACCTCGAAGGTGTGCCCGGGGAAGGGCATCGCCTGGAGCGGCAGGTCCCAGACGCCCTCCTTCTTGCCCGGCCAGACCTGGGTGCCGCCGGGCGAGGAGGCGTCGTAGCGCCAGCCGAGCTCGCGGGCGGTGGGCAGCAGGTTGTCCTGGCCCTTGAGGCAGGGGGTGCGACCGCCGACGAGTTCCTTCTCGTAGTCGAAGGGCAGCGAGGGCACCTCCTTCTCGCTCCAGCCCGTGTTCGTACGCCACTCCTTGACGAAGGACTTCGCCTGGTCGATCTCGCTGCGCCACTGGGCCGGCGTCCAGTTCTCCACCGTGCCGGTGCCGCCGCAGAAGTGGCCGTTGAAGTGGGTGCCGATCTCGTGTCCGTCGAGCCAGGCCCGCCGGAGGTTCTTCAGCGTCGACTTGATGTGGTCGTCCGTCAGATAACCGATGTCGGACGCGCCCGGCGCGTTGTTCGGCGGAAGGTACTTGCGCCTTTTCGACTCGGGCAGGAGATAGAGCCCGGAGAGAAAGAACGTCATTCGCGCGTCGTGCTCTTCGGAGAGCTTCAGAAAGCGCTCGAAGAGACCGTTGCCGACATCTCCCGCGCCGTCCCAGGAAAAGACGACGAACTGCGGCGGGGTTTCGCCGGGTTGCAGGGGCACGGGCTTCTCAGGCTGCTTGGGCTGCTTGCCGGTGAAGCTGGTGGAGCCGTCCCCGAGGGGGCGGGCGGGACGGCTGCCACCACTGTCACCAGGCTTTCCTGAATCACCGGCGTGGTGGAAGCCGCCTCCCAGGGCGGTGCCGCAGCCCGCGATCCCCATGGCGGCCGCGGCTCCGGCGCCGGCTCCGAGACCCAGCATTCCCCTTCGGCTGATGTCGCGCATTTCTGTCCCCATTCGTCGTGCTCGGTGCCCAAGAAATCTGGACACGGAGTTAGAGGGCACGGCGAACAGGGGGGTTCCCCCGCACACTTAGATATTTCGGTGACCGTCCGATGACAAACTCGTGACGAACCGGCTCCGAGGCCCCGCGCCCCTTGGGGGAAGCGGGCGGGGCCGGAGAGTTGGCTGCGGGCCGGTGGGGGCGGGCCGCGCAGTTCCCCGAGCCCCTTAGGGGCCGCCGTGGGGGTGGCCTGAGTTTCCCCCCTCGTGCCGGGGGCGCAGCCCCGCTTTTCAGGGGCGCGGGGAACTGCGCGGCCCGCCCCCACGCGCCCGCACCATGCGAACGGGCGAACCGGGCGGAGCCGGACGGAGCGCGGCGGAGCCGAAGGGCTACGCCCCGAAAGCCTTGGACTTGCCCTTCACCGGCTTGGCGCCGGCCAGCAGATGCGCGGGCACCAGATCGCGCGCAGGCTCCGTGTAGCCCACGGACACGATCTTGTCCCCCCGATACGTGAACGTCGTCAAGGACGCCAGCGTGCACTGCCGCTTACGCGGGTCGTGCCACAACCGCCGCCGCTCCACGAAGGACCGCACGATCCAGATCGGCAGCTGATGGCTGACGCACACGGCCTCGTGCCCCCGAGCCGCGTCCCGCGCCGCGTCCAGCGCCCCCATCATCCGTACGACCTGCTCCAGATACGGCTCGCCCCAGGACGGCTTGAACGGGTTGACCAGGTGCTTCCAGTTCTCGGGATTGCGCAGCGCCCCGTCCCCGACCCCGAAGGTCTTGCCCTGGAAGACGTTCTCCGCCTCGATCAGCCGCGCGTCGGTCGCGAGATCGAGACCGTGCGTCCCGGCGATCGGCGTGGCCGTCTCGCGGGCCCGCTCCAGCGGGGAGGAGACGACGTGCGTGATGTCACGCGGAGCGAGGTGCTCGGCGACCCGCTCGGCCATCCGCTGCCCCAGCTCGGACAGGTGGTACCCGGGCAGCCGCCCGTAGAGCAGTCCGTCCGGGTTCTCGACCTCGCCGTGCCGCATCACGTGTACGACGGTGATGTCACTCATACTGCCGTGGCCTCCGCTGCTGCCCGTGCCGCCGCCGGAAGGGCGTCGGCGATCCGCTGTACCGCCCGGTCGTCGTGCGCCGTCGACACGAACCAGGACTCGAACGAGGACGGCGGCAGGTAGACGCCCTGCGCCAGCATCGAGTGGAAGAAGGCGTTGAAGCGGTACGACTCCTGCGTCTTCGCGTCCTCGTAATTGCGTACGTCCTCCCCCGTGAAGAAGACGGAGAACATGGTGGACGCGTTCTGCAGTCTGTGCACCACGCCTTCCTTGGTGAGGGCGTCCGTGACGAGCGTACGGATCTGCCCGGAGACCGCGTCGAGCCGGGTGTACGCGGCGTCGTCGAGCAGCCGCAGCTGGGCGAGGCCCGCGGCGGTCGCGACCGGGTTACCGGACAGCGTGCCGGCCTGGTAGACGGGACCGACGGGCGCCAGGTGCCCCATCACGTCCTCGCGTCCGCCGAAGGCGGCGGCCGGGAAGCCACCGCCCATGACCTTGCCGAAGGTCATGAGGTCGGGCGCGACACCGTCCACCCCGTACCAGCCGGCCCGGCTCGTACGGAAGCCGGTCATGACCTCGTCGGAGATGTACAGCGCGCCGTCCGCCGCGCAGGCGTCCTTGAGGCCCTGGTTGAAACCGGGCTGCGGCGGCACGACACCCATGTTGCCGGGCGAGGCCTCGGTGATCACACAGGCGATCTCACCGGGGTGCGCCCGGAAGGCCGCCCGCACGGCGTCGAGGTCGTTGTACGGCAGGACGATGGTGTCCCCGGCCTGGGCCCCGGTGACGCCCGGGGTGTCGGGAAGCGCGAACGTGGCGAGGCCACTGCCCGCGGCGGCCAGCAGGGCGTCGACGTGCCCGTGATAGCAGCCGGCGAATTTCACGACCTTGGCGCGCCCGGTGAACCCGCGCGCGAGACGGATGGCGGACATGGTCGCCTCGGTGCCGCTGGACACCAGCCGGACCTGCTCGACCGGTGCGACACGGGCGACGATCTCCTCGGCGAGCGCGACCTCGCCCTCCCCCGGCGTACCGAAGGAGGTGCCGCGGGAGACGGCGGCCTGGACCGCCTCGATGACCTCGGGGTGGGAGTGGCCGAGGATCATCGGCCCCCAGGAACAAACGAGGTCCACATACTCCCTCCCGTCGGCATCGGTCAGGTATGGACCGTTACCGGACACCATGAACCGGGGCGTACCGCCCACGGCGCGGAACGCGCGGACGGGAGAGTTCACGCCGCCGGGCGTCACGGCCGCCGCACGGTCGAAGAGAGTCTGCGAAACTGGGGCTTCGTACGGATAGCTCACACGGACCATGGTGTCAGAGGCTGCGAAGATCCTGCGGACAGGTGTTTCAACGCACGTTTCGGCGTGCGGCCGTGGGGGAGGTCACTGTCACGATGATCGGGTTGCGTGGCGGGGGTCGCGCACCCTAGAAAAGCAGTCGGGTGGAGATATGCATCGCGGTGGCGGACTGGGCGAGGGGACCGATGACCTCGGTCCTCGGCGTGCCCGGCGGGGGAAGCACCGGCGCGAGGCGGAAGCGGCCGAGGCACGGCAGACTCAAGGGTCACAGGGTGAACCTGAGCGGATCGACCCGTCCGCGCGTATGGACGGTATGGACTACACGGACCGCGGGGCAGACCAGCTCAGGCCAGGAAGCAGCGGGAATGGTGGCCGGGTGGGGGTGACCTACAAATACTTCGGGGCTCCGGACGGCGCGACCGCCGCCCGCGTCCCCATCTCCATGCGCCCGGAGGAGCTCGGCGGCGACGAGCTCGGCATGAACGGCATGTTCACGAAGATCAAGCCGGAGACGATGGCCGCGATGGTCCTCACCGGCATCGAGGGCATACCTCTGCACAAGGTGCCCCCGCTCGAACTGGTCGTCCTCCACCCGGACTACGCCGTCGTCAGGCTTCCCATGACGGTCGTCGACCCGCTCCGCGGCATAGGCGAGGAGGCCGTGGGCGCGGCAGCCTTCATCTGGTCGACGGTCCCGGACCGCGGCGGCCCCCGCGACGCGTACAACGTCTACCAACTGCTCCACGAATGGCAGGACTTCAGCCACCGCCTCCACGAGGCAGGCCACCAGCCGTACTGCCTGGTCTGGCCCTGACCGAAGCCCCGGCCGCCCGAGGCACGCTTTCAGGGGCGCACTTTCAGAGGCACACTTCCAGGGGCGCGGGGAACGGCGCGGCCAGCCCCCACGCACCCGCACCCGTCCACGCGCTGAGGCCACCCCAGAACAACGGCACCCGCCCGCTTTGCCGTTCGAAAGGCGCATTCGGGTGAATCAGGTGCGTTGACCGGTTTTGACCTGCTTAATATCTGGTTTCGTGACAGACGGGAAGAGCCGCTCAGGACCGGCCGGCCACACGACCGACGTGGCCGTCCTCGGGGCCGGGCCGGCCGGGCTCGTGCTCGGCAACATCCTTGTGGACCGGGGGATCGACTGCGTGGTCCTGGAGCGGGCCGGGAGCTCGCACGTACGGACCCGGGCACGTGCCGGATTCCTGGCCGCCGCCACCGTGCGGACCCTTGAACGGCACGGCCTCGCCGAGGGACTGCACCGTCACGGCCGGCTCCACGGCGTCTGCGAGTTCCGTACCGGGGACGGCAGGTTCCGGCTGGACTACGGCGGGCTCGGACAGCGGGAACGGCACACCGTCTACCCCCAACAGGACCTGGTCTCCGACCTGTTGACGCGCTTCCTCGAACGCGGCGGACAGATCAGGTTCGGCACCGAGGCCGTGGCCGTGCACGACGCCGACAGCGCACGCCCCGAGGTGACCGCGCGCGAGGCCGACGGGCGGCCCCTCCGGTGGCGGGCACGGTACGTGGCCGGCTGCGACGGGCGGCACGGCGCGGCCCGGCGTTCACTGCCGGCCGGCACGGTCCGCCACCACCGCGATCACGGCGTGACCTGGCTCGGTCTGCTCGCCGAGGCGCCGCCCAGCCTGGACGCCGTCGGCTACGCGGTCCACGAGCGCGGATTCGCCGGACACATGGCCCGTACCAGCGAGATCACCCGCTACTACCTGCAGTGCGAGCGGGGCACGCCGGCCGGCTCCTGGTCCGAGGAGCGGATCTGGGACGAGCTGGAACTCCGGATGCGGGCACGGGAGTACGGCCCGCTGCGCCGCGGGCGTGTGGTGCGGCGTTCCGTGGTCGACCTGGAGTCCGACGTGCTCGAACCGCTGCGCCACGGCGCGCTGTTCCTCGTCGGAGACGCCGCCGGGCTGATCAGCCCGTCCGCCGCGAAGGGCGCCAATCTCGCGGTCCTGGAAGCCGCGGCCCTGGCCGACGCCCTGACCGACGACCTCACGCTCGGCGACCCCACGGGCCTCGACGCCTACTCCGCGCGCTGTCTGACCCACGTCTGGCGTGCGCAGGAGTTCTCGCACTGGATGATCGGGCTGCTGCACGGCCCGTCCGGCGCGGACGGCGAATCGCTGTTCCACAACTCCCTGCGCCGCTCCCGCCTCACCTCGCTGCGCACCTCCCGCAGTCAGCAGGACTGGTTCGCCGAGCACTACGTCGGCATCTAGTGCCGCGACAGGCAACGCCGGTCACGTCCGTACGCAGTCATCCGAACTCCGGAATGAGGATCCACCCGCAATGATCACGGCATTGCCGGGCGATACGTCCCGCCTGCGCGCGACGGTCGAATTCGTCAGGGAACAGGACACCGCCACCCTCCTCCCGCTCCTGCTTCCCGGGCTCGACGGCCCGGAACTGCGCGCCCTCGCGGAGCGCTGCGTCTTCTCGCACGCGGCTCTGCTCGTCTTCCCGCCCGACGAGGCCGCGCTGTACACCGCGCTCGCCGACTGCGGGCTCGCCGTGGACGCGCCGCCACGGCCGAGCGTCGTCGTACGCGAGCGGCTGGCCGTACGCCACAAGCGCTTCGCGGCGGAGCTCGACGTCGGCATCCTGCGCCCCGCGGTGCGATGCCCGGACGGGACGCGGCGCACGGTCGAGGTGTTCGCGCTGACCGTGCCGCCGGGGTCGGACCTCGAAACGGTCGCCGCGCACGAGCGGGAGCGGCAGCGCGAGACGCATGTCGCCTTCGAGGTCGGGACACCGGATCCGCTGGTGCTGCGCGGCCTGTGTGCGGCCTTCGGACAGTACGGCGCCACCCCCGACGGCGGCGGCTACAACCCGCACGAGGACGGCACGGTGTTCTACTTCACCGCGCCCGCCGAGGCCAAGGCCGGATACCGGCGCGTGGAGCTGTTCGCCCCCGGCGACCACCGTGACGTCCTCGCCGCCCACCTCGACGCCACGCACCACGGGCAGCGGCACGCCGAGACCCTGCTGCGCCTGCTGACCGGTGCGTGGACGACCCAGGCCCTCGCCGCGTTCGCCCGCTTGGAGGTGGCCGACGCGATGGACCGGGAGCGCGGCGTGGGCCTCGCGGAACTGGCGCGAAAGGCCGGCGCCCTCGCGCCGAACCTGGCCACCCTGCTGCGTTATCTCACCATGCTCGGCGTGGTGAGCGAGGACCGCGACGGGTTCCGGCTCACGGACACCGGCGCCCTGCTGCGCGCGGACGCCGAAGGGTCGATGCGACCGCTGGCGCTGATGTACGGAGGGCCGTTCTACGAGTCCTTCGCCGGGCTCGGGCACACCGTGCGCACCGGACAGGTCGCCTTCGAGCAGCGCTTCGGCGAGAACCACTTCGACCACTTCGCCCGCGATCCCGAACTCGCGGAACTCTTCGACCTGTCGATGGCCGCCGGTGCCCGGATGTTCGAGCCGCTGCCCGCGCACCCGGTCCTCACCTCGGCGCCCGAGGGCGCCACCGTGGTCGACATCGCGGGGGGCAACGGGGAACTGCTCGGCCGGATCCTGTCCGCGCACCCCCGCCTGCGCGGCCTCCTGCTGGAGCGCCCGCAGACCGTCGAGACCGCCCGCCGCCTCCTCGGCGCGGCCGGCCACGCCGAGCGGTGCGCCTTCCTGCCCGGCGACTTCGCGGACGTGCCCGCGGGCTGTGACGTCTACCTCCTGTCCCGGATCCTGCACGACTGGGACGACGACCGCTGCCGCGAGATCCTGCGCCACTGCGCCCGCGCGATGCCCGCCACCGCCGATCTGCTCGTCGTCGAACGCGTCCTGCCCGCCGACGGCTCGGCCTCGCTGGCCACGGCCTGGGACCTGCACATGATGTGCAACGTCGGCGGCCGTGAACGCCGGGCCGACCACTACGCCCGTCTGTTCGCGGAAGCGGGCCTCACCCTGGTGGCCCGAACCCCGCTCCCCCTGGACGGCACGGTCCTGCACGCCCGCCGCACCTGAAGCGAAAAGATTGCGCCGTTCCCCGCGCCCCCATTCAGGGGCGCGGGGAACGGCGCAATCTTTTGGGGGCGCGGGGAACGGCGCGACAGGCCCCCACGAAGCCGCACTCTTGGAACGCACCCTAAGCGGCCAGCGCAACCGCACTGATCGCCGGCGCCCGCAGCACCCGCCAAGCGGTGACAAGGCTCGTCCCCACCGTCACCGCCACGGCCACCGCCACGACCCCGAGCCAGATCCCCAGCCCCTGGTCCGGCAGGACCGCGTCCGTGCGGACCGTCGTGAAGGCGGTGATTCCGGCCAGCGCGGCCCCCGTACCGAGGACGACGCCCGTCGCCGTGAGGACCAGCGACTCGATGCCCACCATGCCGAGGACCTGCCCCGGAGTCGCCCCCGCGAGCCGCTGCTGCCCGAACTCCTTGCGCCGGTAGGTCGTGGCCGCGTACAGGGAGTTGACCAGCATGACGCAGGAGAAGACCACGATGATGCCGACGACCGTCAGGTTGAGCGTTTCGAGGTTCTTCGCGTCGACCGACTTGGGGACGCCCGCCGCGTCGATCGCGTCGTTCTCGACCGCCTGCATGTAGAGCGTCGCCGTGGCCATGCCGATGAAGAGGATCAACGGCACGAGCACACCGGACAGTTGGGCGGCCCGCACGCGCAGGCCCCGTACGGCGAGATAGCCGCTCGGGCCCGTCAGCGGCAGCCGGCCGAGGACGGCCCGCAGCAGCCCCGGCGACAGGAGCGCGAAGCCGACCGAGAGCAGGATCGCGCCGTACGCGGGCGGTGCCATCAGCGCGGCGTCCGTCGCCGAGAAGGCGAAGGTCGAGCAGATCGACATCCCGCCGAGGACCAGCGCCCCGACAACGAGGAACCTGCGCCCCCGGGACCGGGAACGGCGCCGGCCGGTGGTCGCCCGGCGCACCGCGAGGAACGCCGCCCCCGCCGCGGCGAGCACCGTGATGTCGAGGCCCGAGTACAGGGCGATGGGTCCGAAGGTGTGATCCACGGACTCGGCGACCTGCCCGCTGTCCTGGAACACGTCGAGCAGGACCCGTCCGCCGAGCATCGCGGGGCCGATGGCGAGCAGCGCGCCCACCAGGGCGACGGCCACCGCCTCCCCGACGACCATCCGCTTGATCTGCGCGGGCGTGGCCCCGGAGCAGCGCAGCAGTTCGATCTCGGCGGAGCGCTGGCGCACGTTCACCGTGAGGGTGGAGGCGACGGCGAAGAACACCAGGAGGGTGCCGTAGCCGCCGACGACGCCCGCCGCGGTGGACAGGGTCTCCGAGCTGACGGAGTCGACACCCGGCGCACCGGCCGTGTCGTGCATCGAGTTGAACGTCATGATGATCGCCGCGCCCAGGAAGGCGGACAGCAGGGTCGCGGCGAAGCGCCCGGGGCGCTGCCGTACGGAACGCATCGCGAGGGTGAGCATGGTGAACATCGCGGTCACGCCCCCGCCAGCACGTCGTCGCCGAGGTGCGCGAGGCGCTCGGCCACCGCGTCCACGGTCGGCCGGCGCATCTCGCCCGCGAGCCGGCCGTCCGCGAGGAACAGCACCGAGTCGGCGTACGAGGCGGCGACCGGGTCGTGGGTCACCATGACGACCGTACGGCCGTGGACGCGTACCGCGTCCTGGAGGAGCCGCAGGACGTCCCGCGCGCTGCGGGTGTCCAGGGCGCCGGTCGGCTCGTCCGCGAAGATCACGCTCGGCTCGGTCACCAGGGCGCGGGCGATGGCGACGCGCTGGCGCTGGCCGCCGGAGAGCTGGTCGGGCCGGTGGCCGAGGCGGTCGCCGAGACCGACGGCGGTCAGGGTCTCCCGCACCCGGTCCCGGTGCACGCGGCGCCGGGCGAGCTTCAGCGGCAGGATGGTGTTCTGCGCCACGGTGAGCGTGTCCAGCAGGTTGTACTGCTGGAAGACGAAGCCGATCCGGTTGCGGCGGAATTTCGTCAGTTCGGCCTCGGTGCCGCCGGTCATCTCGGCCCCGTCGACCATCACGATGCCGCTGTCGGGCCGGTCGAGCCCCGCCGCGCACTGCAGCAGCGTGGACTTGCCGGAGCCCGAGGGGCCCATCACGGCGGTGAAGGTGCCGCTCGCCAGACTGAGCGTCACCTCGTCCAGCGCGGTCACGGCGCTGTCGTCGCTCCCGTACGTCTTGCTGACCTTGACCAGCCGCAGGGCCATCTCGGCGACGCCCGTGCCGTGGTCGTGCGTACGTCGATCGGTGGTACGTCCATCGGTGCTACGTCGATCGGTGGTACGGCGATCAGTGGTACGTCGATCGGTGCCGGTTCGGCGAAACATGGTCATCAGCCTCCGTCGGGCACGGTCCGCGCCCCGTGTGGGGCACCGCCGGTGCCCCGCTGCCGGGCACTGCCTGTGCCCCGCGAAAGACGCTACGGAGAAGGGGAGGCGGGCACATTGGGCGCAGAACCCGTATCGGGGGGTGTACTCAGCGACACCCCCGCACCCGGCCGGCCCCCGCTCGGCCTCCCTCCGGCATCCGTCCGCCCGGCCTCCGCCATTGCCACAACCTTGCAGGTCCTTTGCCTGGGCGTCGCCGTCCGTATGCCTCCGCTTGCTTCCATCGCACCCATGGACCACATCACGTTCCTCGTGGCTGTCGTCATCGTCACGGCCCTCGCCTTCGACTTCACCAACGGCTTCCACGACACGGCGAACGCGATGGCCACCTCCATCGCCACCGGTGCCCTGCGGCCCAGAACGGCCGTCCTGATCAGCGGCGTTCTGAACATCGGCGGCGCGTTCCTGTCCACCGAGGTCGCCAGGACGATCTCCGGCGGCATCGTGGACGACACCCTGGTGACCCCGGGCATGATCTTCGCCGGGCTGGTCGGCGCGATCCTGTGGAACCTGACGACCTGGCTGCTCGGCCTGCCGTCGAGCTCGTCGCACGCGCTGTTCGGCGGACTGATCGGCGCCGTGTGGGTGGGCGCAGGCGCGCACGGCGTGCACTTCGACAAGGTCGCCGAGAAGGTGCTGATCCCGGCGGTCGCCTCACCGCTGGTGGCGGGCGTGGCCGCGCTGATCGCGACGTACCTGGCGTACCGGATCACCGCCGGGGCCCGGGAGAAGTCGGTGACGAAGGGGTTCCGGCTCGGGCAGATCGCCTCGGCGTCGCTGGTCTCGCTCGCGCACGGCACCAACGACGCGCAGAAGACGATGGGCGTCATCACGCTCACGCTGATCTCCGCCGGGGCGCTCGGGCACGACGCCGGGCCGCCGCTGTGGGTGATCGCGTCGGCGGGGCTCGCGATCGGCCTGGGCACGTATCTGGGCGGCTGGCGGATCATCCGGACGATGGGCAAGGGGCTGACCGACATCCGGTCGCCGCAGGGTTTCGCGGCGGAGGCGTCCTCCACGGCGGTGATCCTGACCTCGGCCCACCTCGGTTTCGCGCTGTCGACCACGCAGGTGTGTTCCGGCGGGATCCTCGGCGCGGGCCTGGGCAGGCGTCTCGCCGAGGTGCGGTGGGGCACGGCGGGGCGGATGGCGTTGGCGTGGCTGGTGACGCTCCCGGCCGCCGCGCTGGTCGGCGGTCTGTCCGCGAGCGTGGTGACGCACGGCGGGAACCTCGGCATCGCGGTCATCGCACTCGTGGCACTCGCCGTGGCCGCCTTCATCGTCCTCGTGTCGCGCCGTGACCCGGTGCACGCGTCCAACGTGAACGAGACCCACGAGGTCGGCCTGCGCGGTCCGTCCCCGGCCGGGGCCTCCGCCTGAACCGACCGAACGGCCGGAACCGACTGAACGGCCGGAAACGGCCGAACGGCCTGATCCGGCTGAACGGCCTGAACCGGCTGAACGGCCTGAACCGGCTGTCCGGATCTGCCGGGCACGATCCGGTCGCGCGGACATGATCTGGACCGCCGGAAACCGGGAAGAAACAGGAGAGCAGGGGAGTACGAACGATGCAGCTGGACTGGACGGGTCTCGGAGAGGTCGCCGCGGTGAGTACGGGAGTCACGGTCGCGACGGTCGTGGTCTTCGCCCTCGGTGTGCTGGGCCTGGCCCGCGCGGAGGCGGCGCGGGAGGGCGACGGCGGCACCGACGCGGTGGGGCTGGGCGTTGCCGGGCTCTGCTTCCTGGCGTGCGCGGCCGTCGTGGCGTACGGGATCCATCTGATCGTGCCGCAGTTCCACTGACCCCTTCGCGGTCGCGCCGACAGTCCGCACTGACACTCCTGGGAGAGACATGACCGAGCTGCTGAGTGGCATGAGCGTCGACTACAGCGACCACGACGACCCGGTGCTGATCCGGCCCGACGGCACCCCGGTGGACACCTGGCGCGAGAACTACCCGTACGCGCGGCGCATGGAGCGCGCGGAGTACGACCTGCACAAGCGGCTGCAGCAGATCGAGCTGCTGAAGCTGCAGGGCTGGATCAAGGAGACGGGGCGCCGGCTCGTCGTCGTCTTCGAGGGGCGGGACGCGGCCGGCAAGGGCGGCACGATCAAACGCTTCACCGAGCATCTGAACCCGCGCGGCGCCCGGGTGGTGGCCCTGGAGAAGCCGACCGAGCGCGAGCGCGGGCAGTGGTACTTCCAGCGCTATGTGGAGCATCTGCCGACCGCCGGGGAGATCGTGCTCTTCGACCGCTCCTGGTACAACCGGGCGGGCGTCGAGCGGGTCATGGGCTTCTGCTCGGACGACGAGTACCGCCGTTTCATGCGGCAGGCGCCCGGTTTCGAGCGGATGCTCGTCGACGACGGCGTGGACCTGGTGAAGTTCTGGTTCTCGGTGTCGCAGGGGGAGCAGCGCACCCGTTTCACGATCCGCCAGGTCGATCCCGTACGGCAGTGGAAGCTCAGCCCGATGGACCTCGCCTCGCTGGACCTGTGGGACGACTACACCGCCGCGAAGGTCGCCATGTTCCGCGAGACGGACACCGAGCAGGCCCCGTGGACCGTGGTGAAGAGCAACGACAAGAAACGGGCCCGCGTCGAGGCCATGCGCAGTGTGCTGGCCCGCTTCGACTACACGGACAAGGACCACGAGGTGGTCGGGGAGCCGGACCCGAGGGTCGTGGGCGAGGCGGCGACCCTGCTGGAGGAGGGCGAGGACGACGACCTGCGGGAGGGCTGGTGACCACGACCACGACCCGTCGGGCCGACGGTCAGGGCCACGGCCTTGGCCTTGGCCGACCGACGGTCACGGCCCTGGCCCCGGCCCCGGCGGGCAGACGGTCACGGCCTCGGTCGGCCGCCTGTCATGGCCCAGGTCGGCAGACGGTCACGGCCCTGATCGGCCGACGGCCATGAGCCCGGCCGGCCGACAGCGACGACGGCCGATCGGCCGGAGGGCCGGGTGCCGGAGGGCCGGTCGGCCCGGTGGCCTGTGGCCGGATGGCCGCGTGGCCGGACGGCCCGGTGGCCGCGTGGCCGGACGGCCCGGTGGCCGCGTGGCCGGACGGCCCGGTGGCCGCGTGGCCGGACGGCCGGCTGGCCGCGTGGCCGGACGGCCGGCTGGCTGGCTGACTGGTGGCCATGCGACCGGTCAGCCCCGCCACTCCGTCCACCCCGCCCACCCCGACCACCCCGTCACCCCGCTCTCCCCGTGGCCGTGACGGTGAAGCCCGTCGCTGATCCGCCGCCCTCCCGGCGCCCGGCGAACGGCTCTCCCCCGTGGGCGTCCGCCACCTCGCGGACGATCGAGAGGCCGAGCCCGGAACCGGGCAGGCTCCGCGCGTCCGGCGCGCGGTAGAAGCGGTCGAAGACCCGGTCGAGATCCTCCTGGGCGATGCCGGGCCCGCGGTCCAGGACCTCGATCCGGACGGCGTCCCCGGCACGCGTCACGACGAGCTCGATCGGCCCACTGCCACCCCGGTCGAACTTCGCCGCGTTGTCCACCAGGTTGGACATCGCCCGCTGCAGCGCCGCGGGCCGCCCGTCGACCACCGTGTCCCCCCAGACCCGTACCGTCACGGCCCGCCCCGTGCGCCGGCGCGCCGCCACCGCCACGTCGTCCGCGAGGTCGCCGAGGGCCACCCGCCGCGGCGGCTCGGTGTCGGACTGGCCGGCCGCCAGCGCGACCAGCTCGTTGACCAGGTCGGTCAGCTCGCGGGACTCCTGGGCGAGGTCGTCGACCAGTTCCTCCCGGACCGCGGGCGGCAGTTCGTCGATCCGGCGCAGGATCGAGATGTTCGTGCGCAGCGAGGTCAGGGGCGTACGCAGCTCATGGCCCGCGTCCTGGACGAGGCGCCGCTGGTCGTCCTCGGACTGGGCGAGACGGCCCAGCATGCGGTCGAAGGAACGGCCGAGCCGGGCCACCTCGTCGTACCCGGCGACCGGCACCTGGATGCCGAGCCGCCCGGTGCGCGCCACATCCTCGGCGGCCCCCGCGAGCCGTACCAGCCGCGAGGTGATGCGCCGGGCCAGCCACCAGCCGAAGAGCCCCGCGGCGATCACCACGGCGCCCACCAGCAGCACGGTCCGCTGCTGGAGGTCGCGCAGCAGGTCCTCCGTACCGCTGAACTCCTGCGCCACCTGTACGGCGCCCCGCCCGCCGCCGAGCGAGACGGTCGCGACGCGGTACACGTCGTCGCCGACGTCGACGTCCCGGTGCTCCACCAGCCGCCCGGCGGACCGCGCGGCCGCGATCGGACGGTCGGCGGCGTCCACGGGCAGCGGCGTCCGGCCCCGGTCGACGACCGACCCGTCCGGCCCCAGGACCTGTACGACCGTGCCGCTGGGCCGTACGAGTTCGCCGCGCGGACCGCCGTCGGCGCCGGTGGTGGCGAAGTCCGCGGGCCCCAGCGGGTTGCCGCGCACCTCGTCGAGCAGGTCCTGTACGACGCCCTCGAACACGGTCTGCTGGTCCACGCGCACGAGCCGGGCGGCGGCGTCGTACGACAGGAACCCGACGAGGACGGTGACGGCCGCGGCGACGGCCGCGAACGACACCGTGAAGGTGGTCCGCAGCGACGACAGCCGGGCCCGTGCCACCCACCGCCCGAACCGGCCCGGCCGCCCGAGCCGACCCGGCCGCCCGGTCCGCACACCCGTGGGCCGCACGCCCGTGGATCGCATGCCCGTGGATCGCATGCCCGTGGGCCGCACTCAGTCCTCCCTCAGCACGTACCCCACGCCCCGCACGGTGTGGATCAGCGAGGGCACGGCGGGCGCACCGGCCGCACCGGCCGCACCGGTCCCACCGGCCGCTCCCGGCTCGTCGAGCTTGCGCCGCAGGTAGCCGACGTACACCGCGAGGTTCTTGGACCCCGGCCCGAAGTCGTAGCCCCAGATGCGGTCGTAGATGGTGGTGTGGTCCAGGACGATGCCGGCGTTGCGGACGAGCAGTTCCAGCAGGTCGAACTCGGTGCGTGTCAGCTCGATCTCCCGCGCCCCCCGCCAGACCCGCCGGGCCTGCGGATCGAGGCGCAGGCCCGCGGCGGCGATCTGGCCATCGGGCGTGCGCTGCGGTTCGCTGGGTACGTCGTCGGGGGCGCCCGTGCGCCGGAGCAGGGCCCGGAGCCGGGCGAAGACCTCCTCGACGTCGAAGGGCTTTACCACGTAGTCGTCGGCGCCGGCATCCAGTCCCGCGATGCGGTCCGCGGTCTCGACGAGCGCGGTGAGCATCAGGATGGGGGTGCGGTTGCCCTCGGCACGCAGGACGCGACAGACCTGGAGGCCGTCGATGCCGGGCATCATCACATCGAGAACGAGCACGTCAGGAGGGGTGCGGTGGGCCTGCGCGAGCGCCTGGACACCGTCGGCGACGGCGGTGACCTCGTATCCCTCCAGGCTCAGGGCCCGTTCCAGGGCGTGGCGGATCGCGCGGTCGTCCTCGGCGAGCAGCAGATTGTGGGGCACGGGACCAGTCTGCCAAGCCCTTCTGTACGTACTACCTGATGAAGGGGGGTTACGGCCGGGCCTCTTACCCGGCTCTCACCCCGCCGGGACCGGTGGCTTACCTCGCCCAGCCACTGTGTCCCCTGTGCCGGGGGCGAGCGCCGCGACGGGGAGGGCCACGCACCGATGAAGCGCACTGGACGCACGGAGCGTACGGAACGCACGGAGCGTACGGCGGGCGAGGAGGCCGCGAAGCGAATGAGCCGCAGGGGGCACAGCCGTACGGGCCGCAGCCGTACAGGCCGCACGGGCCGCATGAAGATCGTGTTCCTGCTGCACAACGCGTACGCCATCGGCGGGACCGTCCGTACGACGCTCAATCTCGCGGCGGCGCTCGCCGACCACCACGACGTGGAGATCGTGTCGATGCGGCGGCACCGGAACGAGCCGCGGTTCACCATCGATCCGCGGATCACGGTCGTACCGCTGGTGGACGAACGGGACGGCAGCCCGGACCTCACCGACGCCGGATACGCCCTCGCGGCCACGGACTTCCCGAACTCCGACAAACGGTACGACCAGTACACGCGCCTCACCGACCGGCGGGCCGCCGCGTACCTGACCGGCTGCGACGCCGACGTGATCATCGGCACCCGGCCCGGTATCAACGTCTACGTCTCCCTCTTCGCGCCGCGCCGGGCCCTGCGCGTCGCCCAGGAACACCTGCGGCACGACTCGCACTCCAAGCGGTTGCGGGCCGTGCTGGCGCGGCACTACCGCCGCCTGGACGCGGTCGTGACGACGACGGAGGCGGACGCGGAGGTGTACCGGCAGCGGATGAACCTGCCGGGCGTCCGGGTCGCGGCGGTGCCGAACATCGTGCCGGCGCCCGAGGGCATCACCCGCGACGAGACGACGAAGGTGGTGGCCGCGGCGGGGCGGCTGGTCCCCGGCAAACGCTTCGACCTGCTGATAGAGGCCTTCTCGGCGGTCGCCTCGAAGGAACCGGACTGGCGGCTGCGGATCTACGGCGGCGGTGCGCGGCGCGACCACCTCCAGGACCTGGTCGACGGTCTCGGGCTCTCGGGGCATGTACGCCTCATGGGCCCGCGCACGCCCATCGAGGCGGAGTTCGCGAAGTCGGCGATGGTGGTATCGGCGTCGGACGCGGAGTCGTTCGGGATGACGCTGGTCGAGGCGATGCGCTGCGGGGTGCCGGTGATCAGCACGGACTGTCCGCTGGGGCCGGCGGAGATCATCACCGAGGGCGTCGACGGGCGGCTGGTGCCGGTGGGCGACTCCCGCGCGCTGGCCGAGGCGATGCTCGACCTGATCACCGACGAGCCGCTGCGGCGGGCGATGGGCGGGGCGGCGCTGGCGGGTTCGCACCGCTATGACGCGGAGCCGATCGTGGCCCGCTACGAGGACCTGTTCGCGGAGCTCGGGTCCACGCGGGGGCGGCGGGCGTGGGCGCGGGGCCGATCCCGCGCGGCGGCCTGGGTCCGCCGCCAGACCCGCAGACTGCGCCGGGCGCTCCCGCCCCGCCCCCACGCCCCCGCGCCCCGGACAACGGCCCCCTGAACCACCGACCCACAAGCCGGGCTGCGAACCGCGAGAACAGAACCAGACCCAGAAGACCCGCCTGCCCCCCGGCGGGGCCGTCTCGCGCAGTTCCCCGCGCCCCCAGGGGGTGGGGCCTGCGGCCATGCGTCCGGCTGCGGCCCGGTGGGGGCTTGTCGCGCAGTTCCCCGCGCCCCTGGGAGGACGGGGGCGGGGGTGCGAAGTTCGCCCGCGGGCTCACCGGGGGGGGGTGGGGCCTGCAGCCATGAGTCCGGCTGCGGCCCGGTGGGGGCTTGTCGCGCCGTTCCCCGCGCCCCTGGGAGGACGGGGCGGAGGCGCGAAGTATGCCTGCGGGCCCAGGGGGGGTGGGGCCTGCGGCCATGCGTCCGGCTGCGGCCCGGTGGGGGCTTGTCGCGCAGTTCCTCGCGCCCCTGGGAGGACGGGGGCGGGGGTGCGAAGTTCGCCCGCGGGCCCCAGGCCCCGTCAGGGGCGCGGGGAACGGCGCGGCCGACCCCCACCGGCCCGCACCCGAACATCTGGGCCAGCCCCACCAAGGGGCGCGGGGAACTGCGCGGCCGACCCCCACCGGCCCGCACCCGAACACCCGGGCCCAGCCCCACCAAGGGGCGCGGGGAACTGCGCGGCCCACCCCCACCGGCCCGCAGCCGAAACCCGCACCCCTAGGGGACCCGCACCGCGGCAAGTCGCTCCGCGAACGGCACCACCTCGAACTCACCGACCTGGTCACCCCCGGCCCGCCCCACCGCCGAAGGCGCAGGCGCAGGCGCAGGCGGCCCCCCAACCCCCACCAGCGCGACCAACTCCCCCGCAGCCCGCCCGATCCGCTCGGCCAGCCCTTCCGCGCCCCAGTCCTCCGACGCCGCGTAGACCCCGGTAGGCACCACCACCGCCCGCAGATACGCGAACAACGGCCGCATCGCATGCTCCAGCACCAACGAGTGCCGAGCCGACCCACCGGTCGCGGCGACCAGCACCGGCTTCCCCGCCAGCGCGTCACGGTCCAGCACGTCGAAGAACGACTTGAACAGCCCGCTGTACGACGCGGAGAAGACCGGCGTCACCACGATCAGCCCGTCCGCCTCCGCCACCGCCGACAACGCCGCACCGAGCGCCGGCCCCGGAAACCCGGTGGTCAGGTTGTGCGCGATCTCGACCGCGAGATCCCGCAACTCGACCACCTGGACCTGGACCCCGGACCCGGCCCCGGCCGGAGCCGCCGCGGAGGCCCGCCCCACGACGGCCGCGGCAAGCCGGTCCCCCAGCAACCGCGTGGACGACGGAACACTCAGCCCCGCCGAGACGACGACCAGCTTCATGACGCGGTCACCTCCTGGCCGGCCTCCGCCGCCGCGGCGGCAGCAGCGACCCGCGCCGCATGCGTGGGCGCGTCCGGCACCCCGGCCGCCCGCCTCCTGGCGAACTCCTCCCGCAGCACGGGCACGACCTCCTCGCCCAGCATGTCGATCTGCTCCAGCACGGTCTTCAGCGGCAGCCCGGCATGGTCCACGAGGAACAACTGCCGCTGGTAGTCACCGGCGTAGTCCCGGAAGGCCAGCGTCTTCTCGATGACCTGCTCCGGCGAGCCGACCGTGAGCGGCGTCTGCTCGGTGAACTCCTCCAGCGACGGCCCGTGCCCGTACACCGGCGCGTTGTCGAAGTACGGCCGGAACTCCCGCACCGCGTCCTGCGAGTTGCGCCGCATGAAGATCTGCCCGCCGAGCCCGACGATCGCCTGCTCGGGCGTGCCGTGCCCGTAGTGCGCGTACCTCGACCGGTACAGCTCGACCATCTGCTTGGTGTGGTCGGCCGGCCAGAAGATGTTGTTGTGGAAGAACCCGTCCCCGTAGTACGCGGCCTGCTCGGCGATCTCCGGCGAGCGGATGGAGCCGTGCCAGACGAACGGCGGCACGCCGTCCAGCGGTCGCGGCGTCGAGGTGAACGACTGCAGCGGCGTACGGAACTTGCCCTCCCAGGTCACCGTCTCCTCGCGCCACAGCCGGTACAGCAGGGCGTAGTTCTCGACGGCGAGGTTGATGCCCTGGCGGATGTCCTTGCCGAACCAGGGGTAGACCGGACCGGTGTTGCCGCGCCCCATCATCAGGTCCACGCGCCCGTCCGCGAGGTGCTGGAGCATCGCGAAGTCCTCGGCGATCTTCACCGGGTCGTTGGTGGTGATGAGGGTGGTGGAGGTGGAGAGGATGAGGTTCTCGGTGCGGGCGGCGACCCAGCCGAGCATGGTGGTCGGCGACGACGGCACGAACGGCGGGTTGTGGTGCTCACCGGTCGCGAAGACGTCGAGCCCGACTTCCTCGGCCTTCTGCGCGATGGCGACCATGGCCTTGATCCGCTCATGCTCGGACGGGGTCCGGCCCGTGGTGGGGTCCGGCGTGACATCGCCGACGGTGAAGATCCCGAACTGCATGGCTACCTCATCCTCCAGGTTGTTGACGATTCAACTATACCCGCAAACGACCCCCACGCCCCGCCTATTCCCCACCCCCTACCCTCCCCCCCACCTGCGGCCCGGCGGGGGCTGAGCGCGCAGTTCCCCGCGCCCCCAAAAGACCCCCACCCCACAGCCAAACCCCAAGGGCAACCCCTCAGGGGCGCGAGGAACGGCGCGACAAGCCCCCACCGGGCCGGCACCACCCCGCACACCCGCACCCCCACCCTCTAAGGGGCGCGGGGAACGGCGCAATCCTTCAGGCGCGCGAGGAACAGCGCGAGCACCCCCCTCTCCCCGCCCCCCGCCCCCCGCCCCCTAGAAGACGTAACTGTCCCCGGTGTCCAGCACCAGCACCTCCTGCCGGTCGTTGCGGTGATTGCGATCCACCGCCCCGCCACCCCACACCGTGTCGATCCCCAGCGTCACCTCCGCCGGCTCACCCCTCAGCCGTACCGCCACGGCGAGCGTCCGCCCCCACCCGTCCGCGGGCAGCGCACCCGTCCGGCACAGCACGGCCCGCGCCCCCGACCGCGCACAGCCGGCCGGCAACCGCTGCTCGTCCGCGAGCGGCGCCGACCAGCGCAGCCGGACCGTCGCGTCGGCGACCCCGAAGGGACCATGGTTCTGCGGGGTCATCCGCAACTCGACCCGGCCACCGTCCATCCACAGCCGCCCGTGAAAGGCGAGATCGGCCTCGGGCGCACCGCCCACGGCACCCGCCGACGCAGCGCCCACGGCACCCGCCGGCCCCGCCGGCCCCAGGACGGCAACAGCCACAACGGCAGCCGTGCCGACCAGGGCGCCCGCCACCCGCCCACAAAGATCCCGCATCTCTCATGTCCTCCGCGTCGGCCCGCCGTGTGTCCCGTCCCTGACCCCGTGGGTCACCGCATGTATGCCACCCCGGCCGCCCGCCAGGCGCCGCCCATCAGGTGAGACGTCCGTCCGCCCACCGAGCCCGCCTATCCTGGCCGGGAGAGCAATCGACCGTACGAGCGAGCGCCGGCCGCAGTTCGCCCCGCCCGCCCCCCTCCGCCGAGGAGCACCCCATGACCGCCGCCGCACCCGCCGCATCCACCGCGCCCGCCGCCGCGTCCCGTATCGCCGTCGTCACCGGTGCGAGCAGCGGAATCGGTGCCGCGACGGCCCGGCAGCTGGCGGTCGCGGGCTACCGGGTGGTCCTCACGGCCCGCCGCAAGGACCGTATCGAGGCGCTCGCGGAGGAGATCGGCGCGGCGGGCGGCGAGGCGATGGCGTACGCGCTGGACGTCACCGACCGTGCCGCGGTCGACGAGTTCGCGACGGCCTTCAAGAAGATCGGCGTCCTGATCAACAACGCGGGCGGCGCGCTCGGCGCCGACCCGGTCGCGTCCGGCGACCCCGCGGAGTGGCGCCAGATGTACGAGACGAACGTCATCGGCACGCTGAACGTCACCCAGGCCCTCCTCCCGGCGCTGACCGCGTCCGGCGACGGCACGGTGGTCGTCGTCTCCTCGACCGCGGGCCTCAGCACCTACGAGGGCGGCGCCGGTTACGTGGCCGCCAAGCACGCCGAGCACGTCCTCGCCGAGACCCTCCGCCTGGAGATCGTCGGCACACCGGTCCGGGTCATCGAGATCGCCCCCGGCATGGTGCGGACCGACGAGTTCGCCCTGACCCGCTTCGGCGGGGACACCGAGAAGGCGGCGAAGGTCTACGCCGGAGTGGCCGAGCCCCTCACCGCCGAGGACGTCGCCGAGACGATCACGTGGACGGTCACGCGCCCCTCGCACGTCAACATCGACCTGCTGGTGGTGCGACCCCGCGCCCAGGCCTCCAACACGAAGGTCCACAGGGAGCTGTAACACGCGCTCACGCACGCGAAGCAGCGGCGAAACCCGAAACCCCCGCGCGGCAAAGCAAAACCCTGCGTGGCAAAGCGAAATCCGTGCCGCATGAATTCATACGGCACGGATTCGTCAACCCTTCACGCACACGACCTGCTTCAGCTTCGCCACCACCTCGACCAGATCCCGCTGCTGGTCGATGACCTGCTCGATCGGCTTGTACGCGGCCGGGATCTCGTCCACGACACCGGAGTCCTTTCGGCACTCCACACCCCGCGTCTGCTCCTCCAGGTCCTTGGTCGTGAAGCGGCGCTTGGCCGCGTTACGGCTCATCCGCCGGCCCGCGCCGTGCGAAGCGGAGTTGAACGCCTTCTCGTTGCCGAGACCCTTCACGATGTACGAACCGGCGCCCATCGAGCCCGGGATGATGCCGTACTCGCCGGAGCCCGCGCGGATGGCGCCCTTGCGGGTGACCAGCAGGTCCATGCCCTCGTACCGCTCCTCGCTCACGTAGTTGTGATGGCAGGAGATCTCCGGCTCGAAGGTCACCTTCGCCTTCTTGAACTCCCGGCGGACCACGTCCTTCGAGATCGCCATCATGATCGCGCGATTGTGCTTCGCGTACTCCTGCGCCCAGAAGAGATCGTGCCGGTACGCCGCCATCTGCGGGGTGTCCGCGATGAATACGGCGAGGTCGCGGTCGATCAGCCCCTGGTTGTGCGAGAGCTTCTGCGCGATACCGATGTGATGCTCCGCGAGTTCCTTGCCGATGTTCCGGGAACCGGAATGCAGCATGATCCAGACCGCGTTGTCCGAGTCGAGGCAGAACTCCCAGAAGTGGTTTCCGCCACCCAGGGTGCCCATCTGCTTGGTGGCCCGCCCCTGACGGAACTTCACCGCCTCCGCGACCCCGTCGAACCGCCCCCAGAAGTCGTCCCACCCCCGGGTGGCGAGGCCGTGGAAGCCGCCGGGATCGACCGGGCTGTCATGCATCCCCCGCCCGACCGGAATCGCCTCCTCCACCTTCGACCGCAGCCGGGACAGGTCGCCCGGCAGGTCGTTGGCCGTCAGGGACGTCCTGACCGCGGACATACCGCAGCCGATGTCCACCCCGACCGCCGCCGGACACACCGCACCCCGCATCGCGATGACCGATCCGACCGTCGCGCCCTTTCCGTAGTGCACGTCCGGCATGACGGCCAGGCCCTTGATCCAGGGGAGCGTGGAGACGTTGCGGAGCTGCTGCATCGCCCCTTCCTCCACCGACGCCGGGTCCGCCCACATACGGATCGGAACCTTCGCCCCCGGCATCTCCACGTACGACATATCGTCCTCATTCCCCCGGAAAACCAACAGAAGTCTTAAATCGCAAAACCGGCGCCAAGGCCAACGTTTGGGACAACGGACCGGCGTCCACGGCAGTGCGTGCGATACACATTGTCTCCAGGGCCCACCCCCGTGCGGCAACCGAATAACCACAGGACACCCTGGTCGTGAGCACAGTCGATCGACCCGTCGAGAGGAGCCCCACCGTGCAGCGGAAGGCGTACGTACCCGGCGTCGCCGCGCTCCTCGCGGCGTTGCTGGCCGGCTGCACCGGCGGATCGCCGGACAGCGGCGGCCAGGACGACCCGAAGCCGGGCGGCACGACGTCGACGGCCGCCGCCGCGCAGCCGGGCAAGTACCGCACCCTCCCGGAGCCCTGCGGCGCGGTGTCGCACAGCACTCTGGACTCGCTGCTGCCGGGCATCGAGCAGCTCACGGACGAGGAGCGGCGCGAGGAGGCCTACGAGGGCACGGCGACGGTCACGTACGACACGGACCGGAAGGTCGGCTGCCGCTGGAAGGCGGAGTCGGCGACCGCGACGGACCATCTGCTGGTGGATTTCGAGCGGGTGGTCTCGTACGACAACGCGGTGAGCGACGACGACCGCGCGGCGGAGCTCTACGCGAAGAAGGAGGTGGCGGCGGACCTTCCGGCACCGGCCGCGTCGCCCTCGGCCTCGTCGAAGGCACCTGACGCGTCCGAGTCGCCCGGGTCCGGCTCCGGGTCGACCCCCGATGCCGGCGCGTCCAGCACGTCCGGTGCGCCGGACGACGCCTCCGGTGACAGCGACAGCGGTTCCTCCACGAACGCGAACGCGAACCCCTCCACGGACTCCTCCACGGATCCCTCCACGGATCCCTCCGCCAGTGGCGTCCCCGGCTCCACGCCGAGCGCCCTCCAGCCCCGCACGCTCGACGATCTGGGCAACACGGCGTTCCTCGACGACGCGCTGAACGACTCCAAGCAGCGGACGGTGACTGTGGTGTTCCGCACGTCCAACGTGGTCGTGACGATCCAGTACGACGAGCAGCCGGCGACCGTCACGGACATCCCGAGCAGCGAGGACATGCAGGACAGGGCGCGGAAACTGGCGGGTCAGCTCGCCGAGTCGTTCAGCGATTAGGGACGTTCGGCGGGGGTTTCGGCCTCGGCGGAACCTGAGCCGCACATGTCCCGTTCGGGCTACCGTGGCTCCTCGGACCCGACCGAGTGCGGTCCGGCGCACAACGCGGCCGTCCGCACGTACACCCGAGCGTCTTGAGTGAAGGAACCATGCACCGATCCGTACAGCGACACCGTCAGCGACTCACCCGCGTCCTGGTCGGGGTTGCCGCCGTCCCGGTGATGCTCGTCGCCTCCGGCTGCTCCTCGGACTCCGGCGACGGCTCCGGCGACGACGCGAAGAAGGAGTCCGGCTCCTCGGCCTCGTCCTCCGCCACGGAGGCGGCCGCGGTGGTGAAGGAGGCGACGTACGCGAAGCTTCCCGAGCCGTGCAAGGTGTTCTCGTCGAAGACGCTGAAGGATCTTGTCCCGGAGGGCGCGGGGTCCGGCAAAGAAGGCAAGTCCGAAGACGTCGGCACACGCGGCAACTGCTCCTGGGACAGCCTGGACAACAAGGGTGTGAAGGGCTCGCAGTTCCGCTGGCTGAACGTGTCGCTGCTGCGTTTCGAGTCGGACGAGAGCCGGGGCACGGGCGAGAAGCTGGCCTCGGAGTACTACGCGAAGCACGCCGAGGACGCGCGTGCGGTGGAGGACGCGAAGAACACCAAGTCGCAGCCGGTGTCCGGCACGGGCAACGAGGCGACGCTGGTGACGTACGACCTGAAGAAGAAGGAAGGCACCTTCCGGCAGCAGACGCTCGTGACGCGCGTGGAGAACGTCGTCGTGACCGTCGACTACAACGGCGCGGGCCTCGCGGGCGAC
The DNA here is from genome assembly GCF_044328075.1 of Streptomyces sp. NPDC017991. Lineage (NCBI taxonomy): Bacteria > Bacillati > Actinomycetota > Actinomycetes > Kitasatosporales > Streptomycetaceae > Streptomyces > Streptomyces sp. NPDC017991. The sequence goes on along the minus strand of NZ_JBIRGP010000013.1, from coordinate 31,734 downwards.
GACTCCCCGAAGGCGGCCGATCTGACGAAGTCGGCGCAGAAGGCCGCGAAGGAGGCCGTCCAGGCGGTGGTGACCGCGAACGGCGGCGGTGACGGGGCCACGGCCGGGTCGGACGCGGGCGCGAGCGCGTCCCCCAGCAAGTCCGCGAGCAAGAGTTCCGGCAAGGGTTCGGACCTCGGCGGCGGCTCCGACGACAGCGCGAGCCCCGACAAGTCCGCCACCGAGAAGGACTGACCCGGGGCCCGAGTCGGGAACCGCGGCGTCCAGTTCGACGCCCCCCACTCGCAGCCCTACCAGGACATTTGGTGGAGCCCGGCCCCCACGGAGGCCGGGCTCCACCCGTACCGGGCATCCGCACCCCGTACACATGTGCCACTCTGTTGCGCGCAACAGGTCGTAAGGGGAGGGGAGTACGGGTGGCCGCGCCTATGCAGCTCACCAAGACGCACAAGATCCTCATCGGAGTGGTCGTCTTCGGGGCGGTCGTCATCGCAGCGATCGGCTTCGCCGGTTCCTACGCTGCGGTCCGCGAACTCGCCCTGGAGAAGGGTTTCGGGAACTTCAGTTACGTGTTCCCGATCGGCATCGACGCGGGTATATGCGTCCTGCTCTCGCTCGACCTGCTCCTCACCTGGATCAGGATCCCGTTCCCGCTGCTGCGGCAGACGGCGTGGCTGCTGACGGCCGCGACGATCGCCTTCAACGGCGCCGCCGCCTGGCCGGACCCGCTCGGCGTGGGCATGCACTCCGTCATCCCGATCCTGTTCGTGGTCTCCGTGGAGGCGGCCCGGCACGCGGTCGGCCGGATCGCGGACATCACCGCCGACAAGCACATGGAGGGCGTACGCCTCACCCGCTGGCTGCTCTCCCCGCTCCCCACGTTCCTCCTGTGGCGCAGGATGAAGCTGTGGGAACTGCGCTCCTACGACCAGGTCATCAAGCTGGAGCAGGAACGTCTCGTCTACCAGGCGCGGCTGCGCTCCCGCTTCGGCCGCGCCTGGCGCCGCAAGGCCCCGGTGGAGTCCCTGATGCCCTTGCGGCTCGCCCGCTACGGCGTCCCGCTGGCCGAGACCGCCCCCTCCGGCCTGGCGGCGGCGGGCATCGAGCCCGCACTGCTGCCCCCGGCGCCGCAGCCCGCGCTGGAGCCGGCTGAGGCGTCCGCGGGCAGCCGCACCCCCGTGGCCGCGCCCGCCGTACGGGACGAGGCGGCTCCCGACCGGGCGCGGCGCCCCGCTGCCGAGGGCGACGAGTTCCCCGAGCCCCCCGAGCAGCCGGACCCCGCCGAGGTGCAGAACCCCTGGCTGCATGCCCGGGACCCCCAGTCCGTCGCGTACCAGGGCGGCTACGACCCGACGTACGACCCGGAGGCCGCGTACACCCAGTGGTACGCGGAGCAGCAGCAGGCCGAGGAGTTCGAGGAACAGCAACGACTCCAGGACGAGCGGCGGTTCCAGGACCGGCGACGGTTCGAGCGGGAGCCGCAGGCTCCCGAGCCCGCTCCCGAGCCGTCCATGGAGGACACCGGCACCTTCCCGATCCCGTCAGGTCCGAACCGCACCCGCCAGCTCGGCGAGGGCGGCGGCACTCCGGTTCAGGAGCCGGACGAGGAGTCGTTCTACCAGCTCTTCAAGCGGTCGATAAACGGACACGGTAGTTATCCGACTCCGCGTGAGTTCGGCTCCGACGTAGAGGCGGAGTTCCGCGTCGACCTGCCCGAGCAGGAGGCCAAGCGGCTGGTCACGCGCTTCACGAACCGCCACTTCATGGAACTGGAAGAAGACCACATCGCGTAGCACAGGCGCGCATACGCGGCAGGGGGCGCCCGGTGAACTCCGGGCGCCCTCTCTCACGTACAAGCAGGTCAGTAAGTACTGCTGCCGCCCGGCTACTCCCCGAGCAGCTTCCTCACCCGCTCCTGGCCCACCGCGAGCAGCAGGGTGGGCAGGCGCGGGCCGGTGTCACGGCCCACCAGCAGGTGGTAGAGCAGCGCGAAGAACGTGCGCTGGGCGACCTTGATCTCCGCCGGGAGTTCCTTGGGCGTGGCGTCGGCGGAGAAGCCGGCCTGGACCTTCGGAACGCCGTAGACGAGGTGGGTGAGCCCGTCCAGCGACCAGTGCGTGTCGAGGCCGTCGAGCAGCAGCCGCAGTGAGGCGCGGCCCTGGTCGTCGAGGGACTTGAGGAGTTCGGCGTCCGCGTCCTCGCGCACGACGGTCCGCTGGTCGGCGGGGACCTGGGTGTTGATCCAGGCCTCCGCCTTGTCGAGCCGCGGCCGGACCTCGTCGAGCGAGGTGATCGGGTCCGCGGGGTCGAGCTCGCCGAGGATGCGCAGGGTCTGGTCCTCGGCGCCCGCGGTGATGTCGGCGACGGAGGCGAGCGTGCGGTAGGCCATCGGCCGGGGCGTCTTCGGGAGCTCGCCGGCCGCGGTGCCGACAGCGCGCGCGTAGGCGGCGACGTCCCCCGGCAGGGCGGACCCGTCGGCCACCTTGGCGCCCAGCTTGTCCCACTCGTCGTAGAGCCGCTGGATCTCCTGGTCGAAGGCGATCTTGAACGACTGGTTGGGCCGGCGGCGGGCGTAGAGCCAGCGCAGCAGCTGCGGCTCCATGATCTTCAGAGCGTCGCCCGGAGTCGGGACCCCGCCCTTCGAGGACGACATCTTCGCCATCCCGGAGATCCCCACGAAGGCGTACATGGGCCCGATGGGCTGCTTGCCGCCGAAGATGCTCCCGACGATCTGCCCGCCGACCTGGAAGCTGGACCCGGGGGACGAGTGATCGACACCGCTCGGCTCGAAGACGACGCCCTCGAAGGCCCAGCGCATCGGCCAGTCGACCTTCCAGACGAGCTTGCCGCGGTTGAACTCGCTGAGCAGCACACTCTCCGAGAAGGAGCACTCGGTACAGGTGTAGGTCAGCTCGGTGGTGTCGTCGTCGTAGGCCGTGACGGTGGTGAGGTCCTTGCCGCAACCACCGCAGTACGGCTTGTACGGGAAGTACCCGGCGGATCCGGTGCCGTCGTCCTCGGCGGCGGCGCCCGACCCCTCGGCGGCCTCCAGCTCGGCCTCGTCGACGGGCTTCTGCCCCTGCTTCTTCGCGGGGGCCTTCTTGGTCCGGTACTGGTCGAGGATCGCGTCGATGTCACCGCGGTGCCTCATCGCGTGCAGGACCTGCTCGCGGTAGACCCCGGAGGTGTACTGCTCGGTCTGGCTGATCCCGTCGAACTCGACGCCCATCCCGGCGAGCGCCTCGACCATGGCGGCCTTGAAGTGCTCGGCCCAGTTCGGGTACGCGGACCCGGCCGGGGCGGGTACGGAGGTCAGGGGCCGGCCGATGTGCTCGGCCCACGACGCGTCGACCCCCGGAACGCCGTTCGGCACCTTCCGGTACCGGTCGTAGTCGTCCCAGGAGATCAGATGCCTGACCTCGTGCCCGCGCCGCCTGATCTCGTCGGCGACGAGGTGCGGGGTCATGACCTCGCGCAGGTTGCCGAGGTGGATGGGGCCCGAGGGGGACAGTCCGGACGCGACGACGACGGGTTTGCCGGGGGCTCGGCGCTCCGACTCCTCGATGACCTCATCCGCGAAACGGGAGACCCAGTCGGTGGTCTCGGTGCTCTGAGCCACGATCGGCACGTCCTTCTTTCCTACGGTTCGACACGGCTGACCGGCTCATTGTCCCAGCTCGGCCCGCATCCACGAAAACGCCTTTTCACCGCCCCCGCCGCCCCTCGTATCGCGCTTCGCGCTCGTCCTCAGACGCCGGACGGGCTGGTTTTCCAGCCCGTCCGGCGTCTGAGGACCGGGGGTTCGGGGGCGGAGCCCCTGAGTCGGTGACGGGACGGGCAGGGGCGGCGGGGGCGGAAAACCCCTTTACCCCCGTGGGATACTGGCCTGATCCATGCCCACGAGGAGAACGGCACCCACCCCATGCCCCCGGTCACGTCCCTCACCGCCCACGTCCACCAGCGCCTCGCGACCGCACTCACGGCAGCCCTGCCGGAGACCGCGGACGCGGACCCGCTGCTGCGACGCAGCGACAGGGCGGACTTCCAGGCCAACGGAATCCTCGCCCTGGCGAAGAAGGCGAAGGCCAACCCCAGGGACCTCGCGACCCAGGTCGTCGACCAGGTCGTCACGGGTGACCTGATCCAGGACATCGAGGTCTCGGGCCCCGGCTTCCTGAACATCACCCTCACGGACCGGGCGATCACGGAAACCCTCGCGGCCCGCGCCGCGGACCCGGCGGACCGCCTCGGCGTACCGCTCACCGCGCACCCCGGCACGACGGTCATCGACTACGCCCAGCCGAACGTGGCGAAGGAGATGCACGTGGGGCACCTCCGCTCCGCGGTGATCGGCGACGCGGTCGTGCGGATCCTGGAGTTCGTCGGCGAGAGCGTCGTCAGGCGGCACCACATCGGCGACTGGGGCACCCAGTTCGGCATGCTCATCCAGTACCTGGACGAGCACCCGCACGAGCTGGACCGCAAGACCGCCGCGGACGCCGGGGACACCGCCACCGCCGAGACGGGCGAGGAGGCGATGTCGAACCTCAACCGCCTCTACAAGGCGGCCCGCACGCACTTCGACTCCGACGAGGAGTTCAAGACCCGGGCGCGCCGCAGGGTGGTCGACCTGCAGGCGGGCGACGCGCACACCCTCGCCGTCTGGCAGCGGTTCGTGGACGAGTCGAAGGTCTACTTCTTCTCGGTCTTCGAGAAGCTGGACATGGAGATCCGGGACGCGGACATCGTCGGCGAGTCGGGCTACAACGACATGCTGGACGAGACGTGCCGCCTCCTGGAGGAGTCGGGCGTGGCGGTCCGCTCCGAGGGCGCGCTGTGCGTGTTCTTCGACGACGTGAAGGGCCCGGACGGCAACCCGGTGCCGCTGATCGTGAAGAAGTCGGACGGCGGCTACGGCTACGCGGCGACCGACCTCTCCGCGATCAGGAACCGCGTCTTCGACCTGAAGGCGGACACGCTCCTGTACGTGGTCGACGCCCGCCAGTCCCTGCACTTCAAGATGGTCTTCGAGACGGCACGCAGGGCGGGCTGGCTGAACGAGGACACCAAGGCGCAGCAGCTGGCCTTCGGCACGGTCCTCGGCAAGGACGGCAAGCCGTTCAAGACGCGTGAGGGCGAGACGGTCCGGCTGGTGGACCTCCTGGACGAGGCGATCGACCGTGCCACCGCGGTGGTCCGCGAGAAGGCCGAGAAGATGGGTCTTTCCGAGGAGGAGATCGTCGAGAACGGCCGGTTCGTCGGGGTCGGCGCCGTGAAGTACGCGGACCTCTCCACGTCAGCCGTCCGGGACTACAAGTTCGACCTGGACCAGATGGTGTCGCTGAACGGCGACACGAGCGTGTACCTCCAGTACGCGTACGCCCGCAGCCGGTCGATCCACCGCAAGGCAGGGGACAGGCGTGCGGTGGCCCATCCGGAGCTGGCGCTGGCTCCGGCGGAGCGTGCGCTGGGGCTGCACCTGGACCAGTTCGGCGAGCTGCTCCTGGACGTGGCCTCGGGGTACGAGCCGCACAAGCTGGCCGCGTACCTGTACCAGCTGGCGTCGCATCTGACGACGTTCTACGACCAGTGCCACGTGCTGAGCGACGCGAACCCGGCGGAGGTCGTCGAGAACAGGCTGTTCCTCGTCGACCTGACGGCCCGCACGCTCCACCGGGGCATGGCGCTGCTCGGCATCAGGACCCCCGAACGCCTCTAGGCCCTGTGTCGTCACATTCCCGTCTGCCCGCCGACGCCCCGTCAGCACCCCTCACCGTGACGCCCGTTCGGGTGAGGGGATGCTGAAGGCGTGCACGTCAAAGCGCTGGCCAAAGGTTGAGGTCGCAGGGCGTACCCCCCATTATGCGAGGCTGCGGGGCCGCGGCCCCCGAGTCCGGGGAACGCATGAGCCCTGTCGAACCGCACGCTGGGAGCGCAATGAGCACTGCACTGCCCTTCTTCATCCCTCCGGCCGGCCGGAGGGTGTGCGCCAGTCATGCTGCCACTCGTTGAGACCGGCGAGGAGCTGGACGCGGTCGTCCGCGACGAGGCCCTGCTGCGGCCGGCCGTGGCGGACCTGTGCGAGCGCCTCGGCCTGGTCCCCAAGCAGATGGTCCGCTACATCGAGGGCTCGCTCCCGGTGTACTCCATCGGCGCCGCGCACGTACTGAAGCTGTTCCCCGCCTTCGAGAAGCTCGACGCCCGGCGCGAGGAGCGGATGCTCAGCCATGTGTACGGCAAACTGCCGGTCCCCACACCGCAGTTGTACTCGGCCGGCGCGTACAAGAACGGCTGGTCCTTCGTCCTGATGTCCCGGCTGCCCGGCGAGGGTCTCGCGGACGCGTGGCCGCGGATCCCGGCGGCGGACCAGGACCGTATCGTCACGGAGGCCGGTGAGACGCTCGCGGCGCTGCACGCGCTGAGTACCGCGCCGCTCTCGGACCTCGTCGGTCCGTCCGACTGGGGCCTGTTCGTCGACTCGCAGCGCGCGAACGCGGTGGAGCGGCAGCGCGAGACCGGGCTGCCGGAGGTCTGGCTCGACCAGATCCCGTGGTTCCTGAACTCGGTCCCGCTGCCCGCCCCTTCGCGCCGGGTGCTGCTGCACACCGAGTTCATGCGTGAGCATCTGACGGTGGACCCGGACGGCTGGCGGCTGGCCGGCCTCTTCGACTTCGAGCCGGTGCTGGCCGGCCACCCCGCCTACGACTTCGTGAGCGTCGGCCTGTTCCTCTCGTGCGGACAGCCCCGGCTCCTGAAGCGCTTCTACGAGGCCTACGGGCGCCCGCCGTTCGACCCGCACACGGTGATGGCGTACACGCTGCTGCACGTCTACAGCGACCTGTCCTCGTATCTGCGCATGCTGCCGAAGCCGCCGGAGCCGACGCTGGACTCGCTCGCGCGGACATGGTTCGGCACCGACTGACGGACCGCCGCGGAGAGTTGGCGCGCGGGTGGCCGGAGCATCGGCCACCCACGTCGATGGCCCCGGGGCCGTTGTCAGTGGCGGGCTCTAAAGTCACGGGCATGGCGACTCTTCCGAACCAGCTGCCGACGCTCGCGGCCGACCCGGCCGGCCGCTCGCTCGGTCTCGACCTCCCGCCCGGTGCCCTGCTCGACACGACGGTCGAGGGCCCCTGGGACGAACCGCTGCTGTGGCGTGCCGACGCCCCGGCGGCGCCGGGCGACTGGCTGCGACTGGCGTCCGCGCGCCGCACGGCGGGCCTGTGCCCGGTCCTGGTCGGCGGGCGGACGGGCAGCGAACCGCACCCGGACAAGTGGGAGTTGGACCCGGCCCTCGCGTCCTATCCGGGCGACCACGACGCCGAGGAGGTCCTCGCGGAGCTCTGGGAGGAGTACGCGGCCGAGGCGCAGGACGCCGACTGGCCCGGCCTGGCCGCGGCGGGCGTACCGGACGTCGACCCGGACGTGTGGGCCGCCGAGGTGACGGACGCGCTCGTCGGCGGCGCGAGCCGGCTGCGGGAGCCACGCCTCGCGCTCGTCCCGGCCCGCCGCAGCGCGGACATCCCGGCCGCCATCGGCTGGTGCGGTCCGGTCGATCTCACCGACGACGTGGCGGAGCTGTGCGCGGTCCTGCGTTCCTGGGAGGACCGCTTCGGCGTCCGGGTCGTGGCGCTCACCTTCGACCAGCTGATCGTCTCCGTCGCGGCCCCGCCCAAGTCCCCGGCCGAGGCGGAGGCGATAGCCGCCGAGCACTACGCGTTCTGCCCGGCCGACATCACCCGGAGCGGCCATGCCTCCCTGCGGGCGTACGCCGAGCGCGAGGTGCTCGGCGCACATTCCTGGACCTTCTGGTGGGACTGACCGGCCGGCCCCGCGGTCTCAGGGCTTGCGGCCGGTGACCGCGTACACGTTGATGTCCGCGTCCGTCACGTCGTTGATGTCGCGGTAGCGGACCTTCTCGATGTCGTCGAGGCCGTCGAGGTAGGCCGCCTCGGGCTGCTCGGGCACGGGCGCCGCGTTGTCGGGCCGCCAGTGGTGGGCGGGGACCACACCGGGCTCGTCCACCTCAAGGCCGTTCTCGGTGAGGAACCGCTCGACCTCCGCCTTCGTACGCAGCACGAAGGTGAAGCCCCGCTCGGTGTACGTGCGCTGGACCGCGCGGACGTTCTCGGCGTTGAGGTCCTCGGTGAGATGGCTGAGCACGAGCCGGCTTCCCGAGGGCAGCGCGTCGATCAGTTCGCGGACGATCGGATAGGCCCGCTCGTCCTCGACGAAGTGCAGGATGGCCACGAGCGCCAGCGCGATCGGCCGGTCGAAGTCCAGGGTCTTCGCGGCGCCTTCGAGGATCTGGGCCGGGTTCTGCAGATCGGCGTCGATGTAGTCGGTGCGGCCCTCGGGCCCGCTGGTGAGCAGGGCGCGCGCGTGGGCGAGGACCACCGGGTCGTTGTCGACGTACACGACACGGGAGTCGGAGGCGATGCGCTGGGCGATCTGGTGCACGTTCTCCTGGGTCGGCAGCCCGGTGCCGATGTCCAGGTACTGCCGGATGCCCTCTTCGCCCGTCAGCGTGTTCACGGCGCGGCGCAGGAAGTCGCGGTTGTGCCGGACGTCGAGATAGCCGCGTGGATTGGCGGCGAGCGCGGCGGCCGCCGCGGCCCGGTCCACCGGGTAGTTGTCCTTGCCCCCGAGGAAGACGTCATAGACACGGGCCGGGTGTGCCCTGGTGGTGTCGATCCTCCTTCTCAGCTCGGCGGGGTCCTGGCTGAGAGCATCACCGGGCATAGGGCCTCTCCCTGGAGAGTCGCGTCAGTCAACGGGCAACAACCTAACTCCCGCCAGGACTTGATAGTGCCCCGACGTCAAGATCCACAGATTGGATCACCCGCTCAACGTTTCACCCGCCCCCGATCCGGGCAGAAGCACCCGCTCATCCAGGGACTCACCCGGGCACGTCGGGCTCGTACTCGTCGCGTCCCCAGGCGGAGTCACCGAGCGGATGGTTGTAGGCGGGCCGCCCCACGTTCCCGCTCGTCCGGAAGGGACTGCCGTCGTCGTCGACGCGAACCGTGCCCTTCTCGCCCCCGCTCGACCACTCCAGCTCCAGATACCAGCTCACGTCGTACGTCCGGGCGTCCGCGAAGATGTAGAACACCTCGGGGTCGGACTCGCTCACCTTGTACGGGAAGTCGCGCTGCCCGGCCCTGGGCGAGGTGTCGGGCCGCCCGGCGTCGAGGTTCACGCCGAACGACGTGGTCTCCACACCGCCGCCGCACCCGACGCCCATCTGGAAGTCGTTCCAGGCGAGCGGCGCGCTCTTGTCCACCACCCGCACATGCAGATCGTCCAGGACGACGGTGGACTTCCCGGTGCCCTGGACGGTCAGCGCGAGCATCTGCCGCCCGGCGGCGACCCCGCCGAGCGCGTTGACCCACCCGCGGGCGTCGGGCTCACTCGGCGGCGGGGGCACCTTCTCGGGCGCACGGTCGACAAGGTAGTGCTGGCTGCACGGGCTGTCCCACTTGTACGGGTTGACGGCGACGATGGGCGCGGTGGCACCCTCCGCGCCGCCGGCGCTCCCGGCGCCCCCCGCCGACCCGGCCGTTCCACCACTGCGCGAGGCGGAGGGTGCGGCGGACGCCGAGGGACTTTCCGAGCGCGAGGCGGACGGTGCGGCGGACTTGCCCTTCGCCCCGGCGGACACGGTGGCCTCCGGCCGGTCGTCCGCGGACGCGCCGGCCCCGACGGACTGCTCGCGTCCCTCACCGTCGTCGCCCGCCACGAACTGCGCGACGAGCGCCACCGACACGACAGCGGCGGCCACGGCGGCACCCGCGAGCACGACGGTACGCCGCCGCCGCGAGCCCGAAGGGGTGGCCTGCGGAGAGACCAGAAGATCGGCGGGGCCGGCCGCGGCCGGCGAGTCCTCCCGCACACCCTCGGCGGCGACCGTCACCGCGGCCTCCTCCCCGGCCGCGGCCTCGCTCCCCGCCCCCGCGGCTCCCTCACCCGGCTTCTGCCCCCGCCGCGCGTCCGCGAGAACCCACCGCCGGTGCAGCTCCACCAGTTCCTCGGGGGTCGCCCTGCACACCCGCGCGAACCGCTCCACCGGCGCGTAGTCCGTGGGCACGGCGTCCCCGTTGACGTACCGGTGCAGCGTGGACGCACTCGTGTGCAGCCGCTTCCCCAACACCCCGTAACTGAGCCCGGACCGCTCCTTCAGCCGCCCCAGCAGCTCCGTGAACTCGTCCCCCGCCACCGTCCGCACCTCTCTCCACGTCCCGGATCCGCATGCAGGAGCGGGTCGGTCCCCCGACGTCGAAGCCGCTGCGGCCGGGCCTGATCCCCGCACCGGCCCGGACCATCCAAGCACGCCGCCCCCGGCACCCGGTCGAGTGCCTCAGGGGCACCAGTCGTCCTGGGTCCCGTCGCCCAGACGGCCGCAGAGGCCCATCTGGGCGGGCAGGCCGCCGTTCACCACACGCTGGACCGAGATCAGCTTGTCGATCGGGGTGTGCCCGCCCGCCTCACCACCGAAGTCGATGGTGCCGCTCTCCCCGTCGAGCGCACGCCTACCGTGGACGGTGCCCAGCGCCTGCCACACGGCGTGCGGGGTGAGCCGCATGCCACGCGCGTTCTCCTGAAGGTAGGAGATCGCCTTGAGATACACGCCGACGGCGTCGAAGGCGAGGGCCGCGTGCCCGTCCAGGTAGGTCGTCGCGAGCGACGGGCACTCCTCCTGGAACAGCACCTTCATCGTGCTGTAGAGGTTGCCGGAGTTTTCGCAGGACGCCGTGTTGCGCGTGAAGTCGAGGAACTCGTACCGCAGACGGAAGAAGTAGGAGCGCCGCTCCATGTCGGCGCCGAGGCGGGCCACGTCGTCACCGCCGAGGATGAAGGGTTCGGAGGTGCCGCATGCCTGGTCGACGGCGCGGAGGATCGCCTCGAAGTCCTCGGAGCGTCCGGCGAAGAACACCATCCGCTCCTTGTCACGGCAGACGTCCTGTCCGGCGGAGTGCGCACCGGGTGTGCCGGAGAACGCGCCGACCGGCGCGGACACGGGGACGAACTCCCGGGGCGTCACGGTGAAGTCCTTTGCCTCGAAGGCACTTTCGACGTCCTTCCACAGGGTCCGGCTGTACGCGTCGCTCCGGTCGGCGGAGTACAGGACGAGTACCTCGCGCTTCCCCACCTTCTCGCCCGTCGTGACCAGCTCGTCGGCGTACGCGGCGGCGACTGCGGCCTCGCGCACGTTCTGCGGCGAGACCTGGTGGTAGAGCGGTGAGTGGTCGTCGAGCGTGTCGGCGGACGGGGTCGTGGCGACCATGGGCAGCCCGGCGCGGGTCAGGGCACCGATCGTCCTGACCGTGGCCTCGCGGCTCTCGTCGAGGCCGGTGACACCGACGATGGTCGGATCGGCCTCCATCAGCTTCCGCACCATGCCGGCGACCCGCACGCCGTACCGCATGCCGGAACCGGCGTTGGCCGACAGGATCCGCAGCACGGGCTCCGTCTCGCCCTGCCCGTCGAGCTGCCGCCGCTGGGCGCTCGCCACGCCCTGAAGCTGCTCGCGCGCGTACGACAGGGCCTTGAGCGACTGACCGTCGGGGCTGCTGAGCATGGCCGAGACATGGACGAGTGTGACCAGGGGCCGCTTGCCGGAAGCGCGGTGCAGCCGCTCCGCCCGCCCGTTCTGGTCGGCGATGACCTGCAGGGTCTTCGTCAGCTTCTGGTCGTGGGAACCGAAGGCGAACCCGTGCGAGGCGACCCCGACACACTCCTTCGTCCCCTTCCGCCAGGTCACCGTCGCCGCGTCGGCGTCGTAGCGCTCCAGTCCGCAGTGCGCCTCCTTCCACCGCGTTTCCCTCTCCAGCGTCGCCCCGACGGTCGCGGCGACCAGGGCGAGGACCAGGGCGACGGCACCGGCGGTGGCGGCCCGCCCCGCCCAGACGGGAGGCCGCCCGACGGTGAACCGCCGCGCCGCGGACGTGCACTCGCTCTGCGCCGCGAGATCGGGGTGCCCTGCCGGCAACGGCGCGGGCACCCGCACGGGCAGATACCAGAAGTCGGCGCCCCGACTGCGCCCCGCGCCCCGCAACCGCTCGCACCAGGCCTCGTACGGCGTGAGCTCCTCCGCCAGGCTGCGCACCCGCATGCGCTCGTGGTCGTGCTCGCCCTCCGTGCAACTGGTGATGATCAGCAGCGGGTCGAAGGCGCCGGTCTCCCTGCGCACCTCCACGAACGAACGCACCAGCTCCCGCCCGCGGTTGTCGTCGCTGACGCCCTTGAGGAACGCCACGCAGTACGCCGTACGCCGCGCGGCCCGCCGGCGCCAGGGCCGCCGCCGGTAGGCGACGCGCAGGTCCTCCAGAAAGGCGTTGATCATCAACTTCACGACCTGGTCGGGGTCTTCGCGCCCCCATCGCGGCTGGGTGAGCCGCAGCGCGAACCCCGCGAAGGTCCCCGGATCACCGGGTGCCATGTACGGCTGCCGCAGCAGCCACCGGTACTCGCCGCCCAGCACCCGCCAGGCCCGGAACCACATCAAGGGCAGCACGTACAACCCGAAAACGTACGCCCACCAGGGCACTTTCCCCTGCAGCGCCACCTCGGTGCCCGGGGCCCGCAGAAAACCGAGCACCGGCCGGCGCTGGAACTCACGGTCCCGCAGCCGGCTCAGCATGTCCTGGTCGTGCCGCGAGTCCGGTTCCTCGTCCGTGCAGGTCATCTCCAGCAGCCAGTTGACCAGCCCGAACCGCCGGAAGCGTACGCGCCGGTCGTGCCCGCCACGCTCGGACGAATACTCCTGAGCCAGCCGCACCAGCACCCTGCGGCACACCTCGGACCGCTGCCAGTCCGCGGCGAGATCACCACGCTCATGAGCGACTTCGCCCCAGCACTCGGCCACATCGATCACTTCGTGCGGAACACGCCGGGGCTGTGCCTCCCCGAGCGCCCGCCGGATCTGCTCGACGAGCCGGTCCTGCCGGTCACCGACGAGCCCCAGCACGGGCATCCCGTCCCGGTCGGGCACCTCACCCGGCGACTCGCCCTTCCGCGGGCGGCGTACGAGCTGGTTCAGCAGTGAGAAGAGCTTGTCGGCATGCGCGAAGACGGGTTCCACGGTTCCCCCGGAGCGGTGCTCGAACCAAAGTGACCCGCCACACTACTCACCGTAGCGATCCGGTCACTCCCCGAAGTGCACCCCTCGCACCCAACCGCCCCCGGCGCACCCCCAACACGCCCCCGGCCCAGCCGCTACGACGCTCAACGCAGCTTCTGCGCCACCTCGGTGGCCCAGTACGTGAGGATGTTCCGGGCCCCGGCCCGCCGAATCCCGGTCAGCGTCTCCAGGATCGCCGCATCCCGATCGATCCACCCTTTTTCGGCGGCAGCCTCGATCATCGAATACTCACCGGAGATCTGGTAAGCGACGACGGGCACATCCACCGCATCCGCGACACGCGCGAGGATATCCAGATAGGGCCCGGCGGGTTTCACCATCACCATGTCGGCGCCCTCTTCGAGATCGAGCGCCAACTCCTTCAGCGATTCCCGCGCATTGGCGGGGTCCTGCTGATAGGTCTTCCGATCCCCCTTCAACGAGGACCCGACGGCCTCCCGAAACGGCCCGAAGAAGGCGGAGGAATACTTGACGGTATAGGCGAGCACCGCCACGTCCTCGCGCCCGATCTGATCGAGAGCGTCACGGACGACCCCGACCTGGCCGTCCATCATCCCGCTGGGCCCCACCACATGCGCCCCGGCATCGGCCTGCACCTGAGCCATCTCGGCATACCGCTCCAGGGTCGCGTCGTTGTCGACACGCCCCTCCGCGTCCAGCACACCGCAATGCCCATGGTCGGTGGTCTCGTCGAGACAGAGATCGGACATCACCAACAGCTCGTCCCCGACCTCGCTCCGCACGTCCCGGAGGGCAACCTGCAGAATCCCGTCGGGATCGGTCCCGGCCGTCCCCAGGGCATCCTTCTTCGCCTCGTCCGGCACACCGAACAGCATGATCCCGGAGATCCCGGCGGCCACCGCCTCAGCGGCGGCCTTCTTCAGACTGTCCCGGGTGTGCTGCACCACGCCGGGCATCGCGGCAATGGGCACAGGCTCGGAGACACCTTCACGCACGAAGGCGGGAAGGATGAGATCTGCGGGATGCAGCCGGGTCTCGGCAACCATGCGCCGCATCACAGGACTGGTCCGCAGCCGCCGCGGCCGGCTGCCGGGAAAGGATCCGTACGTCGTCATGAGACCACGCTACGCCCGCCCACCCCATGCGGTTGCCGACGACCAGTCGGAGCCGGGCACCCCCCGAGCCACACGCGCGGCAACCCCGAACCACGGGTGCGGCGCCCTCGAACCACGGGTGCGGCGCCCTCGAACCACGGGTGCGGCGCCCTCGACTTCACGGCCTCGACGTACCGGCAAGGCCCCGACCCACAACAGCCGGACCACGTAAGGGACCACGTAACGGACTACGTAGTGGTACGCCTCCGCCGGGACCCCGGCCGCCGCTCACTCGGCCGGGTAACAGGATCCCCGGCCTCAAGAGCGGAGGCCCGCCGCCGAAGCCCGAACTCCGCCAGCGCCTCGGCCAGCCGATGCACGGACGGCTCGGGCGACATGACGTCAACGCGCAACCCGTGCTCTTCCGCGGTCTTCGCGGTAGCCGGACCAATACACGCGATCACGGTCACATTGTGCGGCTTCCCGGCAATACCGACCAGATTCCGCACGGTGCTCGACGAAGTGAAGAGAACAGCGTCGAACCCCCCACCCTTGATCGCCTCGCGCGTATCGGCGGGCGGTGGCGAAGCCCTCACCGTCCGATAGGCCGTGACGTCGTCGACCTCCCAGCCCAGCTCGATCAGCCCGGCGACCAACGTCTCCGTGGCGATATCGGCCCGCGGCAGAAACACCCGGTCGATCGGATCAAAAACGGGATCGTACGGCGGCCAGTCCTCAAGCAGCCCCGCGGCGGACTGCTCCCCACTGGGCACCAGATCGGGCTTGACCCCGAAAGCGATCAGCGCCTTTGCGGTCTGCTCACCCACAGCGGCGACCTTGATCCCCGCGAAAGCGCGCGCGTCGAGCCCGTACTCCTCGAACTTCTCCCGCACAGCCTTGACGGCGTTCACCGACGTGAAGGCGATCCACTCGTACCGCCCGGTGACGAGCCCCTTGACCGCCCGCTCCATCTGCTGAGGCGTACGCGGCGGCTCCACAGCGATCGTGGGCACCTCGTGCGGCACGGCCCCGTACGACCGCAGCTGGTCGGAGAGCGACGCCGCCTGCTCCTTCGTACGCGGCACGAGCACCTTCCAGCCGAACAGCGGCTTGGACTCGAACCATGAGAGCTGGTCGCGCTGGGCGGCGGAGGAACGCTCACCGACCACGGCTATCACCGGCCGGCCGCCCTCGGGCGAGGGCAGCACCTTGGCCTGCTTCAGCGTCTGCGCGATGGTGCCGAGCGTCGCGCACCAGGTCCGCTGCCGCGTGGTGGTACCGGCGACGGTGACGGTCATCGGGGTATCGGGCTTACGCCCGGCAGCCACGAGCTCGCCCGCAGCGGCCCCCACGGAATCGAGAGCCGCGGAAACGACCACGGTCCCGTCGGACGCCCCGACCTCGGTCCAACAGCGCGCGGACGCGGTACGGGCGTCGACGAACCGCACGTCCGCACCCTCGGCGTCCCGCAACGGCACACCCGCGTACGCGGGCACACCCACAGCGGCGGCGACACCGGGAACGACCTCGAAGGGCACACCCGCGGCGGCGCAGGCGAGCATCTCGCCCGCCGCGTACGCGTCGAGTCCGGGGTCACCCGAGACCGCACGGACGACCCGCCTGCCGCCCCTCGCGGCCTCCATGACAATATTGGCCGCGTCCTTCGACGCGGGGACGCCAGAGGTGGCTGACGTGCCGTCAACTACCTTCAGCTGAGGCGTGTCCGGGCTCGCGCCCGTATCGGTGTCGAGCACGGTGACGTTTCGTCTGGCGTGCGTGCGGACGACGTCGAGCACTTCGGGTTCGGCGACCAGGACATCAGCGTTCCCCAGCGCCTCCACGGCGCGCAGAGTCAGCAGTCCCGGATCACCGGGTCCGGCACCGAGGAAGGTGACGTGCCCGTGTTCGAGGCCGATGGGAAGGGTGGTGGGGCTCAATGTACTCGCTCCCCCATCAGACCGGCCGCGCCCTTGGCAAGCATCTCGGCAGCGAGTTCACGGCCGAGCGCCATTGCTTGGTCATGTGTCTCGGGCACGGGACCGGTGGTGGACAACTGCACCAGCGTCGAGCCGTCGGTCGTGCCGACGACGCCGCGCAGGCGCAATTCCTTGACAGTCTGCCCGTCGGCCAGCAGGTCGGCGAAGGCACCCACAGGGGCGCTGCAGCCGGCCTCCAGGGCGGCGAGCAGGGACCGCTCGGCGGTCACGGCGGCCCGGGTGTACGGGTCGTCGAGCTCGGCGAGCGCAGCGACGAGGTCCGCGTTGTCTGCGGCGCACTCGATCGCGAGGGCCCCCTGGCCGGGGGCGGGCAAAATGATGTCGACCGGCAGGAAATCGGTCACTTCGTGGGTCCGGCCGACACGCTGCAGTCCAGCGGCGGCGAGTACGACACCGTCCAGTTCGCCACCCCGCACGAACCCGATCCGCGTGTCGATGTTCCCGCGGATCGGAACGGTCTCGATCGTCAGCCCGAGGTCACGCGCGTGCGCGTTCAGCTGCGCCATGCGGCGCGGCGAGCCGGTACCGATCCTCGCCCCGTCCGGAAGCTCGGCGAACGTCAGACCGTCGCGGGCGATCAGCACGTCACGGGCGTCCGCGCGGACGGGTACGGCGGCCAGCGCGAGCTCGTCGGGCTGCCCGGTCGGCAGGTCCTTGAGGGAGTGCACGGCGAAGTCGACCTCCCCGCGCAGCAGCGCGTCGCGCAGGGCGGTCACGAAGACGCCCGTGCCGCCGATCTGCGCGAGGTGCTCACGGGACGTGTCCCCGTAGGTAGTGATCTCCACCAGCTCGACGGGCCGTCCGGTCACCTGGCTCACGGCGTCCGCCACCTGCCCGGACTGGGCCATGGCGAGTCTGCTCCGCCTGGTCCCGAGCCTCAGTGCCTGCTCAGTCATGCTCGCCCTCGGTTTTCGGCGCTCTCGAAGTTGTTGCTGTCGAAGTTCCTGCCGACAACGCGCCCGCTGTCGTCGAACCCGCCGTCGCCACGACGACCGTCAACCGCATCACTGTCGGTGTCGGCGTCCCGGCCCTCGGCGCGTGAGACGGCGGCGACCGTCTCCTGGTCCAGGTCGAACAGGGTCCGCAGCGCGTCCGCGTACCCGGCACCGCCGGGCTCGGCGGCCAGCTGCTTGACCCGTACGGTCGGCGCGTGGAGCAGTTTGTCCACGACGCGTCGCACGGTCTGGGTGATCTCGCTGCGCTGCTTGTCGTCGAGGCCGGGGAGCCGGCCGTCGAGCCGGGCGATCTCGCCCGCGACGACGTCGGCCGCCATCGTGCGCAGCGCCACGACGGTCGGAGTGATGTGTGCGGCGCGCAGCGCGGCGCCGAAGGCGGCGACCTCGTCGGAGACGATCCGTCGCACCTGGTCCACGTCGGCGGCCATGGGCGCGTCGGCGGACGCCTCGGCGAGGGACTCGATGTCCACCAGCCGCACCCCAGGCAGCCGGTGCGCGGCCGCGTCGATGTCACGGGGCATGGCGAGGTCGAGCAGCGAGAGCACGGGGGCGGGCCTGGGCAGCTCCGCGACGGGCTCGGGCCGGCGCCGCTCGGGCACCCGTCCGAGAACGGCCGCCGCGGCGGCGAGGGCGGTGATGGCCTCGGCCTCGGCGGCCGGGTCGAGGAGCGCGACCGAGCCGGTCTGGCCCTCGGCGGCCGTCGCCGCCACGCCCTTGTCCACCCAGGCGGCGTGCTGTTCGAGTTCGGACGCGGCCATCCCGGCCACGGCGGCCTCACCGAGCACGGAGAACCCGGCGGTGCCCTGCACGGTCTGCACGCTCTGTACGGTCTGCGCGGCGGGGTCGAGGGGACAGTTCTCCTCGGTGCCGACGCTGGTGGGCGGCAGTTCCCCCCGTACGACGGACGCACCGCGCGCACCGGCACCCGGGGCCGGAGCGGGGGCGGGCACCCGGACGGCACGGCCCTCCATCGCGGTGGCGACGACCTCGGCGGTGAGGACGAGACCGGTCGCGCCGGTGCACGACACGACGACATCGGCACGTGTCAGTTCATCCGCGACGGCGTCGATCGGCACGGCACGGGCCGGCACGTCGGTGCCGCCCTGCCTCGCCGAACTCTGCGCGTACTGCTCCACGAGCAGCGTGGCGAGCCGTTCGGCCCGGTCGAACGTCCGGTTGGCGACGACCACTTCGGCCACGCCCGCGCGCGCGAGGGTGGCGGCGGCCAGCGAGGACATCGAGCCGGCGCCGATCACGAGGACCCGCTTGTCCCGGGCCCAGGCCTCGACCGTCGCGCCCTCGGCGAACTGCTCCAGGCCGAAGGTCACCAGGGACTGCCCGGCCCGGTCGATGCCGGTCTCGGAGTGAGCGCGCTTGCCGACCCGCAGCGCCTGCTGGAACAGGTCGTTCAGCAGCCGGCCGGCCGAGTGCAGCTCCTGCGCGGTGGCGAGCGCGTCCTTGATCTGGCCGAGGATCTGTCCCTCGCCGACGACCATCGAGTCGAGCCCGCACGCCACCGAGAACAGATGGTGGACGGCCCGGTCCTCGTAATGCACGTACAGGTAAGGGGTGAGCTCTTCCAGTCCGACCCCGCTGTGCTGCGCGAGCAGCGTGGAGAGCTCGGCGACACCGGCGTGGAACTTGTCCACGTCGGCGTACAGCTCGATCCGGTTGCAGGTGGCGAGCACCGCGGCCTCGGTGGCCGGTTCGGCGGCGACCGTGTCCTGGAGCAGCTTGACCTGGGCGTCCGCGGACAGCGCGGCGCGCTCCAGGACGCTGACCGGAGCGCTGCGGTGGCTCAGCCCGACGACGAGGAGACTCATGCCGGCATCACGGCGGGGACGTCCCCGTCGGGCCCTTTCCCGGCCTCCTTGGCCGCCGCGGCCTCGGCCGCGAGCACGGCGTCGGCCTGCGCCTCGGCCTCCTCGCCGGCCTTGCGCTGCTCGTGGAAGGCGAGGATCTGCAGCTCGATGGAGAGGTCGACCTTGCGTACGTCGACGCCGTCCGGCACGGACAGCACGGTCGGCGCGAAGTTCAGGATGGAGGTCACACCGGCGGCGACGAGCCGCTCGCAGACCTGCTGGGCGGCCCCGGCGGGGGTCGCGATGACACCGATCGACACACCGTTGTCGTCGATGATCTTTTCCAGCTCGTCGGTGTGCTGCACGGGGATCCCGGCGACGGGCTTCCCGGCCATCGCGGGATCGGCGTCGATCAGCGCCGCGACCCGGAACCCACGCGACGCGAACCCGCCGTAGTTGGCCAGAGCGGCACCGAGATTTCCTATCCCGACGATCACTACCGGCCAGTCCTGGGTCAGGCCCAGCTCGCGGGAGATCTGGTAGACGAGGTATTCGACGTCGTAGCCGACACCGCGCGTCCCGTACGACCCGAGGTACGAGAAGTCCTTGCGCAGCTTGGCGGAGTTGACCCCCGCCGCGGCCGCGAGTTCCTCGGAGGAGACCGTGGGTACCGAGCGCTCCGACAGAGCGGTGAGGGCTCGGAGATACAGGGGAAGCCTGGCGACGGTGGCCTCGGGAATCCCTCGGCTGCGGGTCGCCGTTCGGTGAGTTCGGCCAGTTGCCACGGTGCTCCTGCGGGTAGCGCGGGGCTTCAGGCGGTCACACGTTCCTGGACCGCCCCGTCGAATGCAGGCTATGTCTTTGTGAACGCGTGCACAAAGATGGTGTCCGATTTGCCCGGCCAACGTGACCGGGGTCACGCACCCCCGGCGCACCCGTACGGAACGGGCGCTCACGCACCTTCGTTCCTCACATCTTGGGGGCAAAACCGCACACTCTCCTCTACGATCCCCGCCCCCGAGTCCGAACCGCCCTCGATCCTAAGTGACATTCCGGCCCCTCCGGACTGCTCGGTCAGGCCACGGTCCGATTACTCCTGCGTCCCGGCGGCCACCCCTACGCCGTGAGCGCCCGCCGCAGCCGGCCCTCGTCCACCCGCCAGAACGTGTGCTGCGCCCCGTCCACCAGCACCACCGGGATCTGCTCCCAGTACTCGCGGTGCAGCTCCGCGTCCTCGGTGATGTCCTTCTTCTCCCAGCGCACCCCGAGCTCACCGCAGACCTTCTCCACAACACCCTGTGCGTCTTCACACAAATGACAGCCGGGCTTCCCAATCAAGGTAACGACCCGCTCCCGCCGCCCACCATGCCGAAAAATAGACCTCATCCCCCCATTCTCCAGCGCGAAAGGCCGTGCGTCGGGCGCGGGCCGCCGTGGGCCGGCCGCGCCGTTCCCCGCGCCCCTAAAAACAGGGACCCGGCGCACAGCCCTTCCCCAGGGCCGCGGGGAAGCGCAATCTCTCAGGGGCGCGGGGAACTGCGCACGTGCACACCGGTCGGGCCCCCCACCTTCAAGCCCACGACGCCCCCAGCTCCCAAGGGGCGCGGGGAACGGCGCAATCTTTAAGGGGCGCGGGGAACTGCGCGACAGGCCCCCACCGGCCGGCACCCGACGAACACCCCCGGCGAAGCCACAAGCGCGGCCCCCCAAGGCGAAGCCCTGCAACAACACCGCCGCAAAGAGTTCACCGCATCCAAACCTCCCGGCTCCAGCCGCACCGAACAAACTGGCTATGCTCACGCCATGGCCGCTCTCGGATGGCTCACCCCCCGTAGGCGCTCCGCGACAGCGCGAAGCGTGCTGGCAGGCGAGGCCTCGGCTGAGGCAGCGCGCAAGACCTCCCAGGAACTGGAAGAACTCGCACACGCCGCACCCGGAACCGCCGAACCGGACTTCCCCGTCCACGGCGACGACCAGGCCGCCGCGTTCTTCGACCTGGACAACACCGTGATGCAGGGCGCCGCGATCTTCCACTTCGGCCGCGGTCTGTACAAGCGCAAGTTCTTCGAGTCCCGCGACCTGTACCGGTTCGCCTGGCAGCAGGCCTGGTTCCGGCTGGCCGGCGTCGAGGACCCCGAGCACATGCAGGACGCCCGTGACTCCGCCCTGTCCATCGTCAAGGGCCACCGCGTCGCCGAACTGATGTCGATCGGCGAGGAGATCTACGACGAGTACATGGCCGAGCGCATCTGGCCCGGCACCCGCGCACTGGCCCAGGCCCACCTGGACGCGGGCCAGAAGGTGTGGCTCGTCACGGCCGCCCCGGTCGAGATCGCCACGGTGATCGCCCGCCGCCTCGGCCTGACCGGCGCCCTCGGCACGGTCGCGGAATCGGTCGACGGCGTATACACCGGCAAGCTCGTCGGCGAGCCCCTGCACGGCCCCGCGAAGGCGGAGGCGGTCCGCGCCCTGGCCGCGGCGGAGGGCCTGCACCTCGGCCGCTGCGCCGCGTACAGCGACTCCCACAACGACATCCCGATGCTGTCGCTGGTCGGGCACCCCTACGCGATCAACCCGGACGCCAAGCTCCGCAAGCACGCCCGCACGCTCGACTGGCGGCTGCGCGACTACCGCACGGGCCGCAAGGCCGCGAAGGTCGGCATCCCCGCGGCCGCGGGGGTCGGCGCGGTCGCCGGCGGCACCGCCGCCGCCATCGCCCTGCACCGCCGACGCCGGTAGCGCGTCCTTCCGGGGCACGCCTGTCACGTTGACGGCACCCGGCCACAACACGCCCCGGACTCAGACGGAACGCGAACCGAATCGATCAACAACCGGTCACTATCCGGCACTTGATCAGGCGTCATTCGGTTACAGAAGCGACGTAATCGATGATTTGAGCAACTGGGTGTAGCACTGCCTGTACGAAGCGTTATTCTCCTCAGACGCATAACGGACCCCACTCTTCGCTACGACGGGTGAACGGTCCGGTACTGCACGTGATGGAAGCTCTGCCTCTGGGAGTCCCGTGTACCCACACGTCGGGGTTGACGCCTCGGGCCTGGCTACGCTGCGCGCAACGGTCCTCGACCGCTTGCGCGGCTTCGTCCCCACCGCGTACGCCGTCCCCGCCCTCGCTGTCTCCGTCGCGCCCGTCGGCCCGTGCTACGCACTGGCCGAAGGCAGCGCGGCGGTAGGCAGACGAGGACGTTCGAGCGCGCCAGCCACCCCCGCACGCCGCCCGGCCGCAGACAGTGACAGCGCCCGGATGATGGATCTCGTGGAGCGCGCACAGGCCGGTGAGGCCGAGGCCTTCGGCCGGCTCTACGACCAGTACAGCGACACTGTGTACCGCTACATCTACTACCGCGTCGGCGGAAAGGCGACCGCGGAAGACCTGACGAGCGAGACGTTCCTGCGCGCACTGCGCCGCATCGGAACGTTCACCTGGCAGGGCCGTGACTTCGGCGCCTGGCTGGTCACCATCGCCCGCAACCTCGTCGCGGACCACTTCAAGTCGAGCCGTTTCCGGCTCGAAGTGACCACCGGCGAGATGCTCGACGCCAACGAGGTCGAGCGCTCCCCCGAGGACTCCGTCCTGGAGTCCCTCTCGAACGCGGCGCTGCTGGACGCCGTTCGCCGCCTCAACCCCCAGCAGCAGGAGTGCGTGACCCTGCGATTCCTCCAGGGCCTTTCGGTCGCCGAGACCGCCCGTGTCATGGGCAAGAACGAGGGCGCGATCAAGACCCTCCAGTACCGGGCGGTGCGCACCCTGGCCCGGCTCCTCCCGGAAGACGCCCGCTGAGACCCCGTACCCCCGCCGGCTCGCCGCCACGCGGCCGGCCCGCCGTACCGTCCCCGGTACGACTCCGGTGCGTCCCCGTATGAATCCATACGCTCAGCGACGTTCAACTCACCCTCCGTGAAAGTCTGTTGACTTCGCGGTCCGATCATCCGTCGTCCGTAACCCAAGTGCCGAGCCGCTCGTTGTGCGGGATACAGGCTCCCTGTGGTCACACCCTGACCGTCTTCGATCACCCGATCGAGTTCTCGTGGTCAGGGGGTGCAACCCTCAGGACCCCCTGGGGAGCCGACCGTCATGACGAGAGGAGGTGCCGCCAGTGATCGCGAACGTATCGGCGCACCGGCGGACGAACGCCTTCGCCCAGGCCCTGGAGGAGCAGTCCGACAGGGGCACGGCGGCCGAGCAGTCCGAAGGACCTGCTCCGGCTGTCGCGGACCGGTCCGAGCAGAGCCGGATGCTGTCCCTGGCGACCGGCCTCGGCGAGCTGCCCAAACCCCAGATGGACCCCGAGGTGAAGGTCGTCCAGAGGGCCCAGCTGGTGGCCGCCATGGAGGCCATGCTGCTGGAGGGCACGGCCGCGGGAGGCGATGCGACGGGCCTGTCGGTCCCGGAGCAACGGTCCCATCGGGGCAGGGGCGCGCACAGGGCGACCGGACTGGGGAAACTGCGGCCCCGTTCCCGGCTGTCGAAGGGGCTCGCCGCAGGCGGACTCACCGTGGGTGTGGCCGCCGGAGCCTTCAGCGGGGTCGCCGCTGCCAGCTCCGACGCCCTGCCCGGTGACTCGCTCTACGGGCTCAAGCGCGGAATGGAGGACCTCAAGCTGGGCATGGCCGACGGCAGCAGCGACCGCGGCGAGCTCTATCTCGACCAGGCCTCCACCCGGCTGAGCGAGGCGCGCCGCCTGATGGAGCGCGGCCGCTCGGGCCCCCTGGACCACGAGTCCCTGGGCGAGATCAGGCGTGCGCTGTTCGGTATGCAGCACGACGCAGGCGAGGGCCACCGTCTACTGCACGAGGCCTACGAGCGGGACCCGGACTCCCTGGGCCCCATCCAGGCGCTCTCCGCCTTCTCGCAGTCGCACCGCGACGCCTGGGGCGCCCTGCGCGACCGGCTGCCCGTCCAGCTCGGTGACGTGAGCCGCCAGGTCAGCTCGGTGTTCGACGCCATAGACGAAGAGGTCGAGCCGCTGCGCGCGCTGCTCCCGCAGCCGCCCGCCCCGGAGGGCACCGGCCGCCACCGCGGCCCGAGTTCCGACTCCCCCGGCTCCTCGGGGTCGGACCGCTCGGTCCCGCCCAGCGCCACGGGCGGCGACTCGTCCGAGGACACCGGCACCGGGACAGGCAGCGGCAGGCCCAAGCCGTCCACGTCCAAGACCGAGGACGACGGCCTGCTCGGCGGCAACACCGGCGGCCTCCTCGACCCGCCCGAGGACGACACCAGCGCCTCTCCGTCAGGCAAGGACACCCCGACCCCCGAGCCGGATGTGACCCTGCCGCCTCTGCTCCCTGGCCTGCTCCCGGGCCTGGGCATCGACAGCGAGGACACGGACTAGCTTCCGCCGGTACGCGGCTGGGGGCGCCCCTTTGGAAAGGGGCGCCCCCAGCCGCGTACAAGCCGCGTACGCGCTCGCCGTCGGTCGGCGGAACCAGCGGTCAGAAGAACACCGAGCGGCGCTGCACGAGCAGCTTGTACAGGGTGTGCTGGATCTGTTCCCTGACCTGGTCCGTCAGGTTGAACATCAGCATGGGGTCCTCGGCCGCCTCCGGCGGATAGCCGTCCGTGCGGATCGGCTCGCCGAACTGGATAGTCCACTTGGTCGGCAGCGGCACGGCGCCCAGCGGACCGAGCCACGGGAACGTCGGCGTGATCGGGAAGTACGGGAACCCAAGCAGCCGCGCGAGGGTCTTCGCGTTGCCGATCATCGGGTAGATCTCCTCCGCGCCCACGATGGAGCACGGGATGATCGGCGTGCCCTGGCGCAGCGCGGTCGACACGAATCCGCCGCGGCCGAAGCGCTGGAGCTTGTAGCGCTCGCTGAACGGCTTGCCGATGCCCTTGAAGCCCTCCGGCATCACACCGACCAGTTCGCCGCGCTGCAGCAGCCGTTCGGCGTCCTCCGCGCACGCGAGGGTGTGGCCGGCCTTGCGGGCCAGCTCGTTGACCCCGGGCAGCATGAAGACCAGGTCGGCCGCGAGCAGCCGCAGGTGCCGGTTGTCGGGATGGTTGTCGTGGACGGCGACCTGCATCATCAGGCCGTCCAGCGGCAGCGTCCCGGAGTGGTTGGCGACAATCAGCGCCCCGCCCTCCGACGGGATGTTCTCGATGCCCTTCACCTCGACGCGGAAGTACTTCTCGTAGAGGGGGCGCACCAGCGACATCAGGACCTGCTCGGTGAGCTCCTGGTCGTAGCCGAAGTCGTCGACCTCGTAGTCGCCGGTCAGGCGCCGTCGCAGGAACGACAGGCCGCCGGCGATCCGCCGCTCCCAGCCACCGCCCTCCGGCTTCTCCACGGCAGCCGATCCGGCCGCCGACTCAGCGGGCGATCCGGCAGCAGGTTCCTCACGCGTCACAGGAACATCATCCTG
The DNA here is from genome assembly GCF_044328075.1 of Streptomyces sp. NPDC017991. Classification (NCBI taxonomy): domain Bacteria; kingdom Bacillati; phylum Actinomycetota; class Actinomycetes; order Kitasatosporales; family Streptomycetaceae; genus Streptomyces; species Streptomyces sp. NPDC017991. Next base: position 6,396 of record NZ_JBIRGP010000013.1, on the reverse strand, counting down.
CGGAATCGTTCGTGCGGGCAGGGGCTGGACCTCGTGAACCGCCGTGGGCTCGCCCTTGCGCCTGTTCCCCGCGCCCCGGCGCCGCGCGGGCCGCTGTACGGCACTCCCGCGGGACCGGTCGTCGTCGAACGGAATGACCTTGGCGTCCGCCATCGTTGATGCGCTCCTCGGTTGGCGCTCAGTTGGCGCTCTGCGTCGGGGGGTGGCCACCGCCCAGTGCGGGCAGTGCGGCGATCCGGTCGACGGCCCCCGCGAGGGCCTCCGGCGGCAGCAGTCCGGGGCCCCGGCTGCGGGCGAAGTCCGCGAACGTCTCCGCGGTCGTGAATTTCGGCCGGTATCCGAGCGTCTCGCGCATCTGGTTCGTCGCCACGACCCGGCCATGGGTGAGCAGCCTCAGCTGCTCGGGCGAGAAGTCCGTCATGCCCACCGTACGCAGTGCCGAGCCCACCCAGCTGATCGCGGGCATCAGCAGCGGGACCGTGGGCCGGCCCAGCCTGCGCGCGCACTGGGAGAGCAGCAGGACGCCGTCGCCGGTGATGTTGAACGTGCCGCTGTTGAGCGTGCCCCGCTCCGGCTCGTGCGAGGCGATCCGCAGTACGTCGATCACGTCGTCCTCGTGCACGAACTGCAGCCGCGGGTCGTAGCCGAGGACGGTCGGCAGCACCGGCAGCGAGAAGTACGCGGCGAGCGGGGTGTCCGCGCCCGGTCCGAGGATGTTGGCGAACCGCAGCACGCACACGGCGACGTCGGGCCGCCGCCGCGCGAACCCTCGTACGTACCCCTCGACCTCGACCGTGTCCTTCGCGAAGCCGCCGCTGGGCAGCGACTTGGGCGGGGTCGTCTCGGTGAAGACGGCCGGGTCACGGGGCGCCGATCCATAGACGTTCGTACTCGACTTCACGACCAGCCGCTTGACCGTCGGCGACTTCTGGCAGGCACCGAGCAGCTGCATGGTGCCGATGACGTTGGTCTCCTTGACCGAGGTCCGGCTGCCGCCGCCCAGCGGAGTGGCCGTCACGTCCAGGTGCACCACCGTGTCCACGGAGTGCTCTGCGAGCAGCCTGGCGAGGGTGGGCTGCCTTATGTCGGCGCGTACGAAATCCGCTCCGCCCAGGTGGTGCTCGGGCGCGACCGCGTCCACGGCGATCACCCGGTCCACCTCGGGGTCACGCTGGATCCGTCGTACGAACCGGCCCCCCAGCTGACGGGCCACTCCGGTCACGAGCACGACCTTCCCCAAGATCAGCGCCTTCCTTCCAGCCGTCGACGACATCTGCTCGTACTCTGCCGTGTTCCCCGTGCCGGTCACGTTAGCCGGTCGGTGTTGCGCTGTGATGACTGCCCGATGCCCGAAGTGACCGCGCCCCCGGACATACGATCAGACCAAGCCATGTGCCGCACGGAACGTACGCCCAGGCATACGCACGGCGTTCGTACCGCCGGACATCAAGGGGCCCGGAGTCCGTCCGGGGCACACGACTGTGGCCCCCCACCAACCGGTGGGGGGCCACAGAGCGCACTGTCGCGGCGTCGCCCACGCCCCGCTCGCGCGAGGTGGGCGACCGCCGCAGGTCGCGACTACTTCTTGTTGCGTCGCTGAACGCGAGTGCGCTTGAGCAGCTTGCGGTGCTTCTTCTTGGCCATCCGCTTACGCCGCTTCTTGATAACAGAGCCCACGACTACCCTCGCTCACTTCTCTTTACTCGTTGCTGGGCTGCATGGGCCCACACGACTTATGAGGGGCCAGCCTACCCGCCTGAGCGCCAGAGGTTGTAATCGAGGGGTTCCGGGCGAAATCCCGGGGACGCCATCAAGCACCCCGGGACCTCCCCCGGACCACCGTCAGACTGTCTCCACCCCCACGTAGGACTCGCGAAGGTACTCGTGAACCGCTTGCTCCGGGACGCGGAACGACCTCCCCACCCGGATCGCGGGCAGATGACCGCTGTGCACCAAGCGGTACACGGTCATCTTCGACACTCGCATCACCGAGGCGACTTCCGCCACGGTAAGGAACTGAACCTCGTTCAGAGGCCTCTCGCCAGCAGCCATGACACACCTGAACCTTCCGCACTCGACGGTCGCCGGCTTCCCCTTCCGGTGACACTTCGTCGTTGCGTGCTCACTCCCCAGAGTAGGGGCGGGTGATGCGAGTGGGGAAGAGGAGCCCCCATCGGCGGCCTACTGTGACAGACACGCTCGATTGAGTACATAGCGAGTAAGCGGTCGGTAGTAATCAGACCGCACAGCGTCATCAAGTGGAACGACGACGGACACCCGTCCCTCTGCCTCACCGACGAACAGCGCGGGATCATCGGTGTCACCCAGGCCGATGGCCTCGAACCCCAGCTGACCTGCTCCGCAGACCCACCCGTGGTCTCCCACCACGAGCTCCGGAAGCGGCCCGCCGGCCTCCGCGGCGGCGGCCAGAGCGGTGCGAACCGGGAGGGGGGAGTGGGTGTGCGCGCCGGTCTCGTGACCGGCCCCCCGCGCCCCGGGTTCCCGCACCAACGCGACTCCTCGTACGTAGTCAAGGTTGTACGTGCGTAGACCGAACCGGGTCGTTATGTCGACACAGCTACCATACGCGGAGGTGAGGACGGTACACCCGGCCGCCGACAGAGCGTCCGCGAGAGCGGCGTAGAAGCCGAGCAGGCGGTGCGGATGTCCGGTGCCGAGCAGCACCGGGGAACGGTTCCGCGCGGCTTCCGCAAGCCGCTCCGCGAAGGCGTCGAGCGCCGCGAGGGTCCGATCGGGATCGATCACATCAGGCCCGGAAGTATGCCGCGGATCGTCTGATACGCCGCACTTCTCCGCCATCAGGGCGATCAGATCGGACTGCTTCCAGGCCCGTTCGGGATCGAGTCCGATCGTCACTCGCGGATCCCGAGCGGCGAACAGCCGATAACTCCTGAGGCTCACCTCCCGCGAGGTGGCCACGGCCCCGGCCAGCCTCGCCGCCAGCAGATGCGCCCGCAACGCCCCGGTACTCAACACGCCCCGATGCTGCCGCACCCACCGCGCTCCCGCCCCCAAAACTGTCCCAGCACCCCACAGTTGGCGTAACAGCGCCCCAGCCTTTCAGCCCGTCCGGCGTTTGAGGACCGGGGGTTCGGGGGCCGACCCCCGAGTCGTTGACGGGAACGGGTAGGGGCGGCGGGGGCGAGAAAAGCCCTAGGCCAACAACCCCCGCAGCGGAAACGCCGCCCGCCGAGCGGCCAACACGGCCTGATCCAACCGATCCGCAGGGTCATACCCCGCGTCCCATCCCACGAACGACACGGGCCACCGCCCGTCAGTCATCCGCACAGGCCCCAACTGCCGCGTACGGGCGAACACTTCCGCCCGCCACCCCTCAGGGATGACGGAAGACGGCGCCACCTCCCGCCCCGCGGCGATCGCGACAAGATGCGTCCACGACCGCGGCACCACGTCGACCACCGCATACCCGCCCCCACCGAGCGCGACCCACCGCCCCTCGGCGTACTCGTGCGCCAGCTCATGGCACGCCACCTGCACAGCCCGCTGCGCGTCCAGCGACACGGCGAGATGAGCGAGCGGATCCTCGAAGTGCGTATCGGCCCCGTGCTGGGTGACCAGCACCTGCGGCCGGAAGTCGGCGATCAGCTCCGGTACGACGGAGTGGAAGGCCCGCAGCCACCCCGCGTCCCCGGTCCCCGCCGGCAGCGCCACGTTCACGGCGGAGCCCTCCGCCCCCGCGGCCCCGGTCTCCTCGGGCCACCCCGTCTGCGGGAACAGCGTGCGCGGATGCTCGTGCAGCGACACGGTCAGCACCCGCGGGTCCTCCCAGAACGCGGCCTGCACACCGTCACCGTGGTGCACGTCCACATCCACGTACGCGACCCGCTCGGCCCCCAGCTCCAGCAGCCGGGCGATGGCCAGCGCGGCGTCGTTGTAGATGCAGAACCCGGACGCGCCCCCGGGCATCGCGTGGTGCAGCCCGCCCGCGAAGTTCACCGCGTGCAGCGCGTCGCCCCGCCACACGGCCTCGGCGGCGCCCACCGACTGCCCGGCGATCAGGGCGGACACCTCGTGCATACCGGCGAAGGCGGGATCGTCCGTGGTCCCCAGCCCGTACGCCGCGTCGGCCGCCCGGGGATCCACGGAGGCGGCCTTGACCGCCTCGACGTAGTCCTCCCTGTGCACCAACCGCAGGGTGGAGTCACCGGCGGGCTTGGCCGCGACGACATCCACCTCCCGGTCGAGCCCGAAGGCGTCGACCAGGCGCCGGGTCAGCGCCAGCCGGACCGGATCCATCGGATGATCCGGACCGAAGTCATAGCCCGTTACTGCCTCGTCCCACATCAGCTGTGCGCGGCCGCTCATGCCCGTCACCGTATCGGGAAGGTCCAGAAGCGAACGACCGGGCGTAGAACAGTGTCGCGAGCACCAACGCCATCGGTACGAGCATCGCGCCCCGATAGCTCCACGCATCGCCCAGAGCTCCCACCAGGGGCGAACCGATCAGGAACCCCACATAGTTGAAGATGTTCAGTCGCGCGACGGCCGCGTCCGCAGCCCCGGGGAACAGCCTGCCCGCCGCCGCGAAGGTCTGCGGCACGATCACACACAGTCCGAATCCGACAAGAGTGAAGCCGAGCATCCCGACCCAGGCGCCCGGCGCGATCGCCACGACAGCGAAGCCGGCCGCCGCGACGACCGCCCCCACCCGCACGACCGCCACCGCCCCGAACCGCCGCACCCCGAGGTCCCCCACGGCCCGCCCGACCAGCGTGGTGACCATATAGACGTTGTACGGAACGGTCGCCAGCTGCTCCGAGCTGCCGAGCACGTCCTGCAGATACTTGGCACTCCAGTTGGAGACGGTCGAATCGCCGATGTACGCGATGGCCATCACCAGACACAGCGGCAGCAGCAGCTTGAACCCCACTCCCGCGCCACCGGCTCCACCGCCCCCACTGCTCCCAGCGGCCACGTCCGACGCCTGGGCCTCCTTGTGCCTGCTCCCGTCGACGTACCACCGGCTCCCCACGAGCGCGGCGGGCAGCAGCACCAGCACGGCGGGCAGGTACGACACGAACAACGCCAGGTCCCAGTGCGCCCCCACCCACGCGAGCGAGGCCCCGACGATTCCGCCGAGGCTGAACGCGGCATGGAACCCGAGCATGATGCTGCGCCCGTACGTGTGCTGAAGACTCACGCCGAGCATGTTCATGGACGCGTCGAGCGCTCCGACGGCCAGTCCGAAGGCGGCGAGGGCCAGCCCCAGCTCCCACAGCCCGTCACCGGCCGCGACCCCCAGCAGCGCGAGCAGCACGACCGGTTGGGCCCAGCGCAGTACGTGACTCGGCGGCACCCGCTTCACCAGGTGCTCGGTGCAGACGCTCCCGACGCCGGCGAGGATCGGTACGGCGGCGAGGAAGGCGGGCAGCAGCCCGTCGGACACGTCGTACCGGTCCTGGATCGCCGGGATACGGGTCACGAGCAGAGCGAAGGCGACGCCCTGGGCGAAGAAGCTGAACGCCAAGGAAGCCCGGCCACGCCGCAGCACATCTGTCATGGCGGCTCAGCGTAGGGCTCAGGCTTACTCGTGGGTAGACGAACAAGAAGATGAATTCTGCTCAGCTTCGGCCGAGGGTCAGCTCTGGAGGAGTACCAGGAGCTCACCCATCTTTCCGAAGAGCCGGTCGGCACCCGCCAGCCGCTCGCCCGGCGTCATCGCCGTGAAGCCGTACACGTCCATCCCTGCCGCGCGAGCCGCCTGCACCCCGAGCGGACTGTCCTCCACGACAAGGCACTTCTCCGGGGGTACCCCCATCCGTTCGGCCGCGTGGAGGAAGAGATCCGGTGCGGGCTTGCCGCGTCCCACGTCCTGCGAACTGAAGATGCGCGCGTCGTCGAACCACCGGTCGAGCCCGGTCTTCCGGTGCCCCACGCGGATCCGCTCGTGGCTCCCGGACGACGCCACACAGTACGGAATTCCGTCCGCGGCCAGCTTCTCCAGGACTTCCACAGCTCCCGGAACCGGCTCCAGCTCCCGCTCGAAGGCAGCGAACACCCGCCCGTGAAAGACGTCGTCGAAATCGGCGGGCAACCGCTCCCCGGTCCGCTCCTCGACCAGGTCGTGTACGCGATGCATGGCGGCCCCCATGTAGTCGCGCAGGGAGTCCTCGTACGAGGTGGGGTGCCCGAGTTCGGTGAGATACGCGGCGAGCAGGGTGTTGGAGAGGGGCTCGCTGTCCACGAGGACGCCGTCGTTGTCGAAGATCACCAGGTCATAGCGCATGACAAAGACCCTAAGCCGAACTGAAAGCGTCTGAACGCAAAAAAGCCCCCGCACCGAAGTGCGGGGGCTTTCCTGTAATATTTGTTCGGCGGCGTCCTACTCTCCCACAGGGTCCCCCCTGCAGTACC